>DATAPW010000179.1:0-21501 GCA_036265005.1 Acetobacteraceae bacterium | reverse complement strand
CGGCCGCGCGCTGCATCCCTGCTATTTGTTCGAGGCGAAGCAGCCTTCTGAGAGCAAGCAGGAATGGGACGTCGCGAAGGTCGTTGCCACCACGCCGATGGACGAAGCGTTCCGGCCGATGAGCGAGGGGAACTGCCCGCTGGTGAAGGCGTAGGGGGGAGCCCTCACCCCAACCCTCTCCCGCTGCGCGGGCGAAGGGGCCGGACACCACATTCCGTGCCCCCGCAACGGGAGAGGGCTGGGTGGAAGTCTACCACCTGGCCGCCGCCGCATCATCCGCGTCGCGAGCTTCCACCCACGCGCCGCCACCCTCGGCAAACTCTTCCTTCTTCCAGAACGGCGCCTTGGTCTTCAGCCAGTCGATCAAGAACGCCGTCGCCTCCAGCGCCGCCTGGCGATGCGCCGAGGCAGCCAGCACCAGCACGATGTTGTCGCCCGCCACCAGCCGCCCGACGCGATGGATCACCGTGCAGCCCAGCAATTCCCACCGCCGCTCCGCCTCATCGGTGATGCGGACGATCGCGCGCTCGGTCATCGCCGGATAATGTTCCAGCGTCATCGCCGCCACCGACTGGTCGAGCGCATTGTTGCGCACCGTGCCGACGAAGCAGCCGATTCCGCCAATATCCGTCCGCCCCGCGGTCAGCGCCGCGAACTCCGCACCAATGTCGAAATCCTCGGTCTGCACCTTGATCGTGGCCATGATTTCAGCCCCCGGTCACCGGCGGAAAGAACGCCACCTCGTCGCCTGGGTTCACCCGCGTATCCGGCTCGGCGAAGTCCTGGTTCACCGCGCACCGCACCGTGCGGCGGTTGGCGAACGCGCTGGCATGTCCGGGGCTGCGCTGGATCAGCCATGAAACCAGCGCGCCGACCGTGTTCACCCCGGGCGGCGGAGTGACGCTCTCCTGCGACGTGCCGGTCCGCTCGCGCAGCCAGGCGAAATACAGGACGGTCAGCGGGGCATCGACATCTGTCATGGCGATTCAGCGTGGGGCAATTCAGCGTGGGCCAATTCAGCGTGGGGTTGGTACCGTCTCGATCTTGCCATCCGAATGTATGATCGTGCTGGTCCCATTGCCATTGGGCACCACGATGGCGGAGCCGCCGCCGGGCGTCGTGGTGGTCTGGTAGCCGCTGGTGCCGCCGTTGGTTACCGTCGGGCCGGCCGGCGTCTGGTAGACCTGTCCGGCTGGATTGCGCGGCGGCGGCGGTACCGGGTTGGTGGCCTGTGGCGCGGCTGGGTTCGGCAATGGCGCGAGAGGAGGCTGGTTCGATCCAGGCGGGGTGGAACTCCCGCGGTTGGCTGGCGGCGGTGGCAGGTTCGGCGCCCCCCTGTTCTGCTCGAATTCAGGTGAACCTGGCACCGGTTGCTCCGGCTGCGCCGTCTGGCCTGTCTGCTGTTCAAGCTCCTGCAGGGTCGGTTCGGGCGGCAGAGGGCCAGGCCACACATCGCCCGGCTCCGTCGTCAACAATGGCGGCTCGACCTGCTCGCCCATGACGCGCCGCATATTTTCGCTGTCGCCGACCGGAGCATTCGGATTGGAGCCGGTGGTGAACGGCGGGTTCCACCACGTGTTGTAGCCACAACCGGACAGCGCCAAACACAGGCATGAGACAGCGATGCGCCGCATAAAGCAGGGCTCCCACGGGGACGGAACGTCGGGGTGACGGGCCGGACGGAGCCAGCCGGGGCGGACTGTGCCCGTGTCGCGCGCCGTGCTCAAGCGTCCCATCACTCTGATTCAATCATCGCAGCAGCGTGTGGCACCCAGGCGGCAATCCGCGCAGCATCGTTCAGCGGCAGCACGATACGGTCGCAGGTGATCGGCGCATCGCTGGCGACCGCGACGATATCCGGCTCCTCGGTCCAGATCGGCGGCTTGCCCAGCGCGGGGCGATGCACCTCCAGCTTGGGAAACGGGTGCGATTTGTAGCCCTCGACCAGCACGAGATCGACCGGCTGCATGCGGGCCAGCAGTTCGGGGAGCGTCGGCTCCGGCCCGGTGACCTCATGCAGCAGCGCCCAACGCGTGCCTGCAGCGACCAGCACTTCATGCGCGCCCGCCTCGCGATGCCGGTAGGTGTCCTTGCCGGGCCGATCCATGTCGAAGCCATGATGGGTGTGCTTCACCGTGGATACGGTGAGCCCGCCTGCGCGCAACAACGGGATCAGGGAGGTGAGCAGCGTGGTCTTGCCGCTGCCGGACCAGCCGACGATGCCGAGTACCTTCAAACGCGTGTTCTCACGAGGGCTGCTGGCTCTTTGGCAGTCCTGCGGTTCGCGGACCGGATGCGTGGCGCAGGCCAGCCGTCAGGTAGTCCCATCCGGTCCAGAGGGTCAGGCCGGCGGCGACCCACAGCATCGCTTCGCCGATGATGCTCACCGGAATGAACGACAGGTGCAGCAGATGGGCTGAGGTGTCGCCGGCCAGCAATGTGCCCAGGGCGCCCATCTGGAAGCCGGTCTTCCACTTGGCCAGGCTGGTGACCGGCAGGCCGATCCGGATACCGGCGAGATATTCACGCAGGCCACTGACCAGGATCTCGCGCAGCATGATGACGATGGCGGGATACAGGCCCCAGGCGGACAGCCGCCCCAGGCCGACCAGCATCATCAGCGCCGCGCCGACCAGCAGCTTGTCGGCGATCGGGTCGAGCATGCGGCCGAGGTCGGATTGCTGCCGGCGGGCGCGGGCTACCCTGCCGTCGAAATAGTCGGTGATGGCGGCGCCGCTGAACAGCACGCAGGCGGCGAAGTCGGTGGCCGGCTGGCGCAGCGCAACCAGCGCGACCAGCAGCGGTATGGCCGCGATGCGCGAGAGCGTCAGCAGATTAGGCAGGTCCGTCAGCATTGGCGCGCAGCCTACCCGTTCGCGTTGGGTTCGGGGAGGGGGAAGCGCGGCGCGCGGCAACAATGGTCAGGCGATGATGAACAGCAAATCCATCCCCGTGCTGTTACTTTCTTTGGGGAACAGGTCGCTACGATGCCTGCTCCATCCGCACGCCCGGGTGGAAATGGGCATACACCCGCCGCGCCGTCTCGCGGCTGATGCCTGGGGCCGCTTCCAGATCGCCGAGGCCGGCCATCTTCACCCCGCGCGCGGAGCCGAAATGGTTCAGCAGGGCGCGCTTGCGGGCAGCCCCAATGCCGGGGACCTCGTCCAGCTCGCTCTGTCGGATATTCTTCGAACGTCCTGCCCGATGTGTGGTGATGGCGAAGCGATGCGCTTCGTCGCGCAGGCGCTGCAGGAAATACAGCACCGGGTCGCGCGGCGGAAGCTGGAACGGCTCGACGCCATCAGTGTGGAACCACTCGCGGCCGGCATCGCGATCCGGGCCTTTCGCGATCGCCACCAGCTTCACGTCGTTTACGCCCAGGTCCTGCAGCACCTGGCGCGCCGCCGAGAGCTGGCCTGCGCCGCCATCGATCAGCACCAGGTCCGGCCAGTCGGTCGGCGCGCCACCCTCGGCCTGCTCCTTCAGCGCGCGGGTGAAGCGGCGCTGCAGCACCTCGCGCATCATGGCAAAGTCGTCGCCCGGGGTGATCGGGCCGCGGATGGCGAACTTCCGATAGGCCGCCTTGGTGAACCCCTCGCGGCCGGCGACGATCATCACGCCGTAAGGGTTGGTGCCCATGATGTGGCTGTTGTCGTAGACCTCGATCCGTTCAGGCGGCGCGGGCAGGGTGAACACCTGCGCCACACCCTCCAGCAGCTTCGCCTGGCCTGCGGACTCCGCAAGCCGGCGCTCGAGCGCTTCACGCGCATTGATTTCGGCATGCTGCACCACGGCACGCTTCTCGCCGCGCTGAGGTACCAGGATCTCCACCTTGCGGTCCGCCTTCAGGCTCAGTGCCTCGGCCACCAGTTCCTGTTCCGGCAGCCGGTGGTTCACCAGCACGCAGGGTGGCGGCGGCTTGTCGTCATAGAACTGCGCGATGAACGCGGCCAACACCTCGGCGGCCTCTTCGGCCTTCGCATGGCTCGGGAAGAACGCGCGATTGCCGTTGTTGCGGCCACCGCGGACGAAGAACACCTGCACGCAAGTCTGGCCGGCGGTCTGCCACGCTGCGATCACGTCTGCATCGGTCAGGCTGGCGGGGTTCACCACGTCGTTGCCCTGCACGAACGTCAGCGCGCGGATGCGATCACGCACCGCAGCGGCGTGCTCGAACTCCAGGCCCTCGGCGGCATGCTCCATCTCGTTGGCCAGTTCGCGCTGTACGGTGGCGGACTTGCCGGCCAGGAACGCCTTCGCCTGGCCGACCAGTCGCCCGTAATCCGCTTCGTCGATGCGACCCACGCAGGGCGCTGAGCAGCGGCGGATCTGGTACAGCAGGCAAGGCCGCGTACGGTTCGCGAACACCGTGTCGGCACAGGATCGCAGCAGGAAAACCCGCTGCATCGCGGTGACGGTCTGGTTCACCGCCCAGGCCGATGCGAAAGGCCCCCAGTAACTGCCCTGGCGGACATGCGCGCCGCGGTGCTTGGCTATCTGCGGGAACGGGTGATCCTCGGTGAGCATCAGCCACGGGTACGACTTGTCGTCGCGCAGCACGATGTTGAAGCGCGGCTTCAGCCGCTTGATCAGGTTGGCCTCGAGCAGCAGCGCCTCGGCCTCGGTGTGGGTGGTGATCACCTCCATGGCAACGGTCTCGTTGACCATCCGCCGCAGCCGCTCATCCAGGCGGCCGAGCTGGGTATAGGAGGTGACCCGCTTCTTCAGGCTGCGCGCCTTGCCGACGTATAACGCGTCGCCCTTGGCATCGAGCATGCGATAGACGCCGGGATTTGCCGGCATCGTGGTCAACGCCGCCTCGATCGCGGCGACACCCTTGGGTCCCGGCGATGGATCGCTGTCGCTCATGCGGCACATAATTGGATGGTTGGGCGGCGCTCCACCAGTGCCCAACGCCTGCTCACACGCGTTCCGCGGTGGGAGTTACAGTCTGACTGCTGGCATAGTGGCGGTTCAGGATGATCCACCGATCCTGTGGATATGTTTGTGGGCAGGCTCAGTCGCAACTCCGTGAAAGCGGCAGAATCGCTAGGCTCCGCAAGGATTGCCAATAATTTAGGCATTCAGTAAGCGATTGATTCAAAAGAATTCCAGTGGCCAAGCTTTTCACAAAGTTAACACATTCCGCCATCCCACTGTACTTGCTCGCGGCAGTGTTACGGGGTGGACAAGTCCGTTTGGCGTCGTTCTATCTCCACCCCCGCAGATGTTGCATCTGCGAATATATCAAGCTTTTCCACGCGCACCCGGGCGACATGAACGCGACGATCCGTCAGGCACGCTTCGGCGATGCGTTCCGCCAGGGTCTCCACCAGCCGGACGTGGCCTGACGCGACAATGGCGCGCACCGTATCGGCCACCTTCTCGTAGTCTACCACCCTAGATAGTTCGTCCCGCCCGACGCGCGGGCGCGACAGGAACCGTGCGCCATCGTCCTCGACGCCGAGGTCGATATTGATGCGCACCCGCTGTGGCGCGGCGTGCTCGTGTGGGTGCACGCCAATGCTGGCGGCGAGCACCAGGTCGCGCAGGAACACGTGGCGGAGAGCCCTGGCGCTGCTGGCAATCGGCGGTGAGTCCATGCAGATCACTCCTCAGGCGGCGTGGCGAGGCGGCCAGGCTGCCATTGCAAATGCTGACCGCCGTCGAGTGCCAGCATCTGGCCGGTCATCGCCGGCAAGCCAAGGATGGCGAGCACGGCGCGCGCAATCTCATCCGGGCTGGTGCCGTGCCCCAGCGGCACCGAAGCGGATTGCCGGGCGAATTGCTCTGCAGTCTGGCGGGTGTTCGGCAGCGCCGGACCGGGACCAATGCCGTTCACCCGGACGCGCGGGGCGAGCGCCAGCGCCATCGACTGGGTGAGTGCCCAGAGCCCGGCCTTGGCCACGGTGTAGGACACGAAATGCGGGGTGATCGACCAGACCCGCTGGTCCAGCAGGTTGATCACCGCGCCTTCGGCATCGGCCGGCAGCACGCGGGCGAAGTGCTGCATCAGCACGAAGGGCGCCCGAAGGCCGGGTTCCAGGTGGCTGTCCCACGAGGCACGCGAGGCATCGTGCCATTCGTCGCGGTCGAACGGGCTGGCGTTGTTCACCAGCACGCCGATCGGGCCGAGCGCATCGGTCGCCTGCGGCAGCAGGCGGACGACTTCGGCCTCGTGCGTCAGGTCGGCGCGCAACAGGATGCAGCGTCGGCCGGCGCCGCGGATTTCCGCACTGGCGGTCTCAGCGGCGGCGCCACTGGTGTGGTAATGCAGCGCAATATCGAAGCCCGCACCGGCCAGCGCCAGCGCAATGGCGCGGCCGATCCGCTGGGCGCCGCCGGTAACCAGCGCGGCGCGCGGGATCGTCGTGGGAATGCTGGCGGTCATCGGCATGGCGCCAGGCCACATTGGTCCCGCTGGATCGTGCGATCAAGCCGGAGGGCGCTGATGCTGCGCGCCGCGCCTACGCGGCAGCCGCGTCCCCACGACCAGCGAACAGGATCAGGTTGCCATCCGGATCGCGCACGATGAAGGTCCGGGCACCCCATGGCTCGATCCTGAGCGTCTGATGAAACGGCACTCCAATTGCCTGGAATTCCAGGAACAACGACGTCGCGTCGTCGAGCGTGATCGATGCGGACAGCCATTGTTCGCTATCGCGAAACTGCGGATCGATGACGGGCCGGGACACACAACGCAAGTTCAAGCGCGCGCCGTCGCGCACGACCTGGCCATAGAACGGCGGATCGCCATAGGTGAACGCGACCGAGAATCCGAGCTTTTCCCGATAGAACGCGCAGGAGGCCGCGATGTCGGCCACGAACAATTGCGGTTCGGCCGCGATCAGGGTCGCTTTGGCGATCGTAGCGCCGCTCTGGCCAGGTGGCATTCCAATCTGCTTCTCGAAGAAGACACTCGTCGCAATGGCCTGAGGAGCCATCGCGGCATAGTCGCCGGACGCCGCGCAGCGACGAAACCCGGCGCGCGCATAAAGTCGCATCGCCGCAATCTGACGGTCCCCCGTCTCGAGCCGCAACACCGATAGTCCGGCATCGGCCGCCGCGGTTTCGAGCCTTGCCAGCAATGCCTGCGCCACACCGCGACCGCGCACCGCATCGCGCACGTACATGCGCTTGACCTCGGCAAAGTCGGGGAACAGCGCCACGCCGCCACAACCGACCGCCACGCCATCCAGTCGCGCCAGGAAGAAGCGGATATGCGGCTGGAAGATTGCGTCCAGGCTCAGGCCATGCCGTTGCTCCCTCGGATACTCCGCCGAGAGCACCGCTTCCAACTCTTCGACCAGGGCGCGCACTTCGTCTGTCGCGGTGGGCGCCGGTTCGACCAGGATTGCGTCAGCTTCGCGCAAGGCCATCGACTCCCCCCATCCCTTGCACCATGGACCTCATGGCGAGAGTGTGCCCCAAATACGCAATCGTGGAACGGGGCTTCCATCAGTTCGGCCCGCATCCAGGAGGGAGGCAAGCAATGAAGGCACTGAGCCAGGAACAGGTGGATTCATACCGCTACAACGGCTTCCTGTTTCCGGTCCCCGCCCTGACGCCGGACGAAGTGGCGACCTGCCTTGCCGGCCTGCAACGGTTCGAACAGGAACTGGGCTCGCCGGTCGCCGAGGCGGATGTCAAATGGCGCTCCCACGCCTACGCGCATTCCCCCTGGTTCAATACGCTGATCCGCCATAAGCGGATCCTCGACGCGATCGAGGACGTGATCGGCCCCAACATCCTGGTGTGGACGAGTACGTTCTTCATCAAGGAACCGCACTCGCCGACGTTTGCCGCCTGGCATCAGGACGGCACCTATTTCGGCCTTGAACCCAAGGAGCAGGTCTGCGCCTGGGTTGCCTTGACGGATGCCAGCGAACAAGCCGGCTGCATGGAGCAACTTTCCAGCCGCGGTGCGCCGCGTCAGTACAATCACGCTGCCCTGGGTTTGGCGAACAGCATCAACCGTGCCGGCCAGACCATCATGGAGGCGTTCGACCAGTCGAACCCGGTGGCGATGGCGCTGCGTGCGGGCGAGTTCTCACTGCACCACGAGCTTGCAGTGCACCGTTCCGCGCCAAACCACGCATCGCATCGGCGGGTCGGGATCGGCTTGAACTACATCCCCACCCATGTCCGCGTGGACAGCCCCGTCCGCTGCAAGGCGATGCTGGTACGCGGCGAGGACCGATACGGGCATTTCGACCTGATCGACCCGCCATCAGTCGAGCGTGATGCGGCCGCTCTGGCGGTACACCAGCAGGTCAGCGACCGTTACCGCGAAAACTACAACATCCAGGTCAAGCGCCACGTAGACCTGTTCACGACGAGCAGCGCGTAAGCCGCCCCGCAGCACAACCTCTCCCGCGGAGTGCGGGGAGGGCAAATCAGCCGCTTGACCATCACCGGCCGATCCATCGTACTCAACCCATGCCGCGTTCGAGTCTGCGTCTTACCCCGCACGGACACCTTGTTCTCGAATCATCCGGCGGCGCGTCGGAACTCGACGACCGTATTGCCGCCCGCCTGAGCGAGGCGTTCGCGCGCGGCGGCGGACACGGATTGCTGCAACTTGGCGCCGGCGAGGTCGGGGAGGCACTGCCGCCGCAATTCCTGTGGTGGCGTGGATTTGCCGCGCGCTATGTGACTGCGCTGTGCCTGCATCCGGCCGGCGATGTTGCTGACATTTTGGCACCAACCGAGGCGGAACTCGCGTCCCTGGTGCTGACGGCGCCCATGATGGCGGGCGCGGAATATCTCACCCCCGATACATTGCGCGCGTTGTGGCAGGACACCGCGATGGCGCTGGCACAATCCGTGCGCGCCGCGAAGACCGATCTCCAGGGCTTCCTGAAGGCCCTCAATCCAGCATGGAATCTTGTCGGGCGCGTGCATTTCAACCTGGCGGAAAATCGCCGCGACGAGGATGCGCCGTTCGCCTTCATGGCCACCTACACGACACGGCTTTCGGCGCAGGCCAAGGCGCAGCATCTGCCGCTCGGCCAGGCCCTGCGCGAGTACGCCGGAGCGGCAAACCGCGACAAATTGCTGTCGCTGCTGATGCCGATCCAGCGGGCCGCCGAGAACTGCGCGTGGCTCAAGCCGATGATCGATGCCGGTGAGATCTTCCATCCGCTGCGCTGGACGCCGCGCGAAGCGTCACGCCTGCTGGCCAGCGCGGCTGATCTGGAAAGCGCCGGCGTCGTGGTGCGCATGCCTGCTGCCTGGCGGGCGAACCGTCCTCCACGCCCGCAGGTGAGGGGCACGGTCGGAGCCCGCGCACCGTCGGCTCTTGGTCTCGACGGCGTCCTCGATTTCCGCATGGAGATCACACTGGACGGCGAAACGCTCAGCGACCGGGAGGTCACGTCGCTGCTCGCTGGTACCGACTCGCTGGTGCTGCTGCGCGGGCAGTGGGTGGAGGTAGACCGCGAACGCCTGCAGCGCGCCATGCAGCAGCTTCGTGACGCCGAGCAACTGGCGGCGCGCGATGGCCTGACGTTTGCCGAAGCCATGCGGATACTGTCCGGCGCTACAGTCACTGATGGTGCAACGGATGCGGCATCTGCCGACTGGTCGAGTGTGGCGGCGGGACCATGGCTGGCGGAAACGTTGCAAAAATTGCGCGCGCCTGATGCGGCGGGGGCGGATATCGGTATCGCGTTGCACGGTGTGCTGCGACCGTATCAACAGGCCGGCGTGCAGTGGCTGCATCTGCTGTCCGGGCTTGGGCTGGGCGCCTGTCTCGCCGATGATATGGGACTTGGCAAGACGATCCAGGTGCTGGCGCTGTTGCTGACGCAGCAACGCAACGGTGGCGCGCGGCGCCCAAGCCTGTTGGTGGCGCCTGCGTCCTTGCTGGCGAACTGGGCGGTCGAGATTGAGAAATTCGCCCCCGACCTGATGGCGGCAATCCTTCATCCGTCAGCGATGACGGCAGAGCAGATACAGCAGGTTACGCCGGAGCGGATAGGTGAACTTGACCTGGCGATCACCAGCTACGGTTCGCTGCTGCGCATGCCTGTGGTGGCGGCGACCGAATGGCGCTTCGCCATTCTGGATGAGGCGCAGGCAATCAAGAATCCAAACGCCAAGCAGACGCGTGCGGCCAAGGCGCTGAGGGCGACCGCGCGCATTGCCCTGACCGGAACGCCGGTCGAGAACCATCTCGGCGATCTGTGGTCGATCTTTGATTTCATCAACCCCGGGCTGCTGGGAAGTGCGAAGCAGTTCAGCCGTTATGCCAAGGGCCTGACCGAGCGCCAACAGAACCCCTACGGCCCGCTGCGCGAACTGGTGCGGCCGTACATCCTGCGCCGTATGAAGACCGACAAGGCAGTCATCAGCGACCTGCCGGACAAGACGGAGGTCAAGGCGTATTGCGGCCTCAGCCGCAAGCAGGCCGCGCTATACGCCCAGGCGGTCGAGGACCTCGCACGAGCGCTGGAGGCCAGCGTCGCCATTCAACGCCAGGGCTTGGTATTGGCGATGCTGATGCGGCTCAAGCAGATCTGCAATCATCCGTCGCAGTGGTTGAACGACAATGTCTGGGGCGAACAGGACAGCGGCAAGCTGGTACGCCTGCGGGAGATTGCCGAGGTCGTGGCCTCCCGGCAGGAAAAGATGTTGGTGTTCACTCAGTTCCGCGAGATGACCGTGCCGCTGGCGACATATCTCGGCAACATATTCGGGCGTCCCGGCCTGGTGCTGCATGGCGAGACGCCGGTAAAGAACCGCCGCGCGCTGGTCCAGACTTTCCAGGCGGACGAAGCCGTGCCGTTCTTCGTGCTGTCGCTGAAGGCGGGCGGCTCGGGACTGACGCTGACCGAGGCATCGCATGTGGTGCATTTCGATCGCTGGTGGAATCCGGCGGTGGAGAACCAGGCGACCGACCGGGCCTTTCGAATTGGACAAAAACGGAACGTCCTGGTGCACAAATTTGTCTGCCGCGGCACAGTCGAGGAGAGGATCGACGCCTTGATCGACTCGAAGCGGGGCGTGTCAGATGAGTTGCTGTCGGGTGGTGGCGAGATCAACCTGACCGAGATGCCGGACACCGAATTGCTGCGGCTGGTCGCACTGGATTTAAATGCGGCGATGAAGGATTGAAGGCGATGGCCCGGTACCATGGCGAGTATAGTGGGTGGTCGGACTACGTTACGGTGGCCGAGAGACGGCGCAACGCCGCGGTCGCCGCGGAGAAGCTGCGCAAGCAGGGTCACCGCATGGCGCCCGTCGTGATCGCCGGCCGTGTTATCGCGGCCACCTTCTGGGGCAAGGCTTGGTGTGACAATCTGGCGAGCTACCGCGACTATGAATATCGCCTGGAGCGCGGGCGCAGCTATGTGCGCAATGGATTGGTCGTGGATCTTCAGATTGAGCCGCGGACGGTGACCGCGATGGTCAGCGGATCATCGTTGTATCGCGTCACGATCAGCATCGGCGAAGTCAAGCAGGCGCAATGGCGGTCAATCTGCAAGGATTGCGCCGGCGGTATCGATTCCGTGGTGGAACTGCTGCAGGGCCGCTTCACCCAGGGCGTGATGGAGCGCATCTGTCGCCAGGAAAAAGGATTGTTTCCGCGGCCCGCAGACATCCGGTTCACCTGCAGTTGCCCGGATTTCGCTTCGATGTGCAAGCACGTGGCGGCGGTGCTGTACGGTATTGGCGCCAGGCTCGACACCCAGCCGGAACTGCTGTTCCGCCTGCGCGCGGTGGATGAGAATGAGCTGGTCACCCATATTGACCAGTCGTTGCCGATCGCGAAGGCGCGGCCAGCCGTAGGCAAGGTGTTGGAAGTTGACGATTTGTCCGCGGTGTTCGGGCTGGACATGGCGGGCGCGGAGGATCAGGCCGAGGCCATTGCCAGTCCACCAGCAACGAAGCGGGCAAAGAAGGCAGGGGTCGCCAAATCGACTGCGAAGGCGGAGCCGGCTCAGGTCATCCAGGAAGGATCGCCCGGCGACGCTCCAGGCTCGCTGCCGGCCAAATCTTCCTTGAGTCGTAATAGGCATCGAATGCCGGCACGTCGGCGGGCAGCGTGATCCATGGCTGCCTGGAGCGGGTGTAGATATGCACGTCCGGTGTCAGCGCCTGAGGATTGTCGAGCGTGCCGACGCGCACGAACCGTAGCGTCTTCAGGCCGCCGTATTCGCTCCACACTGCGGTGCCGCAGATGGGACAGCGGAATACGGTGTGCGGGCGGCCGCTGTCAGTGGGCATTGCGTAGGGCGTAGGATTGCCGGACAGCAGTTCGTTGCGATCCGCTTCGATCAATGCATTGAGCACAAAGGCCGAGCCGGTCTGCCGCTGGCAATCCGAGCAGTGGCAGCAATGCACGAACATCGGTGCGGAGCGCATCCGATAACGCAGCGTTCCGCACGCGCAGCCGCCTTCCAGCATGTCAACCATCTTGGGTCCCTTCGATCCCGCCATTCTCCTGCCCGTTCGGCTCGGCTTGCATCGGCCGGATATTGCCGCCCTGGCTCGCGCCTCGCAAAGGCGATTGACCGCGATTTCACCCGGCGTCGATCAGACTCACGTGCGCTGCGACGATCCGCCAGCCTTCCGGCATTCGCGCCCAGGTCTGCATTTGTCGGCCGATCCTGCCGGGAACTGTCTCGCGCTCGAACAACGTCGATGCGGTGGCGAAATCTCGCCCGTAGGTCGTGATCACGGTGCGTGAAATGCTTCGGGCCAGGCCGACCGGCGAGCGTGCAGCGCGGAACGCGGCGATTTCATCGCTGCCGTACAGGTTCTCGGCGATGCCGTAGCGGATGGTGCGCGGGTTCCGCCAGAACAGGTCCTGCAGGGTGGCGACATCATTGGTGGTCAGCGCGACTTCGTAGCGTGCGAACGCCGCTTCGACCTCGCTGCGCACGTCGGGACTATCGATCTCCATGTGGCTACTCCGGTGGTTGCGGCGCCCACGCGGTGCCGCGTGCCTCCAGATCATAGGCGATGCGCAATGCCACGTCTTGGCGCCCGGCGCTGTGGTGACCTGCACGGCGATCGGCGTGCCCCCCGGCTGTGGCGCCGGCATTCGGCGCGGGGTTGCGCTGCGCGATGCGTGCCAACGCCTGATCGATCACCGTTCCCGCGGTGGTCTCGCCGCCCGTTATCGCGGCGGCAAACGATTTCGCCGAGCCCCAGGTGAATTCCGCCATGCGTGGAATACCGGCGCGGCATCAGCTTCATCGGACAACGCGAAGTCGATCGCGCGCTGCGCCATGTTTCGCGTGATACGCAGATGCAGCTTCACTGCATCGTGCCATTCGGGCGCCACGATGATGCCGGGCAATGCGTGCGCGCAGGGCGGCCGGAGCGGCAGGTCATGCGGCCAGCAGGCTGCAGCCGGTGATTGCCATGCCATCCGCGTCCATTCGGTTGCAGCCCCGACGTGGTTTCATTCGGCCGGCGCCTCCTCGCCGAGTGGTGCATCGTCCAGCGGCAGCGCGGCAGCGGCGGGATAACGGCTGAGGCCCACGCAGATCAGCGCGATCAACAGATAGCCCAGCGCGACCGGGGCAGAATTGCCGACCGCGAGGGCGGTGCCGTTGATGAAGCCGAAGAACGCCAGCACCGCGGCAGCGACGGCGTACAGCGCGGCACGGTCGAATTTGCGATCGATGATGAAGGCGGCGATTGCGCCCAGCATCAATCCCGCCAGGGTGCCGCCGCCGCCGAACAGTTGCAGGCCGTGATAGATCACGCCATTGCCGGCCAGCTTGTCCAGGCCGACCTGCGCGGCGGAGGTGCCGGCGGCGTTCAGCGCACCGTCGATCTGGCTCTGCGCCCACGACGCGATATTGGGCAGCATGGCGAGGATGACTGCCGGCGCGTGGCGGGCCGGCGTGGTCTCGAATGCCTGTGCACCGATCACCAGTCCGATATACAGCAGTATAGGCAGAATTGCGACCAGCGGCACTACCGCGAGCAGCAGCGCGGTCAGGCCGAGGAAGCAGACCAGCGCGATGACGACGCCGGTGGCGAACGAGTAGCCGACGCGTCCGCCGACCGACTTCCAGCCGGGATGGCCGATATACACCGCCGGCGGAAATGGTGAGCCGAGTACCGCGCCGGCGAGCGCACCGATGCCATCGGCCAGCAGCACCTTGCGCAGGTCGAAGTTGTCGCCTGCCGCCGAGGCGCTTTCGACGTTGTTCATGCCCTCGGTGAAATTGTAGATGCCAAGCGGCACTGCGACGACGAGAAGCGGACCGATGTCGGACAGCCCGGCGAGGAAGTCGGCCGACGGGATCGGCACGTGCAGACCGAATTTCGACAGTGCGACGACAACGGCATGCGGATCCATCACCGGGCTGAGGCCGGTGACCGTGCCCAGCCAGCCGAGCACGGTGCCGACCAGTACCGCGGCCAATCCGCCGGGCAGTCCCCAGGGCAGCCGCACCCGCGCGCACCAACTCACCAGGATGATGCCGAGTGATACGAAGGCAATCCACGGGACCTGCCAGCTCAGCGCGGCGGGACGCATCGAGATGAAGGCGATCGAGATGCCTGCCAGCGCGCCGAGCATCGCGGCGCGCGGGGTGTATTTGCGGATGGTCGGTCCGACGAAGGCGCCGAGAAGGATGATGATGCCGATGATGAACGCCCAGGCGAGGCCGGCCTGCCAGGCGAGGATCGGATCGCTGGTCTTCAGGTAGGTCGGCAGCATGACCAGGAAGACCACGATGAACATGTGCGGCACCGAGGGCCCGTAGGGCAGGGCAGTGACATCGTCGCGGCCCTCGCGTTTGGCGACCTGCCAGGCCATCCAGGCATAGAACAGGTTGCCGATCGGCAGGGCGATGCCGAGAGCCGGCAGTACGCGGCCGAACACGATGCCGTCCGGCAGCTTCACCACGCCGAGGCACAGGCCGGTCAGCACGATGACGTTCAGCGCAACGTTGGTGAACAGGCCGAAGAAGCCGTTCCAGTCGCCGGCGACCCACCAGGCGGGACCGGCTGCGGTCGAGATGCGTGCGCTCGCCATGGCGTTCTCCTGTTGGCTCAGGCCAGATTGGTCATGACAGTACGGACAGCAGGGCGGCGGATGGCGCGACCCAGCCAACGATGCCGCCCTGCGCCTTGATCATCGCAATCCCGGCCTGCTGGAATTCGGGGAAATACGAGCCGGTGCAGTCCTCCAGCATGAGGCTGTGGAGCCTCGATCGTCGGCCTCGCGCACCGTGATGTTGATGCAGACTTCGGTGGCGACGCCGCAGACGATCAGCCAGGCGATGCCACGGCTGCGCAGCATGGCTTGGTCGGTGGCGTAGAACGCGCCCTCGCCGGGATGTGCGCCACTGGCCCACCAGCTGCCGGGGCGGGTTTGCGGACGATGTCGTGGCCGGGTTGGCTGCGCATCAGGATGCGGCCCATGGGGTCGGGGTCGCCGATGCCGGCGGGGAAGCGGCCGCGAACACGCTTGGCAGGAGCGGGGTCGGACAGGTCGGGTCGATGGCCCTCGCGGGCGCGGACCGCCAGCATACCGGCGGCGCACAGGCGCGCAGCACCTGGCCGGTGGGCGCGATCGCCGGGCGCAGCCGGCCGACGTCATGGCCCAGGGCGGCGGCGAGGCCGCCGGGTTCCAGGACGTCGCACTGCATGTCGAAGAGCACGAGCGCTGAGGTGGCCGGGTCGAAGGCGACGTAGGGGGTGGCGGCGGCACTCTGCATGCATGCTTCCTGGGCAGTAAGCCTGCGGAGGGAGCAGCGATCGTTGTGCATTGCGGCAGATTCCGTGGCGGCAACCAGGCTGCTCCCCTGTTGCGTGATCGAGCAGCAAGATCAGGGCCAAGGTCACGGTTGCTTGAGCCGTAGTTTGGCATCTCCTCATGAGTTGCTGATTCTCACGCCTAATCGGGAGGATGCACTGATAATGGCGCCAATAATTTCAGCATTAGGTGAGAAATCTGGCGAATCTGGAATCCCTCTTGCAGATATGCCTTGATTATGTTCATGGTGCGATGCACCAAAAGGGAGGGCGGCGGCACCGCGTGAGACAACACGCGAACAAACAATCATGCCAGGGGGTTTGCGAATGACGGTAGAGCGGGGAAAGGCGGCTGGCGTCACGCGTCGGGCCGTTCTGCGGGGCGCAGCGGCGGCGACCGGCCTCGCCGCAGGGTCAGGAGAGATCACTGGCTTCCCGACGATCTGGGCGCAGAACATCAAGGACGTCGTGCTGAACCATTGCGGTCCGCCTGTCACGGCGATCCCGCGCATCGCCGAGCAGGCCTCCAAGGATCTCGGCTTCACCGTGCACATGCAGACCGTGGAGAACGCGGACCTGCTGAACCGCTTCCTGGCGCAGTCGAACTCATTCGACTGCGCCGACGTCAGCATCGTGTTCCTGCGATACCTGGTCGGGCGCAACATCCTGCAGGCGATTCCGGTGAACAAGGTGAAGCACTGGGACCAGACGATTCCGTTGTTCACCAAGGGTATCTATCCCGATGGCCGGGAGGCCTCGAAGCAAGGGGTGGCGCCCTATACCGTGGTCTACGCCGCCGGTCCGGATGGCCAGAAGTTTGCTGCCGAACCGAGCGACTGGCTGACCGCGGTTCCCACCGTCACCAATGCCGACACGCTCGGCGTGCGTCCCGATCTGGTCAGTCGACCGATCACCAGTTGGGCCGACCTGATCAGCCCGGACTTCAAGGGCAAGGCGGCGCTGCAGGACCAGCCTACGGTCGGCGTGATCGATGTTGCCATGGCGATGGAGGCAAGCGGCCACGTCAAATACGGCAACAAGGGCAACATGACGAAGGCGGAGATCGACAAGACCATCGATACGATGATGGAGATCAAGCGCTCCGGCCAGTTCCGCTCGTTCTGGACCACATTCGACCAGTCGGTGAACCTGATGGCATCCGGTGAGGTGGTGATCCAGTCGATGTGGTCGCCTGCGGTGACCGCGGTGCGTACCCGCGGCGTTCAATGCGTGTTCCAGCCGTTGAAGGAAGGCTACCGCGGCTGGGGCTACACACTCGGCGTGATGAAGCATGTCGATGGACTGAAGCTTGATTGCTTCAACGAATACCTGACATGGTATACGTCGGGCTTCCCCGGCGCATTCATCGCCCGCGAGGGCTACTACTCGGCGCAGCCTGACACCGCCAAGACCTACATGACCGAGGCGGAGTGGGATTACTGGTACGGCGGCAAGCCCGCGGCCGCCGACATCATGGACCCGTTCGGCAAGCTGATGGAGAAGGCCGGCCGTTCGCGCGACGGCGGGGCGTTCTGGGATCGCATGGGCAACATAGCCGTGTGGAACTCGGTAATGGACGAGGATCGCTATCTCACGCGGCGATGGAACGAATTCATCACGTCGTGAAATGCAGGACAAACAACCATAACCGATGAACGACAGAAAGACTCCCCCTCCCTTGCGGGAGGGGGCGTTTGAGCGACCTAATTCCACCCGGAGCAGCGCGATGCAGCTTGGCGTTTTCATTCCGATCGGCAACAACGGCTGGCTGATCTCCACGACCTCGCCGCAGTACAAGCCAAGCTTCGATCTGAACCGCATGATCGTGGAGAAGGCGGAACGCTTCGGGTTCGACTTCGCGCTGTCGATGATCAAGCTGCACGGGTTCGGCGGCCCGTCGGGCTTCTGGGACTACAATCTTGAATCGTTCACGCTGATGGCGGGACTGGCTGCGGTGACAACGCGCATCCAGCTGTTTGCCACCTGTGCGGTGTTGACCATGCCGCCGCCGATCGCCGCGCGCATGGCGGTGACGATTGACTCGATTTCGCATGGCCGGTTTGGACTGAACATCATCTCCGGCTGGCAGCGCCGCGAATACACCCAGATGGGCATCTGGCCCGGAGCCGAACATTACCGGCGGCGCTACGACTACTGCGCCGAATACGTCACCATCATGCGGCAGCTATGGGAGAGCGGGCATTCCGACTTCAAGGGCGATTTCTTCCAGATGGACGATTGCCGTTGCCTGCCGCTGCCGACCGCGAACATTCCGATCATCTGTGCCGCACAGAGCGACAATGGCACCCGCTATGCCGCGCAATATGCCGACTACAATTTTTGCGGCAGCGGCGGCGTGAACCAGCCGACGCGAGTGGCGTCCAGCGTCGCCAGGCTGGTCGAGGCCACGCGCGAGACCGGTCGCACATGCGGCGCGCTGGTGCTGCAAATGATCATCGCCGACGAAACCGATGCAGCGGCGATGGCGAAGTGGGAGCATTACAAGGCGGGCACCGATATCGAGGCGCTAGCCTGGCGCGATGCGCAGGCCGAGGACGATCCGAACCAGGACCCGTACTCCCAGGCACATAAGCGGCGGACGCTGGGCATCGACAAACTGCCGACCAACCAGGGCGTGCTGGTCGGCTCCTATGCGTCGGTCGCGCGCATGCTGGATGAGCTGGCGGTGGTGCCTGGCGTGCGGGGCGTCATGCTGACATTCGATGACTTCGTCATCGGCATGGAGCAGTTCGGCACCCGCATCATGCCGCTGATGCGCTGCCACACCGCGATAGAGGCTGCTGCATGAGTCGCCTGGCGCGCGTACTTGGTACATCGTCGTGGTCGGGCCTGGCCCGGTCATCCGTGCCGCACCGGGCGTGGTTGGATGGCAGGGTCAAGCCCGGCCAAGACGCGAAGGGAGCCGTGCGACGCGAAATGTCCGCGCGTTTCCCTCGCAGCCTGCCTCCCTGGCTGGTGTCCTGGCTCCAGGTCAGTCCGCTCGCGCTTGTCCTGGTCACGCTGTTCGTGCTGCCCACCGCGCTGTTCCTGGTGGTCAGCTTCTTTGATTACGACCGTGTTGGTATCTACCCCGCGTTCATCTTCGACAATTACCACGATCTGCTCACCACCCCCGCCACTCTCCGTGTCTACATCAGCTCCTTGAAGTTCGCCTTCATCGTCTGGGCGATTACGCTGTTCCTCGGCTTCAACATCGCCTACTTCCTGATCTTCCATATCCGCAGCGCGACCGTCCGCACCGTGCTGTTCCTGCTCTGCGCGATACCGTTCTGGACCTCCGGCATCATCCGCACCATTGCCTGGATTCCATTCCTAGGACGCAACGGCGCCTTCAACACGATCCTGCAGGACCTGCACATCACCTCGAAGCCGCTGACCTTCCTGCTGTTCTCCGACTTCGCTGTCATCATCACCTATGTCCACCTGTTCACCCTGCTGATGGTCGGCCCGATCGCCAACTCGCTGGCCAAGATCGACCCGGCGCTGATGGAAGCCGCCCGTGACGCCGGCGCCAGCCGCTGGCGGACCATGACCGACGTGGTGATCCCGCTGTCGAAGACCGGCATCGCACTCGGCTCGATCCTGGTGTTCACCCAGGTCATGGGTGACTACTTCGTTGTCAAGCAGATGAGCGGCGGCCAGAGCGCCTCGATCGTGTCCATGCTCTCGACCGAAATCCAGGCCATGCAGTACCCGCCGGCTTCGGCCAACGCGATGGTTCTGGTGCTCTTCGTTGCCATCATGGTCGCCGGCATGATGCGCGTCGTCGATGTCCGCAAGGAACTGGTGAAATAGCGCCATGATGGTCGGAGGCACCGCCCGCGCGAACGGCCCGAGCGACAGCAGGCCATGGACGTTCTATGCCCTGGCCACACTGTTCGGCGCGTTCCTGATGTTCCTCTATGGTCCCATGTTGGTAATCTATGTGCTGTCGTTCCAAGGTCCGAACGGCGGCGTCACATTCCCCATGGTCGGCACGTCGCTGCACTGGTTCCGCGACATATTCCGGCCAGGCATGATGGCGAACATCCCGGCCTCGTTCACCCGCTCGATCGAATTGTCGTCCGTTGTCAGCCTGCTGACAGTGGTGTTCTCGGTTGCCGCCGCGCTCGGGTTCCGCCGACGCTTTCCCGGCTCCGGCGTGTTGTTCTATTTCGCCGTCGCCAGCCTGGTGATGCCCAGCCTGCTGGTCGGCTTCGGCATCGGCTTCGGATTCCAGGTACTCGGCTGGCAGACCGACCTGTTCACCTCGGCACTGGGCGCGCAGCTTACCTGGACCTTGCCGTTCGGCCTGTTCGCGATGTTCGCCGTGGTGAACCGCTTCAACCGTGCCTACGAGGAAGCTGCCAATGATCTCGGCGCCACTGCGTGGCAGCGCCTGCGCTACGTGACCCTGCCGATCCTGCTGCCCGGCATCATCGGCGTTGCCATGGGCGCCTTCACCCTGTCCTATGACGAGTACGCGCGCACCACGCTGGCGATCGGCCGTAGCAACACGCTACCGCTGGAGATCTACGCGCTGATCTCCAGCGCTACCTCGCCGGTACTGTTCGCCATCGGTACACTGACCACTTCCGTGTCATTCCTGTTGATCGCGATTACCCTGGTCGTGGTGTGGCGCGTGCAGCGCCGCCGCGCCGGACCCCGCCCAGCCTGAAGGACCTAGTGCCGATGGATACCCGCTTCGATGTCGAGCTCGTCGCCGTGACCAAGCGCTTCGGCGCCACCGTCGCGGTGGACCGAGTGTCGCTGCGCATTCCGCATGGCAGCTATTGCTGCCTGTTGGGGCCAAGCGGCTGCGGCAAGACCACCACGCTGCGCATGATCGCCGGCCACGAGGCGGCCACCGAAGGCGACATCCTGATCGATGGCCAGAATGTCACCGACCTGCCGCCGATCCGGCGTGGCACGGCGATGATGTTCCAGAGCTACGCGCTGTTCCCGCATTTGAACTGCCTGGACAACGTGGCGTTCAGCCTGAAGATGCGCGGTGCCGCCAAAGCCGAGCGGCACAAGACCGCGCGTGAATTCCTGGCGTTGGTGCACATGGAGCAGTACGCCGAACGTCTGCCGTCGCAGCTTTCCGGTGGCCAGCAGCAGCGCGTGGCTTTGGCGCGCGCGCTGATCACCCGGCCGCGCGTGCTGCTGCTCGACGAACCGCTGTCGGCACTCGATCCGTTCCTGCGCACCCGCGTGCGTGAGGAACTGAAGCGGCTGCAGCGCGAACTGGGCATCAGCTTCATCCACGTCACGCACAGCCAGGACGAGGCGATGGCGATGGCTGACCTGATGGTGGTGATGGAGGATGGCGAAATCCGCCAGTCCGGCGCGCCGCGCGAGGTGTTCGAACGGCCGGTCAATGCCTTCATCGCCCGCTTCATCGGCGGCCACAATGTGCTGAGCGATCCGCGCGGGCAGATCGCCGTACGCGCGGATCGTTGTCGGTTGGCGCCGCAGGACGGCACCGGACCATCCGTCTCGGGGCGTGTTGCCAGCGTGGAGTATCAAGGGCCGATGGTGCGCGTCGCGCTGGCAACCGATCGCGGCGAGGAAGCGTCGGCGCTGGTGCCGGACGGCGACTTCTATGCGCATCCCGTGCAGCCAGGCGACACGGCCACCTTCGTCTGGTCGGAGCGCGATGTGCACGTCCTGGCGGCGTGACCGGTGGATCCCGTGATGATCTGCTGCTTGCTGCAATGCACAATACGCGACAATATGTCTCTGTGCTGGACGCTCCATTGCAATCCGCCGGAT
>DATAPW010000178.1:0-19651 GCA_036265005.1 Acetobacteraceae bacterium | reverse complement strand
TGGTCAGCCGGGACCGCGAGAAGCATATCGTGAACCTGGCCTTCAATGTCGGCGAAGGTCCGCGTGTCTATGTCGAGCGGATCGACATCCAGGGCAACACGCGAACCAAGGACAAGGTGATTCGCCGTGAGATGCGTCTGGCCGAAGGCGACGCGTTCAGTGCCGAGGCGGTGCGGCGGTCGCGACAGCGGCTGCAGGACCTGAACTACTTCAACAATGTGGACATCGCCACGTCGCCGGGCAGCGCCCCGGACAAGGCGGTGCTCACCACCAACGTGGATGAGAAGGCCACCGGCGAACTCACCCTCGGCGGCGGTTACTCGACCGATGCCGGCGCCTTGCTGGATGTCGGGCTGAGCGAGCGGAACCTGATCGGCACCGGCGTCAGCGCCGGCATCAACGGCGTGCTGGCGCAGCGCCGCAGCTCGATCACCGCATCGGTCACCGACCCGTACTTCCTCGACCGCAACCTGGTGGTCGGCGGCGACGCCTTCCTGATTCAGACCAATTATCTCGGCACCGAGCCGTATGACGAGAAGCGCGTCGGCTTCGACATGCGGGCAGGCTACGATTTCAACGAGTACCTGCGGCAGGTCTGGAGCTACTCGCTGGTCGGCCGAACCGTGTTCAACGTCGCTGCCGGCGCCAGCCCGTTCATCGTTCAGCTGCAGGGCTACACGCTGCTGTCGCAGGTCAGCCAGGCGATGACCCTCGATCATCGCGACAGCAAGGTCGAGCCGCATTCAGGGTATGAACTGTCGCTTGGCACCGACGTTGCTGGTCTCGGTGGCAACGCCGAGTTCGTGCGTACCAACGTCAACGGTCAGTACTTCATCCCGCTGGACCGGTACACCGGCAACAGCGACTGGGGCATCGCCCTGACCGCGAGTGCCGGCTACCTGTTCAACGAGGGCAAGCAGGAGCAGATCATCGACCGGTTTTTCCTGGGTGGCGACAATTTGCGCGGCTTCCAGATCGGTGGCGCCGGGCCGCACGATGCGGTCACCGGTGATCCGCTCGGCGGCCGTTTCATCTGGACCCAATCGACCGAGCTGCGGTTTCCGCTGCCGATTTCGGCAGATCTCGGCCTGTCGGGACGGGCATTCGTCGATGTCGGCGGCCTGACCCAGGCCAATTTCGTGAACTCGAGTTCATGCAAGGAGGCCAACGGCCAGCCGTGCGAGGTGTTCGCCTCGCCTGCGCCGCGCCTCGGCGCCGGCGTCGGCATCTCGTGGCACACCCAGTTCGGTCTGTTGAACGTTGACTTGGCGCCCTTCGTGATAAAGCAAAAGTTCGACCAGACGCAGATCTTCCGATTCGGCTTCGGTACGAGGTTCTAGTGCGCAAACTCCGTCTTCTCGCAGCGTCCGCCCTGGCGGCCGCCGCCGTTACCGCCAACCCGATGTCTGCCATGGCGCAGCAGAGCCAGGACTGGTTCGTGCCGAACCAGCAGCGCCCTGCCGCGCCGCGCCCGGCGCCGCGGCCGGCGACACCCGCCCAGGCGGGGGCACCGGGACCCGCTCTGGTGCCGGAGGGTGTCGCGCCGGGCGCGGAGGCCCAGCAGCCACAGCTTCAGGTGCAGCTCCCGCCGCCGCCGGAGGTCCCGCCGCTGCCGAAGGGGCCGACGCCGCCGGCAGCCATCGTCGGCGTGCTGTCGGTGCAGGACGTGATGCGCGCCTCACTGGCCTTCCAGCAGGCCGACAAGGAGTTCGTCTCGCGCCGCCAGAAGCTGAACGAGGATGCCCAGAAGGAACAGGTGGCGCTGCGCGACTTGGGCCAGGCGCTGGCCAATGAGCGCGCCAAGCTCACGCCGGAGCAGATCCGCACGCGCGAGAAGGACCTGCAGGACCGCATCACCGAATCCCGCCGCACCTTCGGCGAACGCAACCGGGTCATCCAGGAGGCCAGCCAGTACGTGATGGCGCAGATCGATCGCGCCGTTGAGATGGTGACGCAGCAGGTGGCGATCAGCCGCGGCATCAACCTGGTGCTGAACCGCGCACAGATCCTCGGCACCACCAACGACTTCGACATGACGCCGGTGGTGGTGGACGACCTGAACAAGGTGCTGGCCAGCGTGGTGATTCCGCCCGACGGAGTGTCGCCGATGGCGATGAAGCCGCAGCCCGGAGCGACCCCGGCGAGCGCGGCGGAGCAGCCGGCCGCGGCCGCGGGCGCTCCGGGCGCCCCGGCGAAGGCGCCGCCCGCGAAGCCGCCGGCCGCGCCGCCGGCTGCACCCCAGAAGCGTTGAGCCGGCTTCAGGTGCGGGACCCATGGATTGGCCGCCGATTTCCGGTGACCCTCGCTTTTTCCGCAGGACCGGCCCGCATAGCCTGGCGGCGGTGGTTGACGCTGCGGACGCGGAGGCATTGCCACGTCGCCTGATGTTCACCGGCATCGCTCCGCTGCAGACCGCGGAGGCCGGTGAGGTCAGCTTCCTCGACAACCGCAAATACGCCGACGCATTGGCCGCGACGCGCGCCGGCGCGGTGATCGTGCATCCGGATATGGCCGACCGGGTGCCGGCGACCGCCGTCGCGGTGATTTCCGATGAACCCTACGCCGCCTGGGCGCGGGTCGCGGCACTGTTCCATCCGGTCCCGCCGGCCAGGCCCGGGGTCCACCCGACCGCCGTGGTCGCCGCGGATGCCGCCGTCGATCCAGGCGCCGAGATCGGCCCGCTGGCGGTGATCGGCAATCACGCGGAGATCGGCCCGCGCTGTTGCATTGGTCCGGCCGCCATCATAGGCGACGGCGTCGTGCTGGGCGCGGATTGCCGGATCGGCGCCCATGCCACGCTCAGCCATGCCCTGCTCGGTGATCGCGTGATCGTCTATCCCGGCGCGCGCATCGGCCAGGACGGCTTCGGTTTCGCCGTCGGCGGCGAGGGATTCGTCTCGGTGCCGCAGATCGGCCGTGTGGTGATCGAGGACGACGTGGAGATCGGCGCGAACACCACGATCGACCGCGGATCGTTGCATGACACGCTGATCGGCGCAGGTTCGCGCCTCGACAACCTGGTGCAGATCGGGCACAACGTGCGCCTTGGCCGCGGTTGCGTGATCGTTTCGCAGGTCGGCATTTCCGGTTCAACGATCCTGGAGGATCACGTCATGGTCGGTGGCCAGGCGGGTTTTACAGGACATCTCAGGATCGGGATGCGGGCGCGGATCGGTGCGCAGGCCGGCGTGATGTCGGATGTGCCGCCAGGGGCCGATGTGGTAGGCAGCCCCGCATGGCCGGCGCGTGAGTTCTTCCGCCACGTCGCCGTGCTCCGGCGGCTGGTGCGGGAGGCGACCGCCAAGCGGCCGAAGGGCAAGGCTTCGGGGACGGAGACAGACACGGACTGAACGCGATGGATTCTCCCGCGACTGCAACTGCATCGGCTGAGGCCATCGGCGAGGTGGCGGACATCACGCGCATCCTGCACGCGATCCCGCACCGCTATCCGTTCCTGATGATCGATCGGGTGGTCGATGTGATTCGCGACCGATCCGCGATCGGCATCAAGAACGTTTCGGTCAACGAATCGTACTTCCAGGGGCATTTCCCCAACCATCCGGTGATGCCGGGCGTGCTCATCATTGAAAGCATGGCGCAGACCGCGGCGGTCCTGGTGGTGGAGACCCTGGGGCCCGAGGCCGCCGGCAAGGTGGTGTATTTCATGTCGATCGAGGGTGCCAAATTCCGTCGCCCCGTGGTGCCGGGCGACCAGCTTCGCATTCACGTCAGCAAGGACCGCAATCGTGGCAATGTCTGGAAGTTCAGTGCGGTGGCCCGGGTCGATGGCGTATCGGTGGCCGAAGCGACCTATGCGGCAATGATCATGGACCGTGCGGCACCGGCCTGACCCGGGTTGCCGTAAATCCGCCAAAATCGAGGCGAAACAATCAGTTACGGGCCGTTCGTGGAAACATACGGCAATAATGATTGAGTTGGTCGCCAACAGCCTCAGCCTTAGCCTCCGCCCCTGTCACGCCCGACTGGTCCCCCTATGAGAAGTGCAAGAATGGATGCCATGAACGACACCATCGTGCTGGATGCAGCCAGTGCCGTCATCCATCCAACTGCCATGGTTGCACGCGGCGCCGAGTTGGGCGTCGGCGTGCGCATCGGTCCGTACTGCACGGTAGGCCCCGACGTGGTGATCGACGACCGCGCCGAACTGGTGTCCCATGTCGTGGTGGATGGCCATACGCGGATCGGTCCCGACGTGATCCTGTATCCGTTCTGCACCGTAGGCCTGGCGCCGCAGGACCTGAAATACCAGGGCCAGCCGACGCGCTGCGAGATCGGCGCGCGTACCCAGGTGCGGGAGCACTGCACGATCCATCGCGGTTCCGTCGGTGGCGCCGGTCTCACAAGGGTGGGCAGCGACTGCCTGCTGATGGCGGTGGCGCATGTCGCGCATGACTGCACGCTGGGCAACCACGTCATCGTCGCCAACAACGTGGTGATGGGCGGCCATGTCAGCATAGCCGACCATGCGGTGATCGGCGGCGCGGCGGCGCTGCACCAGTTTGTCCGCATCGGCCGCGCGGCGATGATCGGCGGCGTGTCCGGCGTCGAGGCGGATGTCATTCCGTTCGGCAGCGTGATCGGCAACCGCGCCAGGCTGGCGGGCCTCAACGTCGTCGGACTGAAGCGCCGCGGCTTCGACAAGGCGCAGATCCAGTTGCTGCACAACGCGTTCCGCGACCTGTTCCGCGACGAGGGCGTGTTCACGCAGCGCCTGGCGGAAGTCCGTGGGCACTATGGCGAGGAGGCGCTGGTCGCCGAGGTGTTGGCGTTCATCGACGCGCCGAGCCATCGCGGCCTGATCCGCGCGGAGTGAAGGCCCCGACCCCAACCCTTGCCCGCTACGCGGGCGAGGGGGCGGAACAGCATGCTCCGTGCATAAGCCTGCTCTCCCGTGGAGCGGGGGAGGGCGGGGGTGGGGGCGACGCAAGATGACCCCGACTGACCGTCCTGCCCTCGGCATCCTCGCTGGCGCCGGCCGGTTGCCCGGGCAGGTCGCCGCCGCAGCGCGCGCCGCGGGGCGTGACGTGTTCATGGTCGGGCTGGAGGGCTTCGCCGATCCCGCCGTCCTGGCGCCCTGGCCGCACGAGGTGCTGCGCATTCTCGCCGCCGGCCGCATTCTGGCGGCACTGCGCACCCATGGCTGCAAGGACGTGGTGATGATCGGCTCGGTGCGGCGGCCGTCGCTGATGGGCCTGCGGCCGGACGCGGAGGGCGCCCGCCTGCTGGCCCGCATCGGCCGCGCCGCGTTCGCCGGCGACGACGGGCTGCTGGCGGCCGTGGTGAAGGTGCTGGGCGAGGAGGGGTTCCGCGTCGTCGGCGCACACGAGATCCTCAACGAGGCGCTCGGTCCCGCCGGCCTGCTGTCGCGCGCCGCACCGGACGCCCTGGCGATGGCGGATATCGGGCGCGCGGTGACCGTATTGCGTGCGCTGGGGGTGGTCGATGTCGGCCAGGGCTGCGTGGTGCAGCACGGGCTGGTGCTGGCGGTCGAGGCGGCCGAGGGCACCGATGCGATGCTGTCGCGCTGCGGTGCACTGGCACGCCCCGGGCCTGGCGGTGTGCTGGTGAAGCTGGTCAAGCCGGGGCAGGATCGCCGTGCCGATTTGCCCACCATCGGCCCTGGGACGATCCGTGCGGCGGCGGCGGCCAGCCTGCGCGGGGTTGCGTTCGAGGCCGGAGGCACCATTCTAGCCGACCGGGATGCCGCCATTGGGGCGGCGGACGAGACCGGGCTTTTTCTGCTGGGCCTGGACCCGGATGCATTGTCCGAGAGGGGAGTGAACACATGAGCCGCTTTCTGCACACCATGCTGCGCGTCGGCGACCTCGATCGCAGCGTCGCCTTCTACACCAAGGCGTTCGGCATGAAGGAATTGCGCCGGCGCGATGTGCCGGACGGCAAGTACACGCTGGCGTTCGTCGGCTACGGCGACGAGGACAGCAACACGGCGATCGAGCTGACCTACAATTACGGCGTCCAGAAATACGAAATGGGCGGCGCGTTCGGCCATCTGGCGGTCGGTGTGCCCGATGTGGCGAAGGCCTGCGAGGTGGCGGCCAAGGCCGGCGGCACGGTGACCCGGCCGGCAGGGCCGGTGAAGTTCGGCACCACCATCATCGCATTCGTGAAGGACCCGGACGGCTACCTGATCGAACTGGTGCAGCGGTAAGCGACGGGCTGACCGCGTCCAACTGTCATTGCCGGCAGTGCAGCGACGCGGCAATCCTGGTCAGGGTCTATGGGTGCGTAACTCGATCGGGATTGCCGCGTCCCTCTGCTGCCGGCTGCAGGCCCGACATCGCAGGCGTCTCGTCTAGCGCGCGTCATCGGTCCTCACCTGCCGCATAACTGCGCGACATAGGCCTTCGACGCCTCGGTGCTCGGAGCCGCCCTTGCACACCATTCTGGTTTTGGTAGGGCCGGCATCTGCGCAGCCATCAGCACGACCGGCGCCGCCGGATCCGGCAAGGCGACCACCGGAGACGGGACCTGCCCCACCGCGATGTCGGCCGCGCACGCCTTACCACCGGTCTTCATGGCCGAGCGGACGTTGTCGTCCTGACACAACAGTTCGAGCGCAACCTTTTGCTCGCCCATATTGAACAGCAGCGCAGCCTGCTGCCGCCGTTCGCACGCCCGGTCTGCCCAGGTGGCACCCATCGCCAGGCCGAAACCCGGTAGTGCGATGCCGCCAGAGGCACCGACGGCGCATGCGTTGCCGCCCAATACGTTCGGAGCGATGACCTCCGGCGTGTTCCGCACGGTGTAGCTGCCACTGTAACTGACGGTCGGGTCATTGCTGCCGCTGGCCGTGCCGGTGGCAGGGTCGCCGCTGCCGCTGGCCGTGCCGGTGGCGGGGTCGCCGCTGCCGGCGGCGGTGGTCCCGGTGCTGCGACCGGTGGTGCTGCCGCCGTTGACATTGACGATGGTGCTGTTGCCGACGGCTGCCGCCTTCGAAGCCGAGCGGGTGCTGGCGGTCGCCTTGGCACCCGAGTTGCTCGACGATGCGCCGTTGCCGATCGGGTTGCCGATCACGTTCACCCGCGGATTCGAGATCGACTGTGACTGCGAACCGGATGTCGTGTTCACGTTTGCATTGCTGTCGGACCCGGATTGCGAATTCTGGGCAGCGGCCGCACCGCCCAGCATCGCCAGTGCGGTGGCCGCGAGAAGGATATGTCTCATCGAAGCTCTCCTACGCGTTTGGGGCGGATTGTCCGCCCCATCGGCGCGAATGCATCGAGACGGTTTATTGCCGGCTCACACCGCTCGGTTCAGCGGCTACCACCACCGTGCTGCGGCGGTTCCACCTTCACGAATCCACCGAGGTTCATGTTGGCGGCGGTCGCAGCGGCACCGCCGCGAGCCATGCTGGTCTGGCCACCGCCGGCACTCCCGGACGCGCCGTTGCCCTGCACGCTGGCCGTGCTCGCCTTCGGTCCAGCGTCACGCCCGCCGTCCTTGTTGACCGCCAGTCCCGCGGCCACGGTTCCGCCGACATTGGCCTGGGTCGCTGTCGTCCGAGTGGCAGAGCCCTGCGGGCCGGCCTGCCCGGCGGCCGTCGTGGCCACCGAGGTGTGGTTGGCCGACACCGCACCGACGATGACGCCGCCATTGCCTGCGGCCTTCGCCTGGGCTGCGGTACCTTGGACGCTGCCAACCGTGGCGGAGGAACCAGCCGAGGTCGTTGCGAGGTTGCTGTCGCCGGAGATCATCCCGCCGCCCGAGCCGCCGCCAGCAAAGGCAGGCGCCACGGCGAAGGGCGCCAGAATTGTTGCAGCCAAGAGGAATTTACGCATATCAAGTCTCCTGTTTCCGTGCGCAGTTGCGCACATGGCAGCCGCCGAACGCACATTGCGTAGGATTGGCTTCCATTAGGCACAGTAAAACCAGTCAGGAGTTATTCCGGCTGGATCATGACCAGTGATGAATACTTGACCTTGCGATCGGGAATTCACCGCTGTCTTGAAGCATGTCCGAGAGGACTTTGCTCCCCGAGCTCGGTACCGAGTGTGTTAACAGAATCCTAAGGAAATGTCAACGAAATCGTTTAAAAATGCGACTCCGATCAAAACTAGTACTACAATAGTATTGAAACACAACTTCGCCGCACCGAGACCTGCCTGCCCAGAGCAAAAATTCTTTGCACGGAGGAAGTGCGGAGGATCACGGGGGCCACACGGGTTCAGGCAGCTCGGACTCCTGGCGCCCTCGGCGGTTCTCCGCGCTAACTCCGGGTTGAATGGCTTCACGGTGCCGCGCACGAGAACCGGAGCGAGCCAATCATCAAATTGCGCCGACACTCTGATTGCGCAGCGCATCCAAGGCGCCCTGCAGCATCCAGGCGGCGGCCATACGGTCAACTGAGGCCGCCTGCTTGCGGCGGCTCAGGTCTGCTTCACCGACCAGGAACCGGTTGACCGCGGCCGTCGACAGCCGCTCGTCCCATAGCGCGACCGGCAGTCCGGCGGCCTCCGACAGGGCCAGCGCCCAGTCGCGCGCTGCCTGCGCCGCCGGCCCCACCGAGCCATCCATCGACAGCGGCAGCCCGACCACGAGACCGCCGGCGCCCTCCTTGCGCGCAATCGCGACTATCCCGGCGGCATTGTCGCGCAGCTTGCCACGTCTGATGCTGCCGTACGGCGAGGCCAGCGTCAGGCGCACATCCGACAGCGCGACGCCGATCGTCCGGCTGCCGGGATCCAGCCCGATCAGCCGCTGGTCCCGGCTCAGGGCAGCCCGCAATGCCGGCATGCTGAACAACGGCATGCCGGCATTATCGACGCTGCGGAACGGGCACGCAAAGCCGTCAGGCGATGGCGTGCGCCAGCAACGTCGAGAGGTCCATCGCGCCCGACGCCTCCAGCGTGGCCACCGCATAGCTGCCGCCGGCGCCGGATGCTCCGCTCGGATCGACCGAGATGACGCCGCTGTCGCCCGCCATGGCCACCTGCACGAAATCGCCGATGCTGGCGGGATCGCCGTTCCAGCCGGTCTGCGACAGCAAGGGCCGCAGGTCGAAGCTGTCGCCGTTCTGCAGCGTCCAGCCGGACACGTCGTCGTTCCCCTGGCCCGCGCCAGGCAGGACGATGATGTTGCCGCTGCCGCTGTCCTCGATCTGGTTGTTGCCGGCGCCGGCATCGATCGTGTTGCCCGCCCCGGCGACGCGGATCGTGTCGTTGCCCCCGCCGGTGGTGATCGAATTGCCCCCCGCATAGGACTGCACCGTCTCGGTGCCGCCGGTTGCGTTGAGCGTGTCCCCGGTGCCGGCGATGAAGATCATGTGGTCGCCTGAGGACGCGATGGCGGCGATGTTGCTGTCGGAGACGACAGCGGTGGCGTCGCCGGCGGCGATCTGCTGCGCGGGTCCCGAGGGCGTCGGCACGGATCCGGCGCTCGCGGCGTCGCCGGTGGTGCTGACGGCGATCGTCGCCGCCGACTGGTTGCCGGCTGAATCGCTCGCCTGCACCGAGATGCTGTCGCTACCGGCGCCATTGCCGGTGTAGTCGAGGTTGGACAGGGCGGCGTTCACCTGCCACAGCGAGCCGCTCAGCGTGAGCGAGGCTCCACTCGATTGCGGATTGCCCCAGGCGTCCACGGTGGACAGGCTGCCGCCCTGGTCGGTGACCGTCGCGGTCACCGTGGCGGGGTTGGCCAACGCATAGGTGTCGCTGATCTGCACCCCGGCGATCGGGATGGTCTGACCGGCGGTGCCCTGTGCGCTGCCAGAAGCGGACAGCGACATCGCGGATCCGAAATCTGGCGGTGTCGGCGCTGGGCTGCCACCGGCAACGCTGCCGCCGCTGGGGGCGCTGCCGGCGCCACCGACTTCAACCAGGATCGGGTGATCGGGCACATCGACGGTGATCGTGTCGGTGCCGTTCGCGCTCTGCACGGCGCCGGTGCCGGTCAGCGGATCGAACACCTGGATGCTGCCGGCCGCTGATCCCAGGGTCAGCGTGACGGCATGCGGTGGAACGTAGACCTCGGCCGCACTGAACGGCCCGGACAGCCTGGTATCGTTCCACAGCGCAAGCCAGTACGTGCCGTCCGACTTCTGCAGGAGCATCGAATGATCGGTGCTCTGCAAGCCACTCAAGGTGTAATCCAATGAACCGCCGGACAGCCCGCTGCCGTTCGGGTCATTGAGCAGTGACGTCAGGTTGTGGATCGCCGTCGCTGCCAGCTTCGGGCTGCCGTCGGAATGGAACAGGCCGAAATTGTCCTCGGGGCTGCCGTCGCCGGTGTTCTCGTCGAGCAGTTCGTAGATGTAGGAGCGCGCAATGCCGGCCTGCCATCCATCCAGCAGCAGGTCGAGGGTGTATTTTGCCTGCACCGTTTCGTCGACGTTGTTCGGATCGCCGACGTTGCCGGTGGTGTAATAGCCGGTCTCGGTCGCCATCACCGGCCGGCCCGCCGCACTCGCCTGGGCGTCGCCGATCATGGTCTGGAGCAGGCCGTCCCAGGCCGGGTTGTTGCCTGTGCCGATATAGGTGTGGGTGTTGGCGTAATCGGCCCATGCCGAGAGATCGCCGGTGGAACCGTAATCGGCGACGTAACCGAAACTGGTGTTGATCACCGGCAGTCCGAGCTGCTGGCCAAGCTGCCATATGGTCTGCTGATAGGTGGCGGCGTTACCGGTGCTTGCGCCAATGCTCAGGGGGAAGGCCGAATCAGGTTCGTTCACGCCTTCGACCGCGTTCAGCAGGCCCATGCCACCCATCTGCTGCATCAGGCCAAATTCATTGCCGTACAGGCTTGGCGCGACCTCGCCGATATATGCGTCGAATTTGACCCCGGTGGCCTGCGCGACCTGCTGCCAGACGGAAACATCATTGGGGTCGGCGGGGCTGTCGCGGACATTGTCGACGCCGAGATAGCTCAGTGCGGACTCCACCAATCCAAGATTGCCGTAGGGTCCGCCCCAAAAATCGAGATGGGTGTTGACGCCGATGCTCTGGATGAATGCTTCGGCAGCATCCGCCTGTTGATTCGCCATTGATAATTCCCCGAACTCTGGTCGCAGCCCGTCCCCCGGCAACGACCGGTTGTTTTGATCTCGATTTGTTTTGACGCAGATCCGCGCTAACGCGCCGAGCGTTGGGCTCGCAACATGATATCACCTCCGCAGCGTGAAGCAGCTTCGCCGGAACGAAGCTCTTTCGGATCGAACGGCTGATTGCGAAGGATTGGATCGGCACCCGTTGCGCTCAGCGGTTCGGCGTCTAGCAACATCGCTGGCGGTTTCACAACTTCGCGCGACCGTAATAGGCGGAACGTGTGGTAATTCGGCGGATCGGCCCTGTGGACTGGTGCGGGACCTGCGATCACTTTCCTATCCGCGCGAATTCTCGGGGACGAATTGGCTCTATACTCCTATGTCATCTACGGAACATTCCGTATATGCCATGGCCGCGTTCGGCTGCCCGCTCCGGTTGAACCGCACCTGCGGCGCCGGTATGGTCCGTGCTGATTTCCGCAACAGGATGACCCGCCTCATGTCGCTCGATCCCGCGACCATCCGTCGCATCGCCACGCTGGCCCGCATCCGCGTCGAGGATGCGGAACTAGCCACGCTGGCGGCGGAGCTGAATGGCATCCTGGGCTGGATCGAGCAGCTCAACGAAGTGAACGTCGATGGCGTCGAGCCGCTGGCCGGCGCGGCGCAGATGACGGCGATGCTGCGCGAGGATGTGGTGACCGACGGCGGGTATCCCGACAAGGTGCTGGCGAATGCGCCCGAGCGGGCAGGGGACTTCTTCGTCGTTCCCAAGGTGGTCGAGTGAGCCTCACCGACCTGACGATAGCCGAGGCACGCGAGGGCCTGCGTGCCCGGCAGTTCAGCGCGCGCGAGCTGGCCGAGGCGCACCTCGCCGCGATCATGGCGCTGAACCCGCGGCTGAACGCATTCATCACGGTGACCGGCGACCGTGCGCTGGCCCAGGCGGATGCCGCCGATGCCGCGCTGCGACGTGGTGAGTTCGCGCCGCTCACCGGCATCCCGCTGGCGATCAAGGACCTGTTCTGCACCGAGGGCGTGCGGACCACGGCAGGCAGCCGCATCCTGGAGCCGTTCATTCCGCCCTACGAAAGCACGGTCAGCGCCAACCTGCTGCGCGACGGCGCGGTGTTTCTCGGCAAGGCGAACATGGACGAGTTCGCCATGGGCTCATCGAACATGACATCGGCCTATGGCGCGGTGGCGAACCCCTGGCAGCGGCGGCAGGACGCGGACGCGGTGCTGGTGCCTGGCGGATCGTCCGGCGGCTCCGCCGCGGCGGTGTCCGCCAGGCTGGCGATGGGCGCCACCGGCACCGACACCGGCGGCTCGATCCGCCAGCCGGCGTCGTTCTGCGGCATCGTCGGGCTGAAGCCGACCTATGGGCGATGCTCGCGCTGGGGCGTGGTGGCGTTCGCATCGTCGCTCGACCATCCCGGGCCGTTCGCACGCAGCGTCAACGATTGCGCCATCCTGCTCGGCTCGATGGCCGGCCACGATCCCAAGGATTCCACCAGCGCCGATGTCCCGGTGCCGGACTTCGAGGCGGCCTGCCGGCGCGACGTGAAGGGGCTGCGCATCGGCGTGCCGCGCGAGTACCGCATGGACGGCATGCCCGAGGATATCGAACGCCTTTGGCAGCAGGGACTAGGCTGGCTGCGCGATGCCGGCGCGGTGATCATCGACGTCTCGCTGCCGCATACCAAGTACGGCCTGACGACGTATTACATCGTGGCCCCGGCCGAGGCGTCGTCGAACCTGGCGCGCTATGACGGCGTGCGCTTCGGCTTGCGCGACGGCGGCGCGGATTTGCGCGACCTGTACGAGCGCACGCGTGCTTCGGGCTTTGGCGCCGAGGTGCGGCGGCGCGTGCTGATCGGCACCTATGTGCTGTCGGCGGGCTACTACGATGCCTATTACCTGCGGGCGCAGAAGGTGCGCGCGCTGATCCTGCGCGACTTCACCGACGTGTTCGCGCAGGTCGATGCGCTGGTCACGCCGACTGCGCCATCGGCCGCGTTCGCGCAGGGCGACAACATGGACGATCCGATCAAGATGTACCTGAACGACGTGTTCACGGTTCCGGCCAACATGGCGGGCGTGCCGGGAATATCGGTGCCGGCGGGGCTGGACGCCAACGGATTGCCGCTGGGGTTGCAGGTGATCGGCAAGTCGTTCGACGAGGAGACCATGCTGGCGGTCGGCGCGGCGCTGGAGCGCGCGGCGGGGTTCGATGCGCTGCCGCAGATCAGGGCGGCAGCGTAGAGCGGAATAGCGCAGCGCGTCCGCCGAGAGGCATTTTGGTTGGGTACTAACTGAGGCCATCGCATGAGTTACGCAATCGAGGGCAGCACCGGGACGTGGGAAGTGGTGGTGGGCCTGGAGGTCCACGCCCAGGTGATCAGCAAGGCGAAGCTGTTCTCTGGTGCGGCTACGGATTTCGGCGCGCCGCCCAACACGCAGGTCAGCTTCGTGGATGCGGCGTTTCCCGGCATGCTGCCGGTGATCAACCGCGAATGCGTGGCGCAGGCAGTGCGCACCGGGTTGGGCCTGAACGCGCATATCAACGTGGTGAGCCGCTTCGACCGCAAGAATTACTTCTATGCCGACCTGCCGGCCGGCTACCAGATCAGCCAGTACCAGCATCCGGTGGTCGGCGAGGGCAAGGTCGAGATCGAACTGGCCGATGGTTCCACGCGCGAGATCGGCATCACGCGGCTGCATTTGGAACAGGATGCCGGGAAGTCGCTGCACGACCAGCATCCGACAAAATCCTACATCGACCTCAACCGCGCCGGCGTCGCGCTGATGGAGATCGTGTCGGAACCCGACCTGCGATCGCCTGAGGAGGCCGGGGCGTATCTGCGCAAACTACGCAGCATCCTGCGCTACCTCGGCACCTGCGACGGCAACATGGAGGAAGGCTCCATGCGCGCCGACGTTAACGTGTCGGTGCGCAAGCACGGCGAGCCGTACCGCACGCGGTGCGAGGTGAAGAACGTCAACTCGGTTCGCTTCGTCATGCAGGCGATCGACGCCGAGGCCAGGCGGCAGGTGGCGGTGTGGGAGAATGACGGAACGGTCGAGCAGGAGACCCGGCTGTTCGACAGCGGACGCGGCGAAACGCGGTCGATGCGCTCGAAGGAGGACGCGCATGATTATCGTTATTTCCCTGATCCGGACCTGTTGCCGCTGGTGCTGGACGAGGCGTGGATTGCCGACCTGAAGTCGCAGTTGCCGGAACTGCCGGACGCGAAGAAACGACGCTTCATGCAGGATTATGGATTGACCGCGTACGATGCCGGCGTGCTGGTGGCCGAGCAGGCGACGGCCGAGTACTACGAAACTGTCGCGCGCGGGCGCGACGCGAAGATCGCTGCCAACTGGGTCACCGGCGATCTGTTCGCGGCGCTGAATCGTGCCGGGCGGACAATTGGCGACAGCCCGGTATCCGCCGCATCCCTCGGCAAGCTGCTCGACCTGATGGCGGACAGCACGATCAGCGGCCGCATCGCCAAGGACGTATTCGAGGCGATGGTGGAGACCGGCCGCGATCCGTCATCCATCGTCGAGGAAAAGGGATTGTGCCAGGTGACCGACACCGGTGCGATCGATGCCGCGGTCGCCGCGGTGCTGGCGGCGAATGCCGACAAGGTGGCTGAGTACAAGGGCGGACGCGACAAGCTGTTCGGGTTCTTCGTTGGGCAGGTGATGAAGGCGATGGCCGGCAAGGGCAACCCGGCGCTGGTGAACGAGGCGCTGAAGCGCGCGCTGTCGGCGTAGCGTCGCTCGCCCATATGGCGCGGCTTGCTTGACCCTTGTCGAGCGCGGGCCATAGGCTTCCCTGCAACGACCAGCCGAAGGGAGCAGTCCGATGTCCTACACGATCACGCCGCTGACCGGGCACACCGGCGCGGAGGTCCGTGGACTCGACCTTGCCGCAGACATCGATCCCGATGCGCGCGCCGCACTCAATCACGCCTTTGCCCGGCACCATGTCCTGGTGATCCGTGACCAGGAACTCACGCCGGTGGGATTCAAGAAGGCGGCGCAGGTGTTCGGCGAGCTTCAGCCGCATGACAAGAAGGAGACGCATGTTCCCGGCCATCCGGACGTCTACTACGTCTCCAACGATCACATCGTGAACGGCAAACGGATCATCCCGGGCGAGACATTCCACACCGACCACTCGAACCATCCGGCGCCACCGAAGGCGACCACGCTGTTCGCGGTGTCGCTCCCCAGCTCCGGCGGCGACACGCAGTATGTCAACATGCATCAGGCGTACGAAGACCTGCCGGAAGCGAGGCGGCGGCAGGTCGAGGCGCTGAAGGCGGTGCACGTCTATCTCAGCAAGTACAGCCCGCGTTCACTTGGCGTCCTGTCGGAGGAAAGCCGCAAGGCGCTGCCGCCCCCCGGCATACATCCGCTGGTGCGCACGCATGCCGATAACGGCCGCAAGGCGCTGTACCTCAATCCGGTGCGGATGGAATCCATTGTCGGGATGGAGGACGATGCGGCGCAGTCGCTGATCGCCGAATTGATGGCGCACGCCACGCAGCGGAAATACGAGTACCGCCACCAATGGCGTCCCGGCGACATGGTGATCTGGGACAACCGCAGCGTGATGCACCAGGCCAACCCGGACTACGACATGAACGAGCGGCGGTTCCTGTATCGTCTGATGCTGAAGGGCGAGGTGCCGGTGTAAAGTATTTAACACGGAGGAAGTGCGGAGGACCGCGGAGGGCACGGGAGTCGGAGCTGCCTGAACGCCTGTGGCCCTCCGCGGTGCTCCGCACTTCCTCCGTGTTAAGCATCCGTTTTGCCGCGGAATGCGCTGCGCTTTTCCGCCCTACGGCCGATAGGCCGCGCGCAGCGGCTTCAGCACGGCGATCGCCAGCACAGCGGTGAGCAGGTCAGCCGCGATCGCCACGCCGAACACGCTGATCCAGCTGCCGGTGGCCTCGTGCAGCAGCGAGGCCAGCGGGCCACCGAAGATCGCCCCGATGCCCTGCGCCATGTAGAGGCAGCCGTAGTTACGCGTGGCATTGCGCGTGCCGAACGTGTCGGTCAGCGTCGATGGGAACAGCGAAAAGATCTCGCCCCAGCCGAAGAACACCACGCCGGACAGCAGCACGAACAGCAGCGGATCGCCGCGGGTGGCCAGCCAGAGCGTCATCGCGATGCCTTCCAGCGCGAACGCCAGGCACATGGTGTTCTCGCGGCCGATCTGGTCGGACACCCAGCCGAAGAACGGCCGCGTCAGGCCATTGGTGAAGCGATCGACAGTGAGCGCCAAAGGCAGCGCGGCCATGCCGAACACCACCGCCTGGGTGATACCGAAATCGCCGCCGAACGCCGCCATCTGCGAGGTCACCATCAGGCCCGAGGTGGACATCAGGCTCATCATCACGAACATCAGCCAGAAGATCGGCGACTTCAGCATGACGCCGGTCGAGGTGAACACGCCGCCGGACGCGGTGCCTTCGGTGGCTGGCGGCGGCTTGAGGCCGAGTGCCGCGATGCAGCCGACGACGCCGAAGATCACGCCGAACTGCTGCAGCGTGGCCTGGTAGCCGGACGCCGCCAGCGAATTGGCGATCGGGAAGGTGGTCACGATAGCGCCCATGCCGTAGCCCGCCGCCACGACGCCGGCGGCAAAACCGCGCCGGTCGGGAAACCAGCCGACCATCTGGCCGACCACGCCGACATAGACGATGCCGGTGCCGAGGCCGCCGATCAGGCCGTAGGTGAGGTAGAGCATGGTCAGCGAGCCGGCATGCGCTGCCAGCACCCAGGACAGGCCGGTGAGCGCGCCGCCCAAGGCGATCAGCCGGCGCGGGCCGAAGCGGTCCACCAGGTAGCCCTGGAACGGCGAGAAGAACGTCTGCAGCACGATCAGCAGCGAGAAGGTCACCTGCAAGGCGGCTGGAGCGGCGCCCAGCGCGCCACCGAGCGGCTTGGTGAACAGCGTCCAGACGTATTGCGGGCTGGAGATCGCCATCATGCAGATCAGGCCCAGGCCGAGCTGGCCCCAGCGGGTCAATTTGTGGGCGAGCGGCGTCGTCATCGCCGCGGTGGTATCGCTCACCGGGTCATCCTCCAGGCGGGTTTGCAGCGGTCACGGCAAGCAAGCCTCGGGCCACGCCGAGATGGCCGAGCCGACACCCGAGTGCTCATGAAATGATCAGCGACGGCGCCGGTGTGCCCGGATTGCAGTCGGGCGGGGCGGCAGTTGCGGCGTGCCGCATGGTCGGTGACAATCGACGCCGACTGTCACGCTGAGGGAGGCACCATGCCGATCGAACTGTACACCTGGAATACGCCGAACGGCCGCAAGATCAGCGTGGCGCTGGAGGAAATGGGGCTGCCCTACAACGTCCATCCGGTGAACATCGGCAAGAACGAGCAGTTCAACCCGGATTTCCTGAAGATCAGCCCGAACAACCGCATCCCCGCCATCGTCGATCCCGACGGGCCGGGCGGCTCGCCGATCAGCATCTTCGAGTCAGGCGCGATCCTGATCTATCTCGGGGTGAAAACCGGGAAATTCTATCCGGCGGATATGCGTGCGCAGGTTCCGGTGCTGGAATGGCTGATGTGGCAGATGGGCGGTTTCGGTCCGATGCCCGGCCAGGTCCACCACTTCCTGCAGGTCGAGAACGAGCAGGACCGCCGCTACGGCCTGGATCGATACATGAAGGAGACGCGCCGGCTGTATGGGGTGCTGGACAAGCGCCTGTCGCAGGTCGAGTTCGTCGGTGGCCCGGTGTCGATCGCAGACTTCGCCATTCTGGGTTGGGCGTGGCGGCATGAGCGCCACAAGGTGGACCTGGGCGACTTCCCGAACGTGAAGCGGTGGTATGAGGCGATGATGGCGCGTCCCGGCACGAAGCGGGGCTTCGATGTCGCGCTGAGCTGAGCGTTTGACGGTCGTTAGGGGAGGCCGTAGAACCTGAGGTGCAAACGCCGTGTGCGTACCCCGGCGGAGGGGTGGCCGAGTGGCTGAAGGCGGCGGTTTGCTAAACCGTTAATGGGGGTCAACCTCATTCGTGAGTTCGAATCTCATCCCCTCCGCCAGTAGCAGAAAACCCAGCGAAGACAAGAGGTTGCTTGGCTCAGATTCTCCGGTTTTGTCCAACGGTTTGACCAACGCATGACCAACGCCTTAGCGTCACCGGTGAGGCAACCCCGGAACCCGATGGTGAGGTCCCGCTATCCTTATCTTGTGCAGCAGCGCCACCGCTGGTTCGTGCGGATGGTGGTGCCGCCCGATGTGCGGGCCGTCATCGGACAGGCCGTCTTCAAGGTGCCAACCGGCCATACCGATCAGCACCGGGCGGCAACAGCCGCAACGCCCATCGTCGCTGGACTCCAGCAGCGGATCAGGGTTGCCCGCGAGGCCGGAAAGCGACTTACGCAGGTCACAGCGGAACAACTTGCTGAACGCTATCGAGCCGAGCGGGAATCCGACCCGGAGCAGGCGGAGATCACCCGTATAACCGATGTTATCCAATTCGTGCTGGAGCGACATGGTCACCGCTGGACCGACTACGCCCGACAAGTCCGCGAGGCGGGCTACGACGTGCATGCGGCGCTCCGACTGCTGCCCGATGGCATTGCGGCGGCCAACAGCGCCGACCGAATCACCGGGTACGCCACCCCCCTCCTCACCTATCTCGAACGCTGGATGCCGCATGCCGGGTTGAAGCCGCGCCCATTGGATCAGGCTGTGTCCTCGCTGCGGCAGTTCGACAAGGCGGTGGGGAAGCCCATCGAGCAGATCGAAGTCAGGGATGTGCAGGCGTGGATCGACGACATGATCAATCCTGACGGCGAGACCGGATTGAGCGCGAAAACCGTGAACCGGAAGCTGGCCGAGATCAGGAACTACTGGCGATGGATGCAGTCGCTCCAGATCGTTCCAGAGGATAGGAACCCCTTTGCCGGCCGACGGGTGCGAGACCCTGCGCACCGACGGAAAAACAAGGACGAGTTTCGGCAACGATTCCGGCCGGAGGATGTTGTGCGGCTCTGGATCGTCGCGGAGCAGAATGGCGATGCGCCTCTGGCGGTAGCGATTCGAATCTCGGCCTTCAGCGGCGCCCGCATTGAAGGCGTCGCTCAGCTACGGACGACGGACATTCGAATCGATCCAGAGACCGGTATTCGATTCATGCGAATGGTCGATAAGACGGTCGCGGGCGACCGGTATGTTCCGCTGCATCCGAGAATTGCCGCGTTGTTGGACCGGTTAATCGCGGGCGCCGATCCCGACGGGTATCTCATTCACAGCGAGGCCCGGAACAAGTACGGCGAACGCAGCCAGCCCATCGGCAAGCGGTTTGGCCGCCTGAAGTCAGACCTGGGCTTCGATGAACGGTACGTCTTCCACTCACTGCGCAGAACCGTCGCGCACCTGTTCGAGACGGCGGAATGCCCGCCGGGCGTCGCCAAGGACATCCTCGGGCACACCAAGACCGACATGACCTTTGGCATCTACAGCGGTGAGACCCGAATGGATCACCGGGCTCGGTGGCTCGCGAAGGCGGTGCGCTATCCCCGCGTTACAGATGACCTTCGCCCACGGGATCAAAGGGCGCCGGATCGTGCGCGAGGCAGAGAATC
>DATAPW010000177.1:0-7206 GCA_036265005.1 Acetobacteraceae bacterium | reverse complement strand
GCGCAGCGACGCGGCAATCCCCAGCCAGCCTTGCGTGCACAACTCGATCGAGATTGCCGCGTCGCTGCGCGCCTCGCAATGACACTATTCGGCCGCGACCGGCATGCGCGACCGGTCGCGTTCCGCTTTCAATTCCTCTGCCACCAGGAATGCCAGTTCCAGCGCCTGCGAGCCGTTCAACCGCGGATCGCAATGCGTGTGGTAACGGTCCGCCAACGACGCCTCATCGATCTGCTGCGCACCGCCGGTGCATTCGGTGACATCCTTCCCGGTCATCTCCACATGCATTCCGCCGAGCCGGCTGCCCTCGGCGCGATGCACTGCAAAGCAGTCGCGCAATTCGGCAACGATGCGTCCGAACGGGCGGGTCTTGTGTCCGGATGCCGTCGTCACGGTGTTGCCATGCATCGGATCGCACGACCACACGACGCGACGCCCTTCACGCTGCACCGCGCGGATCAGCGGTGGCAGGCGCGCTCCGATGCGGTCGGCGCCGACACGGGTGATCAGCATCAGCCGGCCCGGTTCATTGTCCGGGTTCAATATGTCGATCAACCGCAGCACGTCGTCCGCCGTCATCGTCGGGCCGCATTTCAAACCCAGCGGATTCGCCACGCCGCGCAGGAACGCGACATGCGCGCCGTCCGGCTGCCGCGTGCGTTCGCCGATCCATGGCAGATGCGCGGAACAGGCGTACCAGTCGCCGGTGAGGCTGTCCTGCCGCGCCAGCGGCTCCTCGTAGTTCAGCAGCATCGCGTCGTGGCTGGTGTACAACTCGGTCGCGCGCAGTTGTGGTACATTTGCCGAGGTCAACCCGCACGCTGCCATGAAGGCCAGCGATTCCTGGATGCGACGGGAGATTTCGCCGTAGCGTTCGCCCTGCGGCGATGCGGCCACGAACGCCTGGTTCCATTGTTGCACGCGCGCCAGGTCGGCGAAGCCGCCCTGGGTGAACGCGCGCAGCAGGTTGAGCGTGATGGCTGATTGGTTGTAGGCGCGCAGCATCCGCGCAGGATCCGGCGCGCGGGCCGCCGCATCGAACGCAATGTCGTTGACGATGTCGCCCCGGTACGACGGCAGTGTCACGCCATCGATGGTTTCCACAGGCTGCGACCGGGGTTTTGCGAACTGCCCCGCGACGCGGGCGATCTTCACCACCGGGACCGCGGCGGCATAGCTGAGCACCACCGCCATTTGCAGCATCACCTTCACCGAATCGCGCAGCGAGTTGGCGTGGAATTCGGCGAAGGCCTCGGCGCAGTCGCCGCCTTGCAGCAGGAAGGCGTCGCCGCCAGCAACGCGGGCCAGATGCGCCTTCAGCGCACGTGCCTCGCCGGCAAAGATCAGCGGCGGTGCGGTAGCGAGTTCCGCCTCAACCGCTGCGAGCGCAGCCGTATCGGGATAGTCCGGCGCCTGCGCGATGGGGCAGGCACGCCAGTCTTGCGGTGACCAGGGCATGGCGCGTCATCGCGTTCGCTGCGACGCCGGCTCCTGGGCCGCCGGCTGCGCAGGTGTGGGGGACGAGGGCGCCGGCTTGCGATCCACGGGAACCGACGGACCGGTGATCACATCGAAGTCGAACTGCGAACTGTGCATGCGAGCCTCCTTCAGTTGAGAGGCCGCTCCTGCCTTGGCGTCGATCCGATTTCCGAAGGTGCAGAAACACGAAAGCCGCCTCGGTAGGGCGGCTTTGGGTTCCTGCTAGTGGTGCACGATCCTAGGCCGCCGGGCTGTACCAGCGGTACCAAAATCGCGAGGCGGAAATGATCTGCATCCGTGCCATGTGCGAACCCATAGCCAATTGCCGCGCCGATGGCAAGAGGGCAATCAAATGATCGACGGATGGTCCGGGTTGACCGCGCGCAGCAGGTAGTCGTTGGTTTGCGGCGCATAGCGGTTCCACAGCGCGCGCAGTTCGCCGATCGGTTCATCGTGCCAGTCCACGCGCAGATCCACCAGCGGGAAGCTCTCACGCTCCACGACCATCAGGCAGGCGCTGCGCACCGGATCATTCTCCCCGCCGGCCGCCAGGCCTTCGTCCAACGCGTGAAGCAGGCGCTCCGCCAGGGGCATCGTCGGGTCGGCCTGGAAGCCGTGCAGCATCGCCGCGGGGACGCGCGCGTTGGACAGGATGTTGCCGATCGCGCAGACATCCTGCGCCGGTGCCGCACTCATCTCCGGTTTGGTGCGCGAACCGCTGAATGCCGCGGTGTTGCCGGCGACATCCATGACCGCAAGCTGCCGCCAATGCGCGAATTGTGTGGATGCGACGAGTGCATCCAGCGTCTGCTGCGCCGTGCAGCCGGAGCGCAACAGTTCGAGACCGCGTGGCCCGAGCCGCGGATCGGTGCGATGCTGGGTCAGGACCGCCCCGACGCCTGCCGCGCAATATGCGCAGCGGGCGCCCACGGCGATCGAGGATGTGGTGACGGCAGCGCCGATTTGGCCGGTGCGGGTGCAGCGGCCGATGAGGGAGAAGGTCATTGGTTTTTATGTCGCCCCCGGTTGACGTGTCGAAACCCGAACGTGCTGCCTCGTTGGACGGCACCAAGTCACTGCCGGCAGCCGGTTTGCTCCAGCTTGCCGTATCGGTGGTCCTGCTCAGCAGCGCGTGGCCGCTGACCAAGATCGCCTTGAGCCTCGGTAGCACACCGTTGTGGTTCGCAGAAGGGCGCGCCGTGCTGTCAGGTTTGACGGCTGCGCTGATCCTCGCGCTGCGGGGCAGGCTGCGCGTGCCGCATCGCGCCGACATGCCCGCGCTGTTTGCAATCGGCGTGTTCCAACTCGGCGGCTATTTCGCCTTGGCGCATGAAGCTGTCGCCTGGATACCGGCCGGACGCACGGCAATCCTCGCCAACACCACGACGATGTGGGTGGTTCCGCTGTCGCTGATCTTCCTGCACGAACACATCCCGCTGCACCGATGGCTGGCCACGGGGTTCGGCCTCGCTGGCGTGGTTGTATTGATGAATCCCTGGGCGATCGACTGGACATCGCGCACCGTGTTGGTCGGACATGCGTTCCTGCTGGGTGCGTCGCTGTCGTGGTCGGTGGCGATCATCGTGACGCGGGTCGCGACGCCGCGCATGTCGATGTTCGAGCTGCTGCCTTGGTGTTTTGCCGTCGGTGCGGCCATGCTGTTACCGCTGTTGCTGTGGCATGCACCGCACGGCACGCTTGGCACGCAGCCGGCATCGTGGGCGGCACTGGGTTATATCGGGCTGGTTGCCGGACCGTTCGGCACCTGGTGCGTGATGCAGGCGACCGCGACCTTGCCGACCGTGGTGTCGTCGGTCGGCTTCCTGACCACGCCGGCAATCAGCCTGCTGCTCGCCAACATCTTCCTCGGCGAGCCGCTGACCACCGACCTGCTGGTCGGATCGGCGTTGATCATCGGCGGCGTCGGCTTCGCCGCATGGCCGGGAAGACGCGCATGATCTTGCACGCCATCGAGGCAGGTCTGGGCAATCCGCTCGTGCTGCTGCACGGATTGTTCGGCTCGGCCCGCAACTTCTCCACCGTGCAGCGAGAGTTCACGCAGCACCACCGCACTATAGCTTTGGATCTGCGCAATCATGGTGCGAGCCCGCACCATGCCGACATGCGCTATTCGGCGATGGCTGCCGATGTGCTGCAGGCGCTGGACCAGCTTTCCGCGTTGCCGGCGACGCTGCTGGGCCATTCGATGGGTGGCAAGGTCGCCATGCAAGTGGCGTTGGCGCAGCCGGACATGGTGTCGCGGCTGATCGTCGCCGACATCGCACCGGTGCCATATCCACCGCATTTCCACGACATCGCCGCGGCGATGGCGGCCCTGAAGCTGTTGCCCGGCATGAAGCGCGCGGATGCCGAGGCGGCACTGTCGGAAGCCGTGCCCGATCCGGCGACGCGGGCGTTCCTGCTGCAGAACCTGCGGCTTGGCGCTTCGCCGGCGTGGCGCATCGGGCTGGACGAGATTGTCGCGGCGCTCCCGGAGATCGGGGCATGGGATGCGCCTGCGGATGCCTGCTATACCGGCCCGACGCTGTTCATCGCCGGCGCCACATCGGACTACGTCAGGCAGGAGCATCGTCCGGCGATTCGAGCGCTGTTTCCCAACGCGCGCTTCGTGACGTTGAAGAATGCCGGCCACTGGCTGCATGCCGACAACCCCTCGGGATTCGTCGCCGTGGTCGAGGCGTTTCTGGGACGGGCTGTCGCTTGAAGTCGCTTCGCCCTGCGCCTGTCCATAACGATGCTCATGCACGCCGTATCGGCGCAGAGAATATATTTGCGCGGAGTACAGCGGAGAATGGGGGAGGGCCTCGGAGCAGAATCACCTGCCCGACATGCGATCGCGCCGAGCTTTTGACAGCAGCGGCATGACCCCCGCATCATCGCCGCGACGCAACGGAGGAAACGGCGCGGCATGCGCCTGAACGACGAAGAGCAGGCGATGCTGGCCGGCGGCGCGGGGCCGGCCCGGCAATGGGCGATCGATCATCAAATGCGGGTCGGACGCTATCTCGGCGCGGCCGATTTCGTGCCGGTGTCGCAGGCGCACATCATGGCGGACACCGAATCACTGGGCTCGGCCGGCGTGGCATGGCTGGAGCGGTTGGCGGCGCTGCCGGAAGACCAACGCAGCGTGCGCATTCCCACCATCACCGACCCGCGCGGCACGGATTTCGCCGCCGCGGCGCGGCTGAAGCAGCAGGATTGGATGCTGGCACTGGAACGCCGGGCGATTGCCGCATTCGAGGCACTGGGCGTGCTGATGACCGACACCTGCATCAACTACCAGACGATCATGCCGGCAGTGCGCGGCGAGCACATGGCATATGGCGACACCGGTGTGGTGATCTACTCCAACAGCGTATTGGGCGCGCGATCGAATTTCGAGGGCGGCCCGTCCGCCTTGGCGGCCGGACTGACCGGGCGCACGCCGCGCTACGGCTACCATCTGCCGGACAAGCGGCGTGCGACGCTCCTGATGCGCGTCGATTTCACGCCGCGCGAACTGCACGACTGGGGTGCCCTCGGCGGCATCGTCGGGCGGATCGCCGGCGACTATTGGCAAGTGCCGGCGCTGGTCGGCATCGACCGCGTTCCCACATCGGATGAGCTGAAGCATTTCGGTGCGGCGCTCGCCAGCTACGGCTCGGTCGCGCTGTTCCACATGGTTGGCGTGACGCCGGAGGCGCAGCGCCTGGTGGATGTCGCCGATCCGTCGCTGACGCCGGCTGCAACAATTGCCGAAGCCGATCTGCGGGCATTCCAGGGCGCGTACCGTTCGGGGATCGACAAGGTCGATGTGGTGGTGTTCTCCACGCCGCAGCTCAGCCTATTGGAACTGCGCGAGCTCGCCGGCATGTTGGACGGACGGCGCACGACGGTGCCGCTGCTGGTGGTGACCAGCCCGCAGGTGAAGCCCGACGCCGATCGCCTCGGCATCACTGCGCGCATCGAGGCTACCGGCGGCCTGGTGCTGTCGGGCATGTGCTTCTATCAGAGTTACGCACGCGAAATGGCCGAGGCGAATGGCTGGCAGTCGTTGGTCACCAATTCGGCGAAGCTGGTGAACATCCTCGGCGGCTACGGCTATCGCCCGGCATTGCTGTCGATGCAGGAATGCGTCGATGCGGCGTGCACCGGCAGGATCGCATGACCGGGTTCCGTGCAGCCGCCGCGATGGGCAAGCGGGTGCGTGGCCGGGCGCTGGTGGCGAAGGACGGGTTTTCCGCGCGCTACGATCTCGACCGGGTCAACGGCGTGTTCGCACGTCCCGAGCACAAACTCGCCGGACAGTCCTATGTCGGACGCGTGCTGGTGCTGGACGCGGCGAAGGGTGGCGTGGCGACGGCGTGGATGCTGCACGAGATGGCGGCGCGCGATGTGATGCCGTTGGCGCTGGTGCTCAACCGGGTGAACCCGATCATGGTGCAGGGCGCCGCGCTCGCCGACTTCACCATGATGTCGGGATTCGACGTGGACATCACCGCCGTCGTGCCGGACGGCGCGCTGGTCGAGGTCGATACCGAAGCCGATCCGCCATGCCTGCGGATATTGCCTGGGCCATGAACGGCGCCACCTCGATCGCGGTCGCGGAAAAGCGGCTGGTTGCGCTGACGCCCGGCATCGTCTCGGCTCTGTCGTTCAGCGCGGCCGATGTGTTCGGCAAGGTGGTGTTCAACGACGGCATGGACGTGCTGTCGTTCGTCACCACGCGCGGTGTGCTGACGGTGATCTTCTTCTGGGTTTGGCTGCGCGTCTCGCCGCCGGCGCGACGGCATACCAGCCGCGAACGCCTGATCTCGATCGGCGTCGGCATCATGTTCGCCGCCAATATCTTTGGCCTGTTGCTGGCGATCCAGTTGCTGCCGCTGTCGATCGCCATCCTGACGTATTTCATCTATCCGCTGCTCACCGGGCTGGCCGGCGCCGCGACCGGGATCGACCGCGTCGGCTGGCGCGGCTTCATCGCCGCCGCCGCCGCATTCATCGGCCTGGCGATGATGCTCGGCGCGCGGTTCGGCGATGTCGAGGTTCTCGGCATCGTCGGCGCGCTGACGGCAGCGGTGCTGCGCGTGGTGTCGCTGCTGATCACGCGGGCCAGCCTGCACGGTACCGACTCGCGGCTGAACACCTGGTATTCGCTGGTGCCGTCGGCCGCGATCTTCGTGCTGTTCTCGCTGGCGATGCAGACCTGGAACGGACCACAGAGCGCGCTGGGTTGGGTGGCGTTCGTCTGCATGAGCGTGACCAGCACCGTCTCGGTGCTGACGATCTTTGTCTCGATCACCAGGATCGGCGCATTCCGTACCGCGCTGATCATGAATTTGGAGCCGCTGGTCTCCACGCTGGCGAGCGTTGCGCTGCTGGGCGAAGTGTTGCAGCCGGTGCAGGCGGCCGGCGGCGCGCTGATGCTGGTGGCGCTGTGCGCGTTCCAGTTGCGGCGGTGAACCTCACTGCCGCAACGACCCAACCACCGCGGCGCGCCGTTCGGTGATGCGGATCATGATGTCGTGCAGCAGATAGGCAATGCGGTCGCGGCACCACGCCTGACCGGACTCCGGATCGTATTCCGTCGGCATCGCCACGCCGTCCGGTGCACTGGCGTCGAAGCCGAGGCGGCGGCACGTGGCGACGCAGCGATACAGATGGTCAGCGAACGCGACGACGGCGACGCGTCCCAACGATGCGGGATCGCCGGCTTGCCGCGCGATC
>DATAPW010000176.1:0-52301 GCA_036265005.1 Acetobacteraceae bacterium | reverse complement strand
TCCACTGTGAGGTTCTCGCCGAAATTCCCGGCCACGAGATCCGACCGCCCAAGATAGCTCGCCCAGTACCGGTAGGAATCGAGCTGGTAGACCATAAGCGCACGCTGCTCGCCGCCATGGCCGCGGAGGTCCCCTTGGCCGTCGCCATCGAGATTGAGCCGGCGGGCGAAAATCCGCTCCGTCACCGGCGTCTTCCAGACCCCCGACCGAACAGTCCTGCCCTGCCATGCGACGTCCTGAGGAAGTCCTACATTGACCGAAACGATCACGCCCATCATGGAACCTCCGGCGACGCACCTGGTCCTTCACGCAGCAGCGAAGAGCATCACACCTGCATCCGACGTGAGCAGCGCGAGATGAGTTCAGTTCAACTGGCTCGGGGAATAAAGCCAGGCACGCCAGTGTCCACCACCGAGTTGAACCGGACGTTTTCGGTGATGCCCTCCCGTATCTCCTGCATGGCGTCCTCAGGCAGCGTCGATATCTCGAAGCTCCCCTGGATGTTGCCAGGTTTGGTCGAGGTGGTCAGGAAGGCGGTGCCGCGTTGTACGGCCCAGGCGAGCGCAACCTGAGCAGGTGTCTTGCGGACGCGCCGCGCGATGCTTGTGATCACAGGGTCATCCAGCACTCGCGGGCTCAAGCCGTGTCCCAACGCTGCAAACGCCAGCAGCACAATTCCGTGCTCTCGACAGAAGTCGAGCAGGTCCCATTCAGGCAGGTACGGATGGGATTCGACCTGCACCACGGCAGGCTTGATCCGCGCAGCCGCAACGATCTCTCGCACCGTCTCCAAAGTGATGTCTGACAGGCCGATCGACTTGCAGTTACCGTCGTCAACGAGACGCTCGAGCGCCCGCCATGTATCAACCAACGTCACCCCGGAATCATAGATTACCTGGCCGCGCTCGTCCCTCGGGTCCTGCTCGTCGCCGGGTCGAAAGGCAAAAGGGGTGTGGATGAGATAGCAATCGACATAGTCGAGCTGCAATCGCCGGAGACTCGCATCAAAGGCGGGTTTGACCCGTTCAGGACGATGATTGGTGTTCCATAGCTTCGTGGTAACGAAGATGTCCTCCCGCCGGATCGTTCCCGCCTTGCACGCTGCCTGCATCGCATCACCGACCGCGTCTTCATTGCGGTACCGTTCCGCACAGTCGAGATGTCGAAACCCCACTTCCAATGCGGTCTTAGCAGCGTGTTGGGTCGCGAGAGGATCGGGGATCAGCGTGCCGAACCCGACGGCGGGGAGCGCACCGGATCCGTGGGTAAGCGGAATCCTCGTAAGGCGAAGCGTATCGGGGGTCGCCATGCCTGCTCATGATCCTCCGTCGATTGACCGAGCGCGCCATGACAGATGACAGCGACCTCAGCTCGCTACCTGCGAATCCGAAATGCGTAGCACCCCGGCCCCGATGAGGATTGTACGAAACCACCCCTTCTTTGACATATCGAGCGTTCCGAATCGCCACGTCGCGCGGGTGGCGCACATGCGTCGATCGGCCGCCGTAGAAGCCAAGCGCGATGGCGAGCACTTCGGCTCACGCTCAGCCTCCGGCTGTCGCCTCCAAACCCGCGATGCCTGGGGCTGTCGAACCCAGGTGTCAGCCGCCAATCACTGGTACGGTCGTCCTTGTTGAGCCGCCTGCAGGCTCTGCTCGTTCAGGCGATCGACCGATGCGTTCTGCGACGCGCCCGCATTGCCCAGGTCTCTCGATTGCGCGGTTCGGCTCGGGGCTGGCACTCGTGTCTCCGGATTGGTCCACGGTGGCTTTCCCAAATTTACCTGGCTTGGGCTGGTCGTGGCGCCAGTCACCGCGCCGGCTCCGCCTCCAATGACAGCACCTGCTACGATGCCGGGCGGTCCCGCAAGCGCTCCGATGCCGGCGCCTGTCGCAGCACCCGCGGCAGCCCCGCCCGAGGTGCGCTCCTTGGGCGTCGTGCCACATGCGGCCAACATGGCCAGCGAGCCGACCGCAATCATCGTCACCGAATATCTCATTGGGCAATCTCCTCGCTTCTATATCGCCATGCGGAAACGTGAAGGACGCGCATCGGTTGCACGCTACCCCTTGCGAAGGCGGCAGGATGGCGACAGCCCGGCTGGCGGTGCCGCTGACGCCGGGACGAAGCGGTCAGGCCCGGGCCGAACCCGGCCAGTTCAAAAAATTCTGGAAATGGCCGGCCGCGACCAGCGAAACAGGCTATACGCCGTGATCGCCGGTTGTTGCGCAGCCGGCACGCACCGGTTGCCGCAATGATGGACATCCCGATGAACCTGCTCGCCACCATCGCTGCCTGGAGCCTGCTCGCCTTTGGCCTCGTGCTATTCGTTCTCCAGTTGGGCGCGCACGAACTCGGCTATCGGTTCGGCCGCCGACGCGCAGCACGGCGCGAGGCGCAGGGCGACAGCGTCGGCGTGGTGGTCGGCGGCATGCTCGGCCTGCTGGCCTTCGTGCTGGCGCTCACCCTTTCCTTCGCCAACAACAGCTTCGGCGAGCGTCGCCAGGGAACTCTGGCCGAGGCCAATGCCATCGGCACCGCGTGGCTGCGCGCCGAGGCGATCGGCCATCCGCGCGGCAGCGAGATTGCCCGGTTGCTCGAACAGTACACCCGGCTGCGGATCGAATTCGTCCGGGCGGAGGACGATCCGGCGCAAATCGCCGAACTCAACCGGCGCACCAACGCCTTGCAGACGCAGATCTGGGGACACGCCTCGGCGATCGCCCGCGAGCGAACGGACCCGGTTGCTGTATCGCTGCTGTCGGCGCTGAACGACACGTTCGACATGACGACGGCTTCGCGCTTTGCCTACACGCTGTTGCTGCCGCCGGAACTCGCCTGGCTGCTGCTTGGCATGGCGCTGATCAGCATGGGCGCTCTCGGCTACCAGGTCGGTTTGCGCGGTACCCCGAGCCACATGCTGGCGGCGTTGCTCACCCTGATGTGGACGCTGGTGATCGTGGACATCCTCGATCTGGCGACCCCGCGGGTCGGCGCGCTCCGCACCGGCGCAGCGGTCTACGAATGGACGCTGCAAGGATTCCAGGGCGGCGTGCCGATCCCGCCACTGCCGCCACAGTGACGGGACCGGCCGACCGTTAGGGGAACAGCCGCTCGCCGGTCTCCGCATCCTCGACGAAGATCGCACTGACCGGGCAGTTCTCCGCCGCCTCGAGGATCGCCGCCTCACTATCGCCGGGCGGATCGATCGCTTCCGATTGCCGGTCCGCGTTCAGCCGGAAACTCCGCGCGGCGATCGTCTCGCACATCGTATTGCCGACACAGGCCGTGCGGTCCACCCAGATGCGCAGCTTGCGTGCCATCGAGCCCTCCTAATGCCAGGTGACCGGCAGCGACTTCAGCGAGCGGAAGGTGATGCTGGGCTGATATTCCAACGTGTCCGTCGTCACGCGCAGCCCGGGGAACCGCTCCGCCAGCGCCTTGAACACTTCCTGGCCCTCGACGCGCGCCAGTGTGGCGCCAAGGCAGTGATGCACGCCGGAACCGAACGCGACATGCTGGTTCGGATGCCGCGCGATGTCGAACACCTCGGGCTCGGCAAACGCATCGGGATCGCGATTGGCCGACGAGATGAACCAGCGCACGCGGTCATCCTTGCGCAGCAGCTTGCCGCGCATCTCGACATCCTCCGACGCGATCCGCTGGATCGACTTCACCGGCGCATCGTAGCGCAGGCATTCCTCGGTCGTGGCCTTCATCCGGCCGGCGGGATCCTGCTTCAGCAAGTCCCACTGGTCGGGATGGTTCAGCAGCGCCAGCGTGCCGTTGCACAGCAGGTTGATCGTCGTCTCGTGGCCGGCGAGCAGCAGCAGCGAGGTGTTGACCAGAACCTGGTGGCGGGTGAACACGCCCTGCTTCTCGCCGCGCGCAAGAACCGAGATGAAGTCGTCGCCGGGATCGACGATGCGCTTGTCCACCAGCGGCGAGACATACTCGATCATGCCGCGCATGCCTTCGGTGAGCGGCTTCATCCGGTCGTAGTCGCCGCGGCCGATATACAGCAGCTTCTCGGCAAGTTGCCTGACATAGCCTCGCTCTTCCGGCGGCACGCCCATCATCTGCGCGATCACCAGCACCGGCAGCGGCGTGGCCAGGTCACGCATCACGTCCATCTCGCCTTTCGCCTCGGCCGCATCGAGCAGTTCCTTCACCGCGGCGACGACGAACGGGCGCCAGGCCTCCATCTGCTTCGGCGTGAAGTAGCTGTGCATCACCCGGCGCATCTCCAGATGCTGCGGCCGGTCGTGCTGGATGAACTGGTCGCCCTGGTAGTTGCGGACATAGTCGTAGAGGCCGAGATCGGACTCATCGATGTCGGGATAGGGCGGCCGCGGATCGTTCTTGAACACCGCGGACGAGAACATTTCGTGGTGCCGCGTGAGCCAGACCAGGTCGTCGTGCCGGGTGATGACCCACAGCGCGTAGGTTTCGTTCCAATGCACCGGGTCTTCGTCGCGCAGACGGCCGTAATAGGCATACGGATCGGCGATGACATCCGGGGTAAACATGTCATCCTGAATCCGGACACGGTTCAGCATTGGGTTCCCTCCTGGTGATTATGATCGTGCGGATGCTGCGCGCGGGCGTGCGGTGTCGACGCCTGGCTGGCAAAAGCCGGCGCGCTACGGTCGACCGGCGGATTCAGCCCTTCGAGACTGTGGCCGTTGAATCCGGTCGCATGGCATGTCCGGTTCATGACCGGCTCCCTTCCAGCGGACGGCAACACACCAGGCCGGACGGTGCGCGGGGCTGCTCCGGGTTGTCAACTCGCCGGCGCGGTATCCGCAAACCCGGTCATCCTTGCCCGCGCGCGGACGACGGGTGGTGGGCGGGTCAGGCGGCGTGCCACTGCAGCCACGCCGGCGCTGCCGTGGCGAAGGTCCACTGCGGTGCATATCCGGTGTCGCGCGCGATCTTCGCGATGTCCATCGGCCCGCGATGGAACCCGGTGTGGCTGTCCACATTGCCGGCCTCGCCCGCCGCCGCCGATCGCCAGCGGAATCCCGGCGCCAGCGGCGCCATCGCCTCGCACCAGCTTTCCGCCGACCCGAGCCGGCCGCTGCCCAGGTTATACACCGTGCGCGACAGGTGCGGCGCATCCGCCAGGCGCACCAGCCCATCGGCGACGTCGCGCGAATAGATGAAATCGCCGCGCCAGGCCGGCCCCAGCACCGCTTCCTCGCCCCGCAGCGCGCATTGCATGACCTGCAGCATCGGCGACAGCGTATCGCGCACCCCGGTGGCGTATTCCCACGGCCCGTAGACACTGCCCAGCCGGGCGGCGGCGAACCGCACGCCCTGCGTCTCCGCCACCCGCGGCAGGATGGTTTCGGCGGCACGCTTGGTCAGGCCGTACAGCGACACCGGTGCCGGATGCAGCGCGTCCTCGTCGATCAGCGCCACGTCGCGCGCCGCCGATCCGTAGATCGAGCCGGAACTCGGATAGATGAACACCTTGGCGCCGAGACGCGCGGTCGCCATCAGCGACGCCACCGCACCTTGCACGTTGACTGCAACGATGGTTTCCGGATCGGCGGTCTCGCGTGCCGAGCCGGCGGTGATCACCGCACAATGGATCACCGCGTCGACCGGCGCGACGGTCATCGCGCGCCGCAGGTCCGCCGATGACAGCACCGAACCGCCGATCAGCGTGAAGCGCCCCGGCAATTGCGCGAACGACTGGCGCGCGCGCTCGGGCAACCCGATGCGGTCGAGGCCGACCACCTCGCGTCCTGCCGCCAGCAGATGCTCGACGATATTGAGCGCGACGAAACCGGCGGCGCCGGTGATCAGGATGGCCATGCGCGAAGTTAGATCGGATGCGTCCCCGCCGTCATGCCTGCCCCGCCGTCATGCCTGCCCCGTCGTCATGCCTGCCCCGTCGTCACCCCGGCTCCCTTGGATCCTCGCCTGCACGAGGATGACGGTCGGAGTGAGGGCGGGGCAGGGACGGCGTGGAGGGTAGGAAACGGCACGCTTGACCAATGTTATCGTTGCGCAGCGACCGTGCCGGCGGCTAGCCTGCAGTGCAGCCCTGGGGGCCATCATGAATTCGCACGTGCTGCTGGTGTTCGACAGTTGCCGCTACGATTCGATGGCGGCCGCGTGGCCGACGCTGCAGAACATCCCCCGGATCGGCGGATTGCACCGTGCCTACTCGCTGTCCACCTGGACCTTCACCTCGCACATCCTGTTCACGCTCGGACGGCTGCCCTGGATCGACCGGCGCACCGACACGACGCAGCAGAAGACCGAACTCGCCGACCTGCGGGCGTGGCAGACGCGGCTTGGCCTGGCGGACGACCATCCGTTCAAGCACGAACGCGACCTGCGGACCGGACTGCATCGGCTGGGCTACCAACTCAACGCCATCACCTCGGCCAATCCGCTGACCGAGGATTCGCGGTTCAGGCCGTTCGTGGACAACCTGACGTCGGTCGGGCAGTTCGAGAACTGCCTGGAACGGGTACTGCCAAAGCTGGATATGAGCCAGCCGCAATACCTCATCATCAACGTCTGCGAAACGCATTACCCGTATTATGACGGCGCCTACGATACGCAGTTCTCGCCCTACATCCTGCACGGCTATGCCGCCCAGATGCGCGGCGCGGCGGAAGACCGGGCGGTGGCGATACCGCTCTACGACGAAGCCCTGCTGTCAATGTTGCGGCTGCGCCAGATCGAATCGATCCGCTACCTCGATGCGGTCATCCCGCAACTGTTCCGCCTCCTGCCCGCGGACACCTACCTGACGATCACCGCCGACCATGGCGACTGCTTCGGTGAGGATGGCTTCGTCGGGCATGGCGAAGTGTGGAACAAGCTGGTGCTCGAGGTGCCGTTCCTCGAGGGACGCCTGCCGTCCTGACCTACCGTGTGGCCACCGCCGCGGCCTTGGGTGCGGCGGAATACCAGTCGTAGAAATCCCACGCCATGTTGTTGGCGTAGAACACCACCGTGTTGGTCAGGATCGATGCGGTACCGAACACCGCGGTGACGCCGGCCGATCCGGTGTAGGCAAACAGCGACGCCAGCTTGATCGAGGCGATCACCGGCTTGTAGGTGAGGAACTTCCCGGTATTGCGCCAGACATCCGCCGTCGCATCGAATGTCCCGGTGTCGGTCTGCTTGGCAGCGGGCGGCGCGTAGCTGTCCCACAGGTAATCGTTCGCCGTGTAGATCACCCAGGAACTGCCCAGCAGGAATGTCGTCAGCGCCGCACCGCCGATGATGCCGCCGGCGGCGTAGGACAGGATGGCGAGGTTGGTGCCCGTGGTGCCGATCTTGAACGTCGTCGCCTTCAGCGCCGAATGCGTCAACGAGGCATTGTTCGCCGGAGTCGCATCCGGCGCGGCGGTCTGCGCCAGCGCCGGCAACGCCAGCGGAGTACTTGCCAGGATCGAAACAAACAGCGCGCGTCGCAATGTCATGGTGGCCTCGTTCACGGAATCCGGAGCATGAGTGTTCATCCGGCCGACCGCAACCCACTTCTGGCGCCTTCACAGTGGGAGACGCCCGGGCATGGATGATCTGGAACGCCGCACGATCGCGAAGCTGTCGTGGCGGTTGCTACCTTTCCTGGTCATCTGCTATTTCGCCGCCTACCTCGACCGGGTAAACGTGAGCTTCGCCGCGCTGACCATGAACCACGACCTCGGGCTCAGCGCCACCGCCTACGGTCTCGGCGCCGGCATCTTCTTTTTCAGCTATTTCGTGTTCGAAGTACCCTCGAATCTGGCACTGGAACGTTTCGGCGCGCGGCGATGGATCGCGCGCATCATGTTCACCTGGGGCCTGGTCTCCGGCGCGATGGTGTTCGTGCAAGGCGAGACCAGCTTCTACGTCGTGCGCGTGCTGCTCGGCGCGGCCGAGGCGGGATTCTTTCCCGGCATCATCTTCTACCTGACGCTGTGGTTCCCCGCAGTGTACCGCGCGCGGATCATCGGCTGGTTCATGGTGGCGATCCCGCTCTCCACCGTGTTCGGCGCGCCGGTGTCGAGCGCGCTGCTCGGCCTCGACGGCATCGCCGGCCTGCAGGGCTGGCAGTGGCTGTTCATCCTCGAGGCGGTGCCGGCGGTGATCCTCGCCTTCGTCACCTGGTTCTACCTGACCGACCGCCCATCGGACGCCAGCTGGCTCGCGCGCGACGAACGCGACTGGCTGATGCGCCGCCTGGCCGAGGAGCAACTCCAGCGCGAGGCGGTGCGCAGCTACAGCATTGCGCAGGCGCTGTTCGATCCGCGCGTGCTGGCGCTGTCGCTGGTGTATTTCGGCGCGGTCGCGACGAATTACGGCACGGCGTATTTCCTGCCGCAGATCATCAAGGGGTTCGGGCTGACCAACGTGCAGACCGGGTTCGTCAGCGCGATCCCCTATGTGGTCGGTTCACTCGGCATGGTGTGGTACGGCTATCGCTCGGACCGCCTGCGGGAGCGCAAGGGCCATGCGGCGGTGGCGTTCGCACTGGCCGCGCTCGGCATCGGCCTGTCGCCGCTATTCAGCGATCCGATCATGAAGATGGCCGCGCTGTCGGTCGGTGCGTTCGGCGTGTTCGCGGTGCTGCCGGTGTTCTGGACGCTGCCCACCGCGTTCCTGTCCGGCGCATCGGCGGCCGCGGGCATTGCGGTGATCAATTCGATCGGGAACCTCGCCGGATTCTTCGGCCCGTTCGTGATGGGCTGGCTGAAGGACGTCACCGGCCATTACGCCGCGGGGCTGTGGGTGATCGCCGCATCGGCCGTCGTTGCGATGGTGGTCGTGCTGGCTCTGCACCACGACGGCCGGCTGGAGGAGGCGCCGGAAGGTGCGGCAGCGGCGGCGGATTGATCCAACATTTTCTTCGATCGTCGTGGCCGGGCATGTCCCGCCCACCCGTCGTGGCACAGTGCGGCGATGGCCGGGACTTGCCCGGCCATGACGGTGATGCCGCGTTGACGCAGGAACCGTCCGCTACAGGGCGCGCAGGAACTCCACCAGATCGTGCTTCTCCGGCGTGGTCAGCTTGGTGCCGAGTACCAGGTTGAAGAACTCGACCGTGTCGTCCAGGGTCAGCAGTCGCTCGTCATGCAGGTAGGGCGGGTCGTCCTTGATGCCCCGCAGCGGGAACGTCTTGATCTTCCCGTCGCCGACCTCCATCGCGTAGTTGACCATCTCCGGCTTGAAGAAGCGCTCGGTCTGCAGGTCGTGCATCAGGTTGTCGGTGTAATACGGCGGCTGGTGGCAACTCGCGCACTGGCCCTTGCCGAAGAACACGTCCTGGCCGCGCAACTCGGCGGGCGTCGCCTTTGCGGGATCGAGCTTGCCGAACACGTCGAGCTTGGGGGCCGGCGGGAAGTCCAGCATCTCCTCGAAATCGGCCATGAAGTCCACCTGGCTGCCGCGCTCAAGCGGGTTCACGCCCTTCTTCGCAGCGATCGTCGTGTCGCCGTCGAAATAGGCGGTGCGCTGCTCGAACTCGGTGAAATCCTCGACCGTCTTCAGGGCGCGCTGCGAGCCGAACAGCCGTTGGATATTGACGCCGCGCAGTGACACGGTGCCGATCCGGTGACGGAACCATTCCGGGCGGGCATCAGGAGCCAGGTGCGTCGCGCCGTTCTGATGGCCGTTCGCATGGCAATCGAAGCACGCCGAACCAATGCTGGCCAGTGCCGACTTGCGGTCGTCTGTGGCGTTGAACTGTTGCTGCGGGAACGGCGTCAGCAACAGGCGCAGCCCTTCCAGTTGCCGCGGTGTGAGGATGCCGTTGAACATCTCGAAGTAGTTGGTGAGGGAAATCAGTTTGCCCTGCGAGACATCGCCCAGGTCGGGTCGTTGGACCAGGTACATGGCAGGTGGAAACGCCGCCAGGAAGCGTTCCGGCAAATCGAAACTGACGTCGAAGCGAGTGAGGTCGCGCCCGTCCTGCCGCTTCAGCGCGTCGATCTCCATCTGCGGGAACACGAACCCGCCGGTGGCGTGGAACGGATGCGGCAGGGGCAGGAACCCCTTCGGCCACAGGCCCTGGTCACGGATCGCATCTGGGGTCATCGAGGCAAGCCGCTCCCACGTCACGCCTTGCGGCAACTTGACGCGCACGCCTTCCTGCAGCGGCTTGTTGTGTTCCATCGTGATGCCCTGGGCCGGGCGGTCGGAAATATCGTAGCGCTCCTCGAGCAGCGCCTGGTGCTCGCGTTCGATGCCGGGCTTGGCCGCCACGTCCTGCGCCATCCTTGCTGAGAACGGCGGGTCGAGGGCAACGGGCTGGTAGCTGGTCAGCCCGCGCGGGCCCTTGCCGTAGCCATCGGATCCCATCAGGTAAGGGTTCTGCGCGCCCGGCTGGCTTGGCGGCGCGCCGGCCTGACTTTGCGCGCCGGTCTGCGACGGCTGCTGAGCGGCAGCGTTGCCGAACACCAGAATCATGCTCACCGACAAGAGCAGAAGCCAGATCCGCTTGCTCTGTCCGATCATTGGTTCCTCCCTGCGTGCGCAGACGCTGCAATTGGTCGCGGCAACACGTATCGTCGCTCGCGATCGTCACCGATCGCGTGTGCCAACGTTGTTCAGTCGTGCTCTTCGTTGGGTGCTGGCGCTTGTCTAGCTTTGTCTTTTTGCAGAGGCTGCCAGCCTCCCGCGACCTCTCAAATGCCGAAAGTCTCGGCGATTTGATCTGCGGCCTCGACAGGCTCGTTCTGCCGGCGACACGCGTGGCCATTGCATTTGATGCAATGGCCGGCGTCGGACATTACATGCCGAGTTGGCTCAGCCCCGGATGATCGGGCGGACGCGGTCCCAGCGGCTGCCACAGGAAGCGGCGGTCATCGGCACGGATCGGCACATCGTTGATGCTCGCCTCGCGGCGGCGCATCAGGCCTTCGTCGTCGAATTCCCATTGCTCGTTGCCGTAGGCACGAAACCAGTTGCCGGAATCATCGTGGAATTCGTACTGGAAGCGCACTGCGATGTGGTTGCCGTGGAACGCCCAGATTTCCTTGATCAGCCGGTAGTCCAGTTCGCGTGCCCATTTGCGCCGCAGGAATTCGACGATGGCGCCGCGTCCCTGGAAGAACTCGGCGCGATTGCGCCAGCGACTGTCCTCGGTGTAGGCGCCGGCGACCCGCTCCGGATCGCGCGTATTCCATGCATCTTCGGCCATCCGCACCTTCTGGATGGCGGTCGCCTCGGTGAATGGCGGCAGCGGTGGTCTTGCCATGGCGGTTGTCCTCCATCGTTGAGTCCGCCTCAGCGTCGGGCGAAGCGGATCAACTCGCCATGTCGGATTTCGTCCGGCGCACACAAGGCCGCCAATGCCCGAGCGACATCGGCCGGCCGCGGCAAGGTGGTCGGATTCTCGCCCGGCATTGCCTGGCTGCGCAGGCGCGTCGCCACCACGCCCGGGTCGAACAGGTTCACCCGCAGCCGGGTCTGCAGCAATTCGCCCGCCCAGGTCAGCACGAGATGTTCCATCGCCGCCTTGGTCGCGCCGTATGCCCCCCAATAGGCCAGCGGCGCGCGCGCCCGTTCATCGGTGACGAACACCGCGCGGCCGGCCTCGGCATTGCGCAGCAGCGGATCGCAGGTACGGATCAGCCGCCACGTCGCTGACAGGTTGACCGCAACCACGTCGCTCCAGTCGTTCGGCATGATGTGCGCGACCGGCGTCAGCCGCCCGAGGGCGGCGGCGTTGTGCACCAGCGCGTCGAGACGGCCGAACCGCTGGAACAGGCTCGGGCCGATGGCGTCGATCTGGTCGCCTTCGGCGAGGTCCAGTGGCAGCAATGTCGCGCTGCCGCCCGCGGCGCGGATCGCATCGTCGGTCTCTTCCAGGCCGCCCTGGGTGCGCGCGGTGATCACCACGTGCGCGCCGAGCCGCGCCAGTTCGACCGCGGTTGCCGCGCCGATGCCGCGGCTGGCGCCGGTGACCAGCGCTATGCTGCCGGACGTCAGAGCCACAGGCGGAAGGCGCAACCAACCATCAGTGGCTCTCCTCCAGCAGGCTCAGCTGCCGCTCGGAATTGTCCGCCTGGTCGGGCAACGCAATCGGGTAGTCGCCGGTGAAGCAGGCGTCGCAGTAGTACGGCCGCGCCGGATCGCGGTCCGGCTTGCCGAGAGCGCGATACAGCCCGTCGATCGAAATGAAGGCCAGGCTGTCCACGCCGATCTGCTCGGCCATCTCCTCGACCGAAAGGCGCGCGGCCAGCAACTCACCGCGCTCCGGCGTGTCGATGCCGTAGAAGCACGAATGCGTCGTCGGCGGCGACGAGATGCGCATATGCACCTCCTTGGCCCCGGCGGCGCGCACCATCTCGACGATTTTCCGCGACGTGGTGCCGCGCACGATCGAATCGTCCACCAGGATCACCCGCTTGCCTTGCAGCACCGGCTTGTTGGCGGAATGCTTCAGCTTCACGCCGAGGTGGCGGATGTGGTCGGTCGGCTCGATGAAGGTGCGGCCGACATAATGGTTGCGGATGATACCAAGCTCGAACGGGATGCCGCTCTCCGTCGCGTAGCCCATTGCCGCCGGCACTCCGGAATCCGGCACCGGCACCACGACATCGGCGGCCACGCCGGACTCGCGCGCCAGTTCGGCGCCGATCGCCTTGCGCGCGTCGTAGACCGGCGTGCCCTCCATCACCGAATCCGGCCGCGCGAAATAGATGTACTCGAACACGCAGAACCGCTCGCGGTTGCGGCCGAACGGCTTGACGCTGTGCACGCCCTGGTCGTTGATCACAACGATTTCGCCGGGTTCCACGTCGCGCACGAATTCGGCGCCGACGATGTCGAGTGCGCAGGTCTCCGAGGCGAGCACCCAGCCGCCGGTGCCCTCGGTGCCGATGCGCCCGAGGATCAGCGGGCGCACGCCGAGCGGGTCGCGCACGCCCATCAGCGCCTCGGTGGACAGCGCCACCAGCGAATACGCGCCGACCACCTGTTTCAGCGCATCGATCAGCCGATCCACTACGGTGGAATACAGGCTGATGGCGATCAGGTGGACGAAGACCTCGGAATCCGTGGTGGACTGGAACAGGCAGCCGCGCCGCACCAGGGTCCGCCGCAGCACGTGGGCGTTGGTCAGGTTGCCGTTATGCGCCACCGCGAAGCCGCCGAACTCGAAATCGGCATAGAGCGGCTGCACGTTGCGCAGGATGGTGTCGCCGGTGGTGGCGTAGCGGTTGTGGCCGATCGCGGTGGTACCGCGCAGCGAGGCCATCACCCTCACGTCGCTGAAATTGTCGCCGACCAGGCCCAGGCCGCGATGCGAATGGAAGTGCTTGCCGTCGAACGAAACGATGCCGGTGGCCTCCTGGCCGCGGTGCTGCAATGCGTGCAGCCCAAGCGCGGTGACCGCGGCGGCGTCGGGCACGTTCCACACGCCGAACACGCCGCATTCTTCGTGGAACTTGTCATCCGCCGGAGGGCAGGATGTAGCGTCATTCGGCGAGGTGGCGGCCATGCAGAATTCTCCTAATCCCGAACCGGCGGTTTGCCCACAGCCCGGCCTTGGGGAGTCGCGTGCAGCAAGGCGTCGGCCGTTGTCTCACGCCCGGGCGGCGGTGCGTAGAGAAGCGGCCGATGGTCGGCCGGCAGCCTCTGCACTGCCCAACTGGCGCCCTGGTAGACCAGCGGCAGCGATCGGGCCTGCAATACGGCATCCGGCCAGCGGTCCACCTGGACCACCATCCCGGCAATGATATAGGCGAGCACCAGCAGCGCGGCACCCCGCACGAGGCCAAATACCAGTCCCAATGTCCGGTCGAGGCCGCCGACCGGCGAGGCGCGCACCATGGCGCTGATCCAGCGGGACACCAGCATCAGCACGATCAACGCGATGATGAAGATCACGGCGAAGGTGACCGGATCCGCCCAGGGCGAGGTGCCCAGAAGCTCCTGCGCGTGGGGGCGGGCCCTCGGCACCCCCCAGACGCCGGCGAAGATGGCGCCGATCCAGGCGGCAAGGCCCAGCACCTCGCGCACCAGCCCGCGCATGAAGGCGAGCAGCGCGGATAGCGCCAGTACCGCCAGCACAACGAAGTCAACCCAGGTCATCGAACCGCCACGGAACGGGGAGCCGCCGGGTTATCGGCCGCAAAGCCCGCCACGCCAAGCCAAGATCACGTAACGACCGGCACTTTCCCCGCGAAGCGGCCAACAAGATCGGAGATGTGGCCAATTTCCGCCAATTCGATGCCGTCGGGCGGCGCCATCGGCCGGTTGCCGCGGGCGACCCGGCGGGGCAGCGTCGCCTCCAGGAAACCCAGCTTGGCCGCCTCCTTCAAACGCGACTCGGCCTGCGCCACCTGGCGCACTTCGCCGGACAGGCCGATCTCGCCGAAATACACCATCCCGGCATTGGTCGGCTGTTCGAACGCCGCCGAGACCAGCGCCGCCGCCACCGCCAGGTCGGCCGCCGGCTCGGTCACCCGCAGGCCGCCGGCGATGTTCAGGTAGACGTCGGTGGCATTCAGCCGGACGCCGCCGCGCGCCTCCAGCACCGCCAGGATCATCGACAGCCGCCCGCCGTCCCAGCCGATCACCGAACGCCGCGGACTGCCGCCGGGATTCGGCGACAGCAGCGCCTGCACTTCCACCAGGACCGGCCGGCTGCCCTCCAGCCCGGCGAACACCGCGCTGCCGGCGACGTTGCCGCGGCGCTCGGCGAGGAACAGCGCCGACGGGTTCGCCACCTCGGCCAGGCCGCGGTCGGTCATCTCGAACACACCGATCTCGTCGGTGGCGCCGAAGCGGTTCTTCACCGCGCGCAGGATGCGGAACTGGTGGCCGCGGTCGCCTTCGAAATACAGCACCGCGTCGACCATGTGCTCCAGCACGCGCGGGCCGGCGATGGCGCCGTCCTTGGTGACGTGGCCGACCAGCACGATGGCGAATTTTCCGCCCTTGGCGAGCTGGATCAGCTCGAAGCTGGAGGCACGCACCTGCGCCACGGTGCCGGGTGCGCTGTCGATGGTGTCCAGCCACATGGTCTGGATCGAATCGATCACCACCAGGGCGGCGTCGCCAGCGGATTGCAGGCTGGCGGCGATGTCGCGCAGGTTGATCGCGGCGGCGAGTTCCAGCGGCGCGTCGTGGATGCCCAGGCGACGGGCCCGCAGGCGGAGCTGCTCGATGGATTCCTCGCCCGAGATGTAGAACACCCGGCGTCCGGCGCGCGCCAGGCTGGCGGCGGCCTGCAGCAGCAAGGTGGACTTGCCGATCCCCGGGTCGCCGCCGACCAGCACCGCCGATGCCGGCACGAGGCCGCCGCCCAGGACGCGGTCCAGTTCGGCGATGCCGGTGGGGCAGCGCGGCGGCGGTTCGGCGCTGCCGGCCAGGCCGACGAACTCCACGCGCTTGCCCGCCGCCGCCTTCCCGGCGGGACCGGGGCGCGGCGCGGCGATGGCTTCCTCGACGATGCTGTTCCATTCGCCGCAGCTCTCGCAGCGGCCGGCCCATTTCGGGCTGACCGCGCCACAGCTCTGGCAGACGAAACGGGAGGTCGGCTTGGCCAAATGGTTTCCCTGGCGGTGGCGGCGCTGGGTGACGGGATTCGCTGCGCTCAAACCATCCTATGGCACAGGTGACGCGTGCGTGGTGCGGCGAAACCCATCGCGAGAATGCGCTAGTTCCGATTCGCGGTCAGCATCGCCTGTCCGCCGGCCGGATCCTTCACGATGCTGACCAGCAGCAGCCATTGGCGCCGGCCCTGCGAGGCAACGTATTCGCGGTGGCGCAGCGCCTTTTCCTCCGCATCGGCCTTCTCGCCGGTCACGTTGAAGGTGATCTGGGCTTCCTTCAGGTTCTGCTCGAGGTCGGAAATGACCGCCGGCCCGCTGGCGATCTCCGCCAGCACCGAGCACGACCCGCCATCCTCGGACACCAGCACGAATTTCCCGTCCTTGTTGGAGGCGTCGAATACCGTGCCGGGCAGGCCATAGAGGAAATGTTCCCGCACGTCGCCCGGCAGCTCCTGCAATCCGGTCTTCCTGGCCCAGTCGCGCAGCGCGTCCTTGTCGCCGGCATATTCCAGGCAGCTCTGCATGAACAGGCCGGCTACCTGCTTCGCATTGGTGATCGGCGGGTCGTCCGCGCGCAACGGGGCCGCAGCAGCCAGCGTGCCGAGAACCACCGCCATACGCAGAAATGCCGGCCGCATCATGGCTCTGACTTCGGTTTACCCCCGTTCCCCGAGCGTCTCGTTGCGGCAAGTTACGCGGTAGCCGGTCGTTTGTCAGTCTTATTGAGCAGCGATGCTATCGCCGGAGTTCCATCTGGATCGGCCCCTCGCGTTGGCCGTGGGTGAACTGATCGACGACCGGGTTGCCGGTGTCCATCAGCCGGGATGCCGGACCGGTCCAGATGATGCGCCCATGGTAGATCATCGCCGCGGCATCGCCGATGCGGCGGGCGCTGACCATGTCGTGGGTGATCGCCACCGCCGTGCTGCCGAGTTGCCTGACGCAGTCCACCACCAGCCCGTCGATCACCGCGCCCATGATCGGATCGAGGCCGGTGGTCGGTTCGTCGAAGAACATGATGTCGGGCCGGGCGGCGATGGCGCGTGCCAGGGCGACGCGCTTCTGCATCCCGCCGGACAGCTCAGCCGGGTAGAGCCCGCCCACGCTGGCGGCGAGCCCGACCTGCGAGAGGAAGTCCGCCGCTCGCCCGGGTCCCTCGGTGCGGCGCAGCTTGCGCTGCGCGAGCAGCCCGAACACGACATTTTCCCAGACCGGCAGGCTGTCGAACAACGCGCCGTTCTGGAACAGCATGCCGATGCGGGCGCGGGTGGCCTCCTGCTCGCGGCGGGGCAGGGTGAGTATGTCGATGCCGTCGATCTCGATGGATCCCGCGTCGGGTTCCAGCAGGCCGAGGATGCATTTCAGCAGCACGGATTTGCCGGAGCCCGAGCCGCCGATCACGACCATGGAGGTGCCGGGCATGATGTCGAGGTCGATGCCGTCCAGCACGTGCTTCTCGCCGAAGCTCTTGTGCAGGCCGCGGAGGCGGATCCGAGGAACGGTCACCGCGTTGCCCCGTCATGGCCGGCACAGGCCCGCCATCCACCGCTTTGTTGCGACCGGTGGGGGACGACATGGGTGGGCGGCCCGCGCCGGCCATGGCGGCGAGAAAGCGCATCGCCGGCTAGCGCAAAGCTGCTCGGTGGCCCGCGGTCAGCCTCGGCGTTCTCGGTGTGAACCCTCAATTCCTCGCCTGTCATCGTGCGAAGAACATCTCGGTCAGCACATAGTCGAACGCCAGGATCAGGATCGACGCACTCACCACCGCCGCCGTGGTCGCCGCTCCGACGCCCTCGGCGCCGCCGCGGCTGTTGTAGCCGTGGTAGCAGCCCATCAGCGTGATCAGGAAGCCGAACACGGCCGCCTTCACCAGGCCCGACGTCACGTCCATCGCCTGCATGAAGTCCAGCGTGTTGCGCAGGTAGGTGCCGACGTTGAACCCCAGCTTCAGCGTGGACACGATGAAGCCGCCCAGCACGCCCAGGATGTCCGCCACCACCACCAGCATCGGCAGCGCCACGATGCCGGCCAGCAGCCGCGGCGTGACCAGGTACTTCATCGGATTGGTGGACAGCGTGGACAACGCGTCGATCTGGTCGGTGACGCGCATGGTGCCGATTTCGGCTGCCATCGCCGCGCCGATGCGGCCGGCCACCATCAGCCCGGCCAGCACCGGCCCCAGTTCGCGGGTGATCGACAGCACCACCACGTTGGCGACCGCGCCCTCGGCGGAGAACCGGGCGAAGCCGGTGTACGACTGCAATGCCAGCACCATGCCGGTGAACACCGCGGTCAATGCCACCACCGGCAGGCTGAAATAGCCGATCTCCAGCAGCGCGCGGACGAACAGGCGGCCGTAGAACGGCGGACGGAACAGATGCGACAGGCCGGCTGCCGCGAACAGCGCCAGCGAGCCGGCGACGCGGCAGGCGCCGATGACACCGCGGCCAACGGCGGCGAGGCTGTCCAGGACCGGGTTCACGCGGACTTGTAAACCCGGTGGAACCGACGTCCGAGCGAGGTCAGCACCTCGTAGCCATTGGTTCCCGCCGCCACGGCGAGATCGTCCGGCGTCTGCTCCGGGCCGAGCAGGTCCAGCCAGGCGCCGGGCTCGACGCCGGGCGCCTTGCTCACATCGAAGGTGGTCAGGTCCATGGAGACACGCCCTACCAGCGGCACCGGGGTTCCGTCAAAGAACGCCCGGCCCTGGTTGGACAGGCTGCGATGCAGGCCATCGGCGTAGCCGATCGCGGCGGTGGCGATGCGGCAGCGCCGTTCGGCGCGCCACGTGGCATTGTAGCCGACCGAGGCGCCGGCCGGGATTTCGCGGACCGCCAGTACGCGCGTCTTCAGCCGTACCACCGGCGTCATCGGGTTCGCTGTCTCGTACGGCGCCGGATTGAGCCCGTACAACGCCGCCCCGGGGCGTGCGAGGTCGGAACCCGGGTTCACCCCGCGCAGGTAGATGCCGGACGAGTTGGCGACGCTGCGCGGCGCCGGCGGCAGGCCTGCGCAGGCCGCGGCGAAACGCCGGAGCTGCAGCGCGTTCAGCGGGTTTCCATGCTCCTCCGACGCTGCGAAATGCGTCATCACATAGGCCAGGGCGACCCCGTCCAGCCGCGCATGGTCAAGCTGCAGCAGCTTGAGTTCGCGCGGTGCAAAGCCGAGACGCGACATGCCGGTATCGATGTGCAGGATCGCCGGCAGCTTGCGGCCGGCTTTGCGTGCGGTCGCGGTCCAGGCTTCGAGTTCGGCGAGCGAGCCGAGCACCGGGGTGATGTTGCATTGGAGGTAGTCCGGTTCGCTGCCCGGGATTGGGCCGCCGAGGACCGCAACCAGCGCACCCGGCACGAGCCGGCGGATCTCCAGCGCCTCGTCCAGCAGCGCGACGAAGAAGTGCCGGCATCCGGCTGCGTATAATGCTTCGGCGACAGGAGGCGCGCCGAGACCGTAGCCATCGGCCTTCACCACACCGGCAACGGGGCCGGAGCGATGCTGCGCGCAAAGCTTGTTCCAGTTGGCAACGATGGCGCCGAGGTCGATTTCCAGGATGGAGGCCGGATGCCGGCTCGGGAGCATGTCAGGTCAGGCCTGCGGCCAGGCGCACCGCTCAGTGTCCATGGTCCTGGTGCACCACATCCAGATCGGCAAACCGGGTGAACTGCGCCTCGAAGAACAACTGCACCGTTCCGGTCGGACCATGGCGCTGCTTGGCGATGATCAGGTCGGTCTGGTTGTGCACCCGGTCCATCTGCCGCTTCCACTCGTCCAGTGCAGACTGGTACTTGTCCTCGTTATCGAACCCCGCGATCTTCGGCATCTTCTGCTCGAGGTAGTACTCGTCGCGGTAGATGAACATCACCGAGTCCGCGTCCTGCTCGATGGTGCCCGACTCACGCAGGTCGGCAAGCTGCGGCCGCTTGTCCTCGCGCGTCTCCACTGCGCGCGAAAGCTGCGACAGCGCCAGCACCGGCACCGCCAGTTCCTTGGCGATCGCCTTCAGGCCCTGGGTGATCTGACCGATCTCCAGCACGCGGCTCTCGGGCCTGGTGCCCGCGGCGGGACGCATCAGCTGCAGATAGTCCACCACGATCAGCGACAGCCCCTTGGTGCGCTTCAGCCGCCGCGCGCGCGTGCGCAGCGCCGACAGGGTGATTGCCGGCGTGTCGTCGATCTCGATCGGCAGCGCGGCGATGTCGCGCGACACCTGCACGAACTTGTCGAAGTCGCGCTGGCTGATGTCGCCGCGGCGGATGCTGTCGGACGACACGCGGGATTCCTCGCTGAGCAGGCGGGTCGCCAATTGTTCGGCGCTCATTTCCAGCGAGAAGATCCCGACGCAGCGCTTCGCCGTGGCGTTCGGGTCGGTGGTGCGCGACTCGGCCAGCAGCGCCTTGGCAGCACCGAATGCGATCTTGGTGGCGAGCGCGGTCTTCCCCATGCCTGGCCGTCCCGCCAGGATCATCAGGTCCGACGGATGCAGGCCGCCCATCTTGGCGTCGAGGTCGCGCAGGCCGGTGGTCAGTCCCGAGACATGGCCGACGCGCTTGAACGCGCGTTCGGCGCCCTGGATCGCCTCGGTCAGCGCGCGCTCGAAGCTCATGAAGCCGCCGGCGACGGCACCGTCGGTGGCGAGCTGGAACAGCGAGTGCTCCGCCGCCTCGATCTGCATCGCGCCATCGAGTTCCGCATCGGCGCCGAACGCGTTGTTCACCACGTTCTCGCCGATATCGATCAGTTGCCGGCGCAGCCATGCGTCATGGATGGCGCGGCCGTATTCGCCGGCGTTGATGATGCCCACCATGGCGGTGAGCAGCTGCGCGAGATAGGCGGTGCCGCCGACCTCCTCCAGCACGCCGGAATGTTCGAATTCGGCCTTCAGCGTGACGGCGTCGGCGAGCTGCCCGGCTTCGATCCGCCGCACGATGGCCTGGAAGATGCGGCCGTGGATCGGATCGACGAAATGCTCCGGCGCGAGGAATTCGGAGACACGCTCGTAAGCCTTGTTGTTGGCAAGCAAGGCGCCGAGCAGCGCCTGTTCCGCCTGCACGTTGGATGGCGGCAGGCGCTGCGACAGACCGAGGAGGGGCGAATCGATGGTGTTCACGGCGAGCCCAGCATACGCCGCCCGGACTCGTTCGGGGAGTTATTCGCCCCTGTGGAGAATGGGGTACATGGGGATGGATGGCGGGATGGATGGGTGACAGTTCGGAACAAGTGGCGTCTGGCGTGATGGTTTCGCTGCGCTCTACCTATCCCACGACACGAATGCCAACACGCTTCGGCGGCTTCCGTAGGATGGGCAGAGCGCAGCGAAACCCATCGTGCCGCGATCAGTTGCCCTGGCTCATCACGTTCGACCGTCGCCTGTCGACCGACACCGCGTCGAATTCCGTGATGTAGTCGCGCGTCAGCGGCACAGCGCTCTGGTCGTGGGCAAGCTGGACCTGGAATACCATGTGCCCTTCGCGGCGGAACGCGATCTCCGAACCGCACAGGTAGAACTCGAACATCCGGCAGAACCGTTCGTCGTACAGCGAGGCGATGGTGTCGCGGTTGGCGGCGAAGCGCCGGCGCCAGTTGCGCAATGTCTCGGCATAGTGCAGCCGCAGCACTTCGATGTCGGTGGCGACCAGCCCGCTCTTCTCGATCGGCGGGATCACCTCGGACAGCGCCGGGCAATAGCCGCCCGGGAAGATGTATTTCGCGATCCAGGGATTGGTGAATCCCGGCCCGTCGCTGCGGCCGATGGCGTGCAGCAGCGCCACGCCATCCGGCTTCAGGCTGCGCGCAACGGTGTCGAGGAATGTGCGATAGTGCACGACGCCGACGTGCTCGAACATGCCGACCGAGACGATGCGGTCGAAGCGCCGATCGAGCTTGCGGTAGTCGAGCAGTTCGAACGACACGCGATCCGTCAGTCCTTCCGCCGCGGCGCGCGCGCGTGCTTCGCTCAACTGCTCCTTGGACAGCGTGATGCCTGTCACGGTCGCGCCGTGATCGCGTGCCAGTGTCAGTGCCAGCCCACCCCAGCCGCAGCCGATGTCGAGCACGGACAGACCCGGGCGATTCAAACACAGTTTCGCTGCGATGTGCCGCTTCTTGGCGATCTGTGCTTCCTCCAGCGTCTCGTCGCCGCGCGGGAAATAAGCGCAGGAGTACTGCCGGTCCCGATCCAGGAACAGGCTGTAGAGCCGCCCGTTCAGGTCGTAGTGGTGCGCCACGTTGCGCTGCGCGCGCGGTGCCGGGTTGTACTGGTCGATGCGGCGCCTGATGGTGCCAAGAACGGAGCGCAGGCGGGCAATCGGATGGCCCTCGGCGTTCGCCATCACATTGAGCGCCAGCACCTCGATCACGTCGTAGATGCCGCAACCATCCGGGATCAGGCCGCCGTCCATATAAGCCTCGCCGACCGCGAGCGTCGGGTTGAGGACAAGGCGGCGGATGGTCCGTTTATCGCGAATCGCGATAGCTGCTTCCGGCCCGGATCCCGCCGGGCCGGCGTAGGTGGTTCGCTCGCCGTCCGGCCAGCGCACGGCAAACCGGCCGACGGCGACGAATCGCCTCATGATGGCGTCAAGGGTAGCCCGCATCGCTCTGACCCCCACCGTCGCAACTGAGATGGGATTACAATGCCGTAACCCTGCCCCCCTAGTCAAAACCCGTTGCGTGGGGCGTCAGTTCGCGGCGCGGAAGATCACCGAAGCGTTGGTTCCGCCGAAGCCGAAGCTGTTGGACAGGGCCAGGGTTACCTTGCGTTCCTGCGCGGTCCTGGCGACGCGATCTATCACGCTTTGCCGGCTCGGTTCGTCCAGGTTCAGTGTCGGCGGCACCACGCCGTCGCGCACCGCGAGGATGGAGAACACCGCCTCCACCGCCCCGGCCGCGCCCAGCAAATGGCCGGTCGCCGACTTGGTGGACGACATCGCCAGGCCCTTGGCGGAGTCGCCGAAGACGTGCTCCGCCGCCTCCAGCTCCAGGTCGTCGCCCAGCGGCGTGGAGGTGCCGTGAGCGTTCACGTACTGGATCTGGTCCGGCGTGATCCGCCCATTGCGCAGCGCCGCCCGCATCGAGCGGACCGCGCCGTCATGGCCTTCGGCCGGCGCGGTGATGTGGAACGCGTCGCCCGACATGCCATAGCCGGCGATCTCGGCGTAGATCTTCGCGCCGCGCTGCTTGGCGTGTTCGTATTCCTCGAGCACCAGCACGCCGGCGCCTTCGCCCATCACGAAGCCGTCACGATCCTTGTCCCACGGGCGCGATGCGGCAGGCGGCGTGTCGTTGAAGCCGGTGGACAGCGCGCGCGAAGCGCAGAACCCGGCGATCCCCAGTTCGCACACCGCGGCCTCGGTGCCGCCGGCAACCATCACATCGGCGTCGCCCCACATGATCAGCCGCGCCGCGTCGCCGATCGCGTGCACGCCGGTGGCGCAGGCGGTGACAGCCGAGTGGTTGGGGCCCTTGAAGCCGTATTTGATCGAGACGTGGCCGGACGCCAGGTTGATCAGCGCCGAGGGGATGAAGAACGGCGACAGCCGGCGCGCGCGGCCCTCATGCACCTGGATCGACGCCTCGAAGATGGTCTGCAGGCCGCCGATGCCGGAGCCGATCATCACGCCGGTGGCGCAGCGATCGTCCTCGCCTTCAGGCAGCCAGCCGGAATCCTCGACCGCCTCGCTGGCGGCGACCATGCCGAGATGGATGAAGCGGTCCATCTTCTTCTGGTCCTTGATCGGAATCCATTCGCTGATGTCGAGCCCGCCGTCGGCGCGCACGCCGGGCGGCACCTGGCCGGCGACCTTGCACGGCAGGTCCTTGCTGTCGAACGACTGGATTGCCCCGATGCCCGATTCGCTGTTGATCAGCCGTTGCCAGACATGCTCGACTCCGAGCCCGAGGGGACAGGCAATGCCCATGCCCGTCACCACCACACGCCGCATCGCTATCGATCCTCCCGGTGGGCCGGTCAGGCGGCCTTCTGCTTCTCGATGTATTCGATCGCATCCTTGACGGTGCTGATCTTCTCGGCAGCGTCCTCGGGGATTTCCACGCCGAACGCTTCCTCGAAGGCCATTACCAGTTCGACGGTGTCCAGGCTGTCGGCGCCAAGGTCGTCGATGAAGGATGCCTCAGGCGTGACCTTGGCTTCCTCGACCCCGAGGTGCTCAACCACGATTTTTTTTACCTTGTCCGCGATCTCGCTCATCGGCTGTGCAACTCCTCCTGAAGGGTCCCGCTTTGGGTATCGTCCGAGCCTGATCTGTGCCGCCGTGCCCACGTCGGACGAAGCTTTCGGGCGCTTAGCATGGTTTCCGCGAGCGCGCCAACCGGGCAAGGGAACGTTCCACACCGGGGACGCCGAGGATCGCAAAGTGCCACCGAGGTAGACAGAATGGCGCTGCGCGTGAAGCGCATCGTTCCTGCCTTGCTATCTCCGTGGCCCTTTGTGGACCTCGGTGTCCTCGGTGTGCAACCTCGGCTTTCTCGCCCTTATAGCATCGCCATCCCGCCATTCACGTGCAGCGTCGCGCCGGTGACCCAGCCGGCCTCGTCCGACGCGAGATACGCCACCGCCGCCGCCACGTCGTCCGGCTGGCCGAGTCGCCCGAGCGGGATCGCATCGCTGAGCTTGGTGCGCTGCGCCTCGGACAGCCTGTCGGTCATCGGCGTGGCGATGAAACCCGGCGAAACGACATTCACCGTGATGCCGCGCGATGCCACTTCCTGCGCCAGCGCCTTGGTCATGCCGACGAGCCCGGCCTTCGCCGCGGCATAGTTGGCCTGGCCGGGATTGCCGGTCGCGCCGACGATGGACGAGATATTGATGATCCGCCCGGCGCGCCGGCGCAGCATGCCGCGCAGCGTCGCGCGGACCAGGCGGAACGGCGCGCTCAGGTCGATGTCCAGCACCGCCTGCCAGTCCTCGTCGCGCATGCGCAGCGCCAGCATATCGCGCGTCATGCCGGCATTGTTGACCAGGATGGCCAGCGGCCCCGCCGCCTTCTCGGCCGCCTCGATCAGCGAATCGGGCTCGCTGGCGTCGCGCAGGTCGGCCGGACAGACGAACGACTGCGCGCCGAGTTCCGCCGCCAGCGCATCCAGCGCGTCACGCCGCGTGCCGGACAGCGCCACCACGGCGCCCTGGGCATGCAGGGCGCGCGCAATGGCCGCGCCGATGCCGCCCGAGGCCCCGGTGATCAGTGCCGCCTTGCCATCGAGCCGGAACATGGTCCGCTCCCGTCAGAGGTTCTTCAGAAGCGCCTCGATCTCCGCCGGCGTCGCCGCGTTGGCGGTGGCGGCGTCGGGCGCGATGCGGCGGATCAGGCCGGACAGCACCTTGCCGGCGCCAAGTTCGACGAAACTGTCCACGCCGAGTTCTACCATGGCGTTGACGCATTCGCGCCAGCGCACCATGGCGGTGACCTGCCGCACCAGCAGGTCGCGGATTTCCGCCGGATCGGTGGCCTTGGCGGCGGTCACGTTGGCGATCAGCGGCACCACCGGTGCGCGCGGCGGGGTATCTCCCAGCGCCTCGGCCATCGCATCGGCGGCTGAGGCCAGCAGCGAGCAGTGGAACGGCGCCGAAACCGGCAGCAGCATCGCCCGCCGCACGCCCTTCGAGGCGGCGAGGGCCACCGCGCGCTCGATCGCGCCGCGGTGGCCGGAGATGACGATCTGCCCGGCTCCGTTGTCGTTGGCCGGTTCGACGACTTCGCGCACCACCTCGTGGCCAGGCTCGAGCGCACCATCGCTGTCCGGCACCGGGGCGGCCTCGGCGCAGATCGCCTCGGCCTGGGCCATGTCGGCGCCGAGCAGGGCGGCCATGGCACCTTCGCCGGCGGGAACCGCCTGCTGCATGCTGCGGCCGCGCAGTTTCAGCAGCCGCGCCGCGTCCGCCACGGAGAAACTGCCGGCAGACGCCAGCGCGGAATATTCGCCCAGCGAGTGGCCGGCCACGACCACGGCCTTCTGCTGCAGGGCGAAGCCGCCTTCCTTTTCCAGCACGCGCAGCACGGCAAGCGAGTGCGCCATCAGGGCGGGCTGGGTGTTCTCGGTGAGGACCAGGTCCTCGCCGGGGCCTTCGAACATCAGCTTCGAGAGTTTCTGCTTCAGGGTCTCGTCGATTTCCTGGAACACCTCGCGCGCCGCGGGGAACGCTGCGGCGAGGTCGCGTCCCATCCCGACGGCCTGGCTGCCCTGGCCCGGGAAGATGAAGGCGTGAACCGGCATGAGGATGGCTCCCGATGGGGGCGTGGGCCGGCGGGGTAGCTTCGGGTCACAAAACTGTCAATGAGGGGAGGGAGAGGGCCTTAACGCCAAGGCAACCGGTTGCGTCGCATCCTTTCCCCTCTCCCGTGCTCCCTCTCTCGCGCGCGCTTGCGCGGGGGAGAGGTGGGGAGGGGGCCTCGCCGCCAACGCAAATCAGTCAAAGCCGCCCGCACGTTGCGCAACGCTGCCACTGATGCCGAGCAGCGATTGTGGTCCCGCCTGCGTCGCCATGGAATCGGCTGGCATTTTCGCCGCCAGCATCCGGTGCCGCCGCACGTCGTGGACTTCGCCTGCCGGGAGTTACGGATTGCCATTGAGGCCGATGGCGGACAACACGCCGCTCCCGGAGAACACGCGAGGCGGTGATTCGCGACCAGTGCTGGGTGCGATCTGGCGGCGGCTCCCTCCCCGACGCTCCCCCACGCCAGCGCGGGAGAGGGGGCGCACTCCCTCTCCGCGTGCCTACGCAGGGGAGGGGTGGGGAGAGGGCGCGCCGCGGTCCATGTCCGCCACAATCCGCCGCGCAGCCGCCACCGGATCGTCGGCACGGACGATCGGCCGCCCGACCACCAGGTAATCGGCACCACGTGCGATCGCCTGGGCCGGTGTGGCGATTCGCTTCTGATCGTCCGCCGATGCGCCCGGTTCTCGAATGCCCGGCGTCGCGATCAGCAGGTGCTCCGCGCCGGCCGACCGCCGGATCGCATCCGGATCATCCTCGGCCGACGCGATCATGCCGTCGCAACCGCATTCCACGGACTGGCGCACGCGCAGCCGGATCAGGTCCGCCACCGGCATCGCGTAGCCCATCTCGCGCACTGCCGCATCGTTCAGGCTGGTCAGCACGCTGATGGCGAACACCTTGGTGCGCGCCGATCCCTGCCTGCCGTCCACCGCCGCGCGCATGATCTGCGGATCGCCATGCACTGTGACGATGCTGACACCGCGCTCGGCGGCGCGCGCGACACCATGGCGCACCGTCTCGCCGATGTCGTACATCTTGGCATCGAGGAACACCCGCTTGCCCTGGCCGATCAGTCCGTCGATGAACTTCTCTGCGCCTGGCGCGAACAGCAGCCAAAGCCCGACCTTGAAGAACGACACCACCCCGTCCAGCCGGTCGGCCAGCCGCGCCGCAGCCTCGACGGTCGGCACATCCAGCGCGACGATCAGCCGTTCGGCCATCGTCGCGGGGACCTCACGCGCGGGCACGGTGAGCACCACAATCAGGGGCAATAAAAATGCTGATGGAGACGGATGAGCGCTGATCGCGGTCGGGCCTGGCCCGGTCCGGCAGCGGGACAGCGTTCGGTCTCATCCGTGTGCATCCGTGTTCATCCGTGGTTCCTCCTTCGCTCGCCGCGGCACAACGAGCTTCGGCGTGAAGCTCTGCACCATCTCGCCGTGCTGGTTCAACGTGATGCAGCGCACCCGCACCGTGCCGCGGTCCGGCTTGGAACGTGACGGCGTGATCTCCAGCACCTCGCATTCGACGCGCAGGGTATCGCCGGGCCGCACCGGTGCAGTCCACAGCAATTCGCCGCCGGTGCCGATGATGCCGCCGGCGATCGGCAGCCCGCCATCGACGATCAGCCGCATCATGGTGGCGGCGGTGTGCCAGCCGCTCGCCACCAGGCCGCCGAACAGCGTGCCGCGCGCCGCGGCATCGTCCATGTGGAACGGCTGCGGATCGTAGCGGGCGGCATCCATGGTGTGAGTGCCGCTGACGAAGCGTTGCCCGACGGCTAGGTCGTCCAGGTACAGCGTGTCCATGGCTGCCAGCATAGCCGCAGTCGCTGCCCTTGCCAGTGAGCCGCCCGCGGCTAGGCTGCCGCGCGAAGGAGCCGCCCCATGCCCGACACCGTGCCGCCGTCCGCGACCGCCCTGCTCGACGCCATTCGCGGCGTGGTCGGCGAACGCGGGCTGCTGGTCGGCGAGGCGGATACCGCCGCCTATACCGAGGACTGGCGACGGCTGTACCGCGGCCGCACGCCGGCGGTGATCCGGCCTGCCAACACCGACGAACTGTCCCGGGTCGTGCGGCTATGCGCCGCGGCGCGTGCGCCGATCGTGCCGCAGGGCGGCAACACTTCGATGGTCGGCGGCGCCACTCCGGCCGAGGACGGCAGCGCGTTCGTGCTGAGCCTGTCGCGCATGGCGCGCATCCGCGACATCGATCCGCTCGACCTGACCATGACGCTGGAGGCGGGGGTTACGCTGAAGGCGGCGCAGAATGCCGCGAACGATGCCGGATGCCTGCTGCCGCTGTCGATCTCGTCGGAGGGCACCGCACAGGTCGGCGGCGTGCTCGCCACCAACGCCGGCGGCAACAACACGGTGCGCTACGGCAATGCGCGCGACCTGGTGCTGGGGCTGGAGGTGGTGCTGCCGGACGGCGCGGTGTGGAACGGGCTGCGCCGGTTGCGCAAGGACAACACCGGCTATTGCCTGCGGCAGTTGTTCGTCGGCTCCGAGGGCACTCTCGGCGTCATCACCGCGGCGGTGCTGAAGCTGGTGCCGCGGCCGCGCGAGACCTGCGTCGCGTTGTGCGCCGTGGCGTCGCCCGATGCGGCACTGGAGCTGTTCGGACGCTTCCAGTCGCACGATCCGGCCGCGGTGCAGGCGTTCGAATACATGTCCGGCCTCGGGATCGAATTCGTGCTGCGGCACATTCCCGGCGCGACCTTGCCGCTCGCGCAACCGGCGGCCCACTACGTGCTGGTGGAACTCGCCACGCCGCGTCCCGACGCCGGGTTGCGCGCGACGCTGGAGGCGGTGCTGGAGCAGGCGCTGGCCGACGGCATCGTGGCGGACGCCGCGGTGGCCGAAAGCGAGGCGCAGCGCGCGGCGATCTGGCGGCTGCGCGAGGAGCACTCCGAGGCGCAGAAGCGCGAAGGCGCCAGCGTGAAGAACGATGTGTCGGTGCCGGTGTCGAAGGTGCCGGAGTTCATCCGCCGCGCGACCGTTGCGTGCGAGGCGTTGATGCCTGGCATCCGCGCGGTGCCGTTCGGCCACATGGGCGACGGCAACATCCACTTCAACCTGGAGCAGCCGGTGGGCGCCGATGCTGCGTGTTTCCTCGCACAGGACCACGCGATCATGGACACGGTGAACGAGGTGGTGCGCGCGCTGGATGGCAGCTTCTCGGCGGAACACGGCATCGGCCGGCTGAAGCCGTACATGATGCCGGACTGGCGCGGCGGTGCGGAGCTCGATGCGATGCGCCGGATCAAGGCGGCGCTCGATCCGCTGGGCATCATGAACCCGGGGAAGCTGCTGCCGTGAGGCGGCGGTGGGTGTGGCGGTTTCCGCGCTACGCCCAATTGCGTCGAATTGTGTGGAATTATACCAAAGCTCATTGATGATGACTTATGCGTTGCGCCGACTGTCATGGCCGGGCTTGGCCCGGCCACCCACGTCTTTTGGCCGACGCAAACGAGGAAGACGGGGATGGCCGGGCCACGCCCGGCCATGACAGCGGGATTGAATGAGTCGCTATCAACGAGCGTTGGAATTAGCTGGCGCCGCCGGCTGCCTGCAGCACGCGGCGCGCCAGTTTGTAATGCGGCCGGTCGATCATCTTGCCGTCGAGCGCGAACACGCCGGCATCCGGGTTCGCGGCGAACGCTGCATTCACCCGCTCCGCCCAGCGGACCTGCTCCTCCGACGGGGTGAAAGCCGCGTTCACGGGCTCAATCTGCGCCGGATGGATCAGGATCTTGCCGGCGAAGCCGTCCGCCGCCGCCGCATCGGCCTCGCGGCGCAGGCCGATCTGGTCGCTGTGGTCGGGCCAGGGCGTATCGATCGCCGGAATACCCAGAGCGCCGGCCGCTACCAGGACCTGGGCACGGGCCAGGACGACAGGTGCCGGATAGGAGCCGTCCGGCCGCCGCGGGTTGATCCCCAGGTCGGCCGACAGATCCTCGGCGCCGAAGCAGATCGCCAGCAGGCGCGACGCCACGCCGGCATAGGCGCCCAGGGTGAACACCGAACCGGCCGTTTCGGTGACGATGGCCACGACGCCGATGCTGCCGACCGGCGCGCCGGCGGCGGTCTCCAGCACCTCCAAATGGTGGTCGAGCGTCATCAGGTCGTCCGGCCCGCTGCATTTCGGCAACATGACGGCAGTCGGCCGGGCCGGGACGACGGAAGCCAGGTCGGCCAGGTACCATGGCGTCCCGCGCGGATTGACCCGGACGATCAGGTCGCGGCCGGGATGCGCGCGCACCATTTCCGGCACCATGGCGCGTGCCGTCGGCTTGGCCGGCGCAGCGACAGAATCCTCCAGATCCAGGATGACGGCGTCGGCGGCGGAAGCGATCGCCTTGGCCATCTTCCGTTCAGAATCGCCAGGAGCGAACAGCGGACTGCGCAACCGCATGCTGGAAGCCTCACGTAACTACTTAGGTCAGCAATCTTGCGCCCCTGACAACGATATGCAATCAGCGGCCCTACAGGGACCTTATTCACAGGGAGACGTCCGGGGGTGAGTGACACCATCCTGGAGACAGTGGACTTGACCCGCGAGTTCAGCGGCTTCGTCGCGGTCGACGGGGTCTCGCTGACGGTGCGGGAAGGCACGATCCATGCCTTGATCGGCCCGAACGGCGCGGGCAAGACGACCTGCTTCAACCTGCTGACCGCGTTCCTGCCGCCGACCCGCGGCGCGATCCGTTTCAAGGGCCGCGACATCACCGGCATGAAGCCCGCCCAGGTGGCGCGTCTCGGCCTGGTGCGCAGCTTCCAGATTTCCGCGGTGTTTCCCCACCTGACGGCGCTGGAGAACGTCCGTCTTGCCCTGCAGCGGGCACGCGGCGCCAGCTTCGATTTCTGGCGCTCCGAGAAGGTGTTGCAGGTCTACGATGACAGGGCGCGCGAACTGCTGTTCGACGTCGGGCTGACCGGCGAAGCCAACACGGTGGTGACGCAGCTTCCCTATGGCCAGAAGCGCGCGCTGGAAATCGCCACCACGCTGGCGCTGGATCCCGAGGTGATGCTGCTCGACGAACCGACCGCCGGCATGGGCCACGGCGACGTCGAGCGGATCGTCGAACTGATCCGCCGGATCCGCGGCGGCCGTACCATCCTGATGGTCGAGCACAACCTGTCGGTGGTGGAAGGGCTGTGCGACATCATCACCGTGCTGACACGCGGGCGCGTGCTGGCGGAAGGCGACTACGCCACGGTCTCGGCGAACCCCGACGTGATCGCGGCCTATCTGGGGACGCCGAATGCTTGAAGTGAAGGGCCTCAACGCCTGGTACGGCGAGAGCCACGTCCTGCATGGCGTCGATTTCGAGGTGCGCGAGGGCGAGGTGGTCACGCTGCTGGGGCGCAACGGCGCCGGCAAGACCACCACGCTGAAATCCATCATGGGTCTGGTGCCGCGCCGCGAAGGCAGCATCGCCTACCGTGGCGCCGAGACGATCCGCATGATGCCGAACCACGTCGCGCGCGCGGGCATCGCGTTCTGTCCGGAGGAACGCGGCATCTTCGGCTCGCTCAGCGTCACCGAGAACCTCATGCTGCCGCCGGTGGTCGCACCCGGCGGGCTGGGCATCGACGAGATCTACACGCTGTTTCCCAATTTGAAGGAACGCGCCCGCACGGCGCACGGCACGCGGCTCTCTGGCGGCGAGCAGCAGATGCTGGCGATCGCGCGCATCCTGCGCACCGGGGCAAAGCTGCTGCTGCTGGATGAGCCGACCGAGGGCCTGGCGCCGGTCATCGTGCAGCAGATCGGCCGCACGGTGCGCGAGATCAAGCAGCGCGGCTTCACCGTGCTGCTGGTGGAGCAGAACTTCCGGTTCGCCCAGACCGTTGCAGACCGGCACTATGTCATGGAGCACGGCCAGGTGATCGACATGATCCCGAACCACCGGCTGGAAGCCAGCATGGACAAGCTGCATGAGTATCTCGGCGTTTGACGGATCGACCAGGGGAGAGAGTCCGGACAGGCGGAGCCAACCGCTGACCGTGCTTCCAACCAATCACTGACAAGGACACAGGCCATGACTATCTCCCGCCGCACACTGCTCGGCACCGCTACTGCCGCCGCCGCCATGCCGCTGGTGCGTCCGCGCGCGCAAGGCGCACCGACCATCAAGATCGGCGTGTTGAACGACATGTCCGGCCCCTACATGAACACCGGCGGACCGACCTCGATTGTCTGCTGCAAGCAGGCGCTGGAGGATTTCGGTGTCTCCGGCAAAGGCATCAACGTCGAGGTGATCAACGCCGATCACCAGAACAAGCCCGACCTCGCGGTGTCGATCGCCCGCCAGTGGTTCGACCGCGACGGCGTGGACATGCTGCTCGACGTGCCGACATCGTCCGTCGCGCTCGCCGTGCAGTCGGTGGTGCGCGAGAAGAACAAGGTGTACCTCAATTCCGGCGCCGCTTCGTCCGACCTGACCGGCAAGTCTTGCTCGCCGAACTTCGTCCACTGGACCTACGACACCTACATGCTGGCGAAATCGACCGGCGGCGCCATGGTGAAGGCCGGCGGCGATTCCTGGTACTTCCTCACCGCCGACTACGCCTTCGGCAAGCAGCTGCAGGCCGACACCAGCGCACTGGTGGAAGCGTCCGGCGGCAAGGTCGCCGGCTTCTCGGCGTATCCGTTCCCCGGCACCACCGACTTCTCCTCGTTCCTGGTGCAGGCGCAGTCGAGCCGCGCCAAGGTGCTCGGCCTGTGCAATGCCGGCGCCGATACGGTGAACTCGATCAAGCAGGCCAGCGAGTTCGGCGTGAACAAGTCGATGAAGGTCGCGGCGCTGCTGATGTTCGTCACCGACGTGCACGCGCTGGGGCTGGACGTGGCGCAGGGGCTGAGCCTGACCGAGAGCTTCTATTGGGACCTCAACGACAAGACCCGCGCCTTCACCAACCGGGTGAAGTCGAAGACGCCGAACAACTGGCCCAACATGGTGCATGCCGGCTGCTACTCGGCCACGCTGCACTACCTGAAGACGATTGCCGACATGGGTGCGGCGGAAGCCAAGAAGGACGGTGCGGCGACGGTCGCGCGGATGAAGAAGATCCCGGTCGAGGACGACTGCTTCGGCAAGACCACGATCCGCGAGGACGGCCGCAACCTGACGCCGGCCTTCCTGTTCGAGGTGAAGAAGCCGGCCGAGAGCAAGGGCCCCTGGGACTACTTCAAGCTGGTGGCGACGACGCCTGGCGACCAGGCGTACCGGCCGCTGGCCGACGGCCACTGCGGCTTCATCGGCAAGGCCTGATGTGACAGCGACGCGCACCACCCTGTCAGGGCCGGGCCTGTCCCGGCCATCGCCACGGCACCGTGCCGGGACGAGCCCGGCCATGACGAGCCCGGCCGTGACGAACCCGGCCATGACGGTGGGACCGGCCATGACAATGGTGGCGCGCGAATGGAGGGGATGACGGCATGATCATGATCTTCGGCATCCCGGGGCCGCTGCTGTTCGGCCAACTCCTGCTCGGGCTGATCAACGGCGCATTCTACGCGTTGCTGTCACTCGGCCTCGCGGTGATCTTCGGCATGCTGAACATCATCAACTTCGCGCACGGCGCGCTGTTCATGATGGGCGCCTTCGCCTCCTGGATGCTGCTGCAATATGCCGGCATCGGCTACTTCCCCTCGCTGATCCTGGCGCCGCTGATCATCGGCGCCTTCGGTGTCGTCCTCGAACGCCTCGTCATCAGCCGGCTGTACAAGCTGGACCATCTGTACGGCCTGCTGCTGACGTTCGGCCTGGCGCTGGTGATCCAGGGCCTGTTCCGCAATTACTACGGCAGCTCGGGACTGCCCTATCGCATTCCCGACGTCCTGCAGGGCGCCACCGACCTGGGCTTCATGTTCATGCCCAACTACCGCGGCTGGGTGGTGCTGGCCGCCGTGGTGGTGTGCCTGGCAACCTGGCTGATCATCGAGAAGACGTCACTCGGCGCCACGCTGCGCGCCGCCACCGAGAACGCGCCGCTGGTGCAGGCGTTCGGCGTCAACGTGCCGCGGGTGATCACGCTAACCTATGGCGGCGGCGTCGCGCTCGCGGCATTCGCCGGCGTGCTGGCCGCGCCGATCTACTCGGTGAACCCCAACATGGGCGACAACTTCATCAACACGGTCTTCGCCGTGGTGGTGATCGGCGGCATGGGCTCGATCCTGGGTTCGATCATCACCGGCTTCGGTCTCGGCGTGATCGAGGGACTGACCAAGGTGTTCTACCCGCAGGCCTCCGCCACCGTGGTGTTCCTGGTGATGGTCATCGTCCTGCTGACCCTGCCGCACGGCTTGTTTGGAAGGCGCGCCTGACATGTTTGGATTCTCGCGCTCGCAGCAGATCGCCTTCCTGATCATGCTGGCCCTGATCGTGATCTGCCCGTACGTGCTGTATCCCGTGTTCCTGATGCGGGTGCTGTGCATGGCGCTGTTCGCCTGCGCGTTCAATCTGATGATCGGCTATGTCGGGCTGCTGTCGTTCGGCCATGCGGCGTTCTTCGGCATGGGCGCCTATGTCGCGGCGTGGACCATGAAGTTCTGGCACGTCGATGCGCTGGTCGCGATCATCCTGGGCGGTGCGACCGGCGCGGTGCTGGGCCTGTTCCTCGGCTACTTGGCGATCCGGCGCTCCGGCATCTACTTCGCCATGATCACGCTGGCGCTGGCGCAGATGGTGTATTTCTTCTGCCTCGAGGCGCCGTTCACCGGCGGCGAGGACGGTATCCAGCAGGTGCCGCGCGGCTACCTGTTCGGCGTCATCTCGCTGGAGAACGACATGGCGATGTACTGGCTGGTGGCGGCGGTGTTCCTGGCCGGCTTCCTGCTGATCCACCGCATCATCCATTCGCCGTTCGGCCAGGTGCTGAAGGCGATCCGCGAGAACGAACCGCGCGCCACGTCGCTGGGCTACCGCACAGACGACTACAAGCTGATCGCCTTCGTGCTGTCCTGCATGCTGTCCGGCGTGGCCGGCGGCACCAAGGCGCTGGTGTTCGGCATCGCGACGCTGACCGACGTGCATTACTCGACATCCGGCGAGGTGGTGCTGACCACGCTGCTCGGCGGCCTGGGCACCGTGTTCGGGCCGGTGATGGGCGCGGTACTGGTGACCACGATGGAGAACTACCTGGCGCAGTTCGGCCAATGGGTGACGGTGACGCAGGGCGCGATCTTCGTGATCTGCGTGCTGGCGTTCCGCCGTGGCGTCATCGGCGAGATCGGCGGGGCGCTGCGGCTCGCTCTGTGATCCGGCAAGGCAGGCAGGTAAGCTTCCGCACGGAGGCCGCCGAGGACCACAGAGCGCCACCGAGAAGCGCAGGATGGCGCTTCGCGCGAAGTGCCATGGCTTCCTTGCTCGGTGGCTCTCTGTGGTCCCCGGCGCTCTCTGTGTGGAACCGATCTTCCCTTACGGCCCGTCAACCTCGCTCATCTTCCCGTCAGCGATCCGCAGGTACCGCGTGCCGATGGCCGCGACGAAGCTGCGATCGTGCGATGCCAGTATGCAGGTCGCACCGCGCTCGATGATCTCCGCTTCCAGCCGCTCCTGCCCGGCAATGTCCACATGGTTGGTCGGCTCGTCCAAGATGTAGACGTTCGGCTCGATCAGCCGCAGCCCGAGCAGGCCGAGCCGGGCCTTCTGTCCCGGCGAGAGGCGCGCGATGGGATGCAACTGCCGCTCCACCGGAAAGCCCGCACCGGCCAGCAGGCTGCGGCTTCGCTGGTCGCCCAGCCGGAACGTGCCGGCGATGAACCCGAACGGCGCTTCGCCATCCGGCAGCTGCGACATCTGCTGGTCCAGGTAGCCCAGCACCAGGGACGGACTGCAGCGCACGCCCGAGATGCTGTCCGGCTGATCGATCGCGCGGCGCAGCAGGCCAAGGAACTGCGACTTGCCGACGCCGTTCTGTCCGAGCAGCACGATCCGATCGCCCTGGAACACCGTCAGCCTGCCGGTGCCGAACAGCATCGCACCATCCGGGCTGCGCACCGTCACATCGTCCATCGACATCAGCACGCGTGCATGCGTGCCGCGGTTGCCAAGACGGATGTCGCCGGACCTGTCCGCATGCACCGGGCGCAAAGCCTGTTCCAGCGCTTCGGCGCGCTGCGCCATCTGCATGGACTTCTTCTGCGCCGTATCGCTGCGGCTGTTGATGCCGATGTTCTTCAGGGCATTCGCGCTGCGGCGCAGCCGATCGGCTTCGCGCGTGTCGTTGGCCAGCCTGGCCGCCTGCGCGGCATCGGCCTCGGCCAGCAGTTGCCGCGCGCGCGTGTACGGGTGGGCGAAATGGCGGGAGAGTTCGGGCCGCAGAAACAGCGTCCGGTTGGTGCAGCTATCGAGGAAGCGGCGGTCGTGGCTGGCAATCACCATCGGCACGCGGCGCGCCGGGTCGTTGATCCACGTCTCGAGCCACTGGATCTTCGCCAGGTCGAGATGGTTGGTCGGTTCATCCAGCAGCAGGGCGTCCGGTTCGCCGACCCAGGCACGGGCAATCAGCGCCAGGCGCTGCCAGCCGCCGCTCAGCGCGCGGATTGGCCGGTCGCGCAACCCCTCCGGCGTGTCGAACTCGTCCAGCACGACGTCGACGCGCCATTCGCTCGCTTCGCGTTCGCCTGGGTCGAGCGCCCGGCGCACGGCTTCGGCGAGCGGCAGGTCGAGCAGGTTGGCCGGCACGTCCTGTTCCACCAGGCCGATGCGCAGGCCGCGCGAGCGGACGATTTCGCCGGCCGTCGGTTCGGCCGAGCCGGCCAGGCATTTCAGCAGGGTGGACTTGCCGCCGCCGTTGCCGGCCACCAGGCCGAGGCGGTCATTGTCGCCGATCACCAGGGTGAGGTTCTGGAACAGAGGCGCGGGGGTCAGGACACTGGCCTGACGCAGACTGATGGAGCCCATGGTTGTCTCGCTGGTTCAACCCGGCGGTGCGCGCGGCACGCCGGTACGCATGCCAATCGGAAAGCAAGCCGAAGCGCCGATCAGGGCAGGCCGGGAAGAACGGAACGCGAGAGGGCGTCAGGTCCGTCGGAAGGCCGGCCCTGCGACGTGCTGTCGCAGGGCACACCAGGGGCCGCGCTGATGATGCGTCGGTGGCACGGTCATGCAGCCCTCCTGGGTTGGCGGTTGAACCGGCAACAACCTAGCGGGCGGCCGGTCCCAGGACAACATCGGTCACCCGGCGTCCCGCTCATCCTCCGCCATGGCGATGAGATCGACACCCAGCCCGGCCACGCGCCGCACGTCCTCCCGCGACGCCAGATGGCGAACCAGGGCGCGCGACTGACAGGCGTGCAGGCGGTCGATCAGCTTGCCCAGCCGCTCGATCTCCCTGGCTGTCGAGCGCCTGGCAGGCAGCGACATAGCGTTCCGCCCGACGCCGATCGAGAAACACCTCGAAGTCCACGCTCACCATGATGAGCAGCGACCCGCCGGCGGCGATCTCGGAGATCGCCTGCTCGGCGGCAACCCCGAGTACCAGCCGGTCGAAGTCGAAATCCGCCCGCTCGGTCGCGGGCGGGATTGGTCATCTGGACGGTGCCGCTGTCGGTCACGATGGCGACCGGCGCCTTGACGCACAGGAACACCTTCGCCAGCAGGCCCTGGATTGCTGCCTGCTGCTCGCGTGCCTGCAGGCTTTCGGTGATGTCGTGGCCCAGGATGATGCCGCGGAGCGGATTGCCGTCGCGCACCGGCATCAGGTGCAGGCCGAGCCAGAACGTGGCGCCGCCCTGCCGGGCGCAGAGCATCTCCGACCGGTACGACCGGGTGCTCGCGTACCGCCGCGATGACATTGTCGCAAGCCGACGGGTCGGCATCCGGCGCGACCAAGGAACGCAGCGTGCGTCCGATCAGCTCCTGCTGGCTGCGCCCACAGGTATGGCAGAACGCCTCGTTGACCGCCGCGATGACAATATCGTCGGCGCCATCGCCGGTCTGTTCCAGGATGACGATGATATCGTCCGAATGGTCCAGCGCTTCGTACAGAATCCGCTGGAGCAAGGCCGGGTCGCGCAATCCGTGCAGCATCGGTAATCGCCTAGGTCGGACCAACCGGCACCTGCCGCCGGGTCTGGCGCCGTTGCGATCATGCCGAGCGCGGCCTTAATGCCCGCCTAATGCACCATGCGGCTAATGCACCACGCGGCGGATCCAGGTGCCCGCCCTGGCCACCGCCTCGCGCGCCTTGCCCACGCCGTCGGTGGCGCGCAGGAAGCCGTGCAGCACGCCGGGGATGACCTCCACCTCTACCGGCACCGCCGCCGCGCGCAGCTTTGCCGCCAGCGCCTCGCCTTCCGAACGCAGCACGTCCAGCTCCGCCAGCAGCACCAGCACCGGCGGCAGGCCAGTCAGGTCGGCGCGCAACGGCGCCGCCAGCGGATGCGCGCGGTCCGCCTCGTGCGGCACGTAGACGCTCCAGTAGAACGCCATCTTCTCGCGCGTCAGCACGTGGCCGGTGGCGAACTCGTGGTAACTCGGCGTGTCGAGGCGGCTGTCGCACACCGGATAGCCCGCCACGATGCCGGACAGCGCCGGGCCGCCGGTGTCGCGCAACAGCAGTGCCGTGGCCAGCGCCAGGTTGCCGCCGGCCGAATCACCGCCCAGCAGGATGCGCGACGGATCGAGCCCCCACTCGGCGCCATGCTGCGCGACATGGCGGACCACGGCGGCGCATTCCTCCAGCGCCTGGGGAAACTTCGCCTCGGGTGACAGCGCGTAATCGACGCTGATGGTGGCGACCTCGCCGTTGGCCGCCAGCTCGCGCGCCGCGGAATCGTGCGTATCGACCGAACCCCATACCCAGCCGCCGCCGTGGAAATACACCAGGGCGGGGAGCGGCCGGTCGGTGCGCGGACGGTGTATGCGGCAATAGATCCGCCGGCCGCGCGCCGCCACCCAGCGTTCGGTGGTCTCCGCCATGTCCGGGCCGCGCGCGCCGCGCGCAAGGCTGATCGCATCGTTCACCCGGCGATGCGGTTCCAGCGGCAGTTCCAGCTTCACCGGCGGATAGTTCGCCGCGATCTTCTCGGCGGCTTCCTGGTAGGCCCGCATCTCCGGGTCCCAGCGCGACCTGTCGCTCATCGGCACGTCCCTTGTGTGGTCTGTGGCTATGCAACGCCAACGTATGCCGGTTGGCAAACACCGCGGCACTCAATGCTATCATGCGGGCATGCAGCTTCGCGCCACGACCGGCCTGTTCCCGTCCATGCTGCGGAGCTTCCTCTGCCACGGGGCCAGTGGCGGGATTGTCCTGATGGCTAGTGCGGTCCTCGCGCTGCTGGTCGCGAACTCGGCGCTGGCCCCGGTCTATAGCGCGACGCTCGCCGCCTATGTCGGTGGCCTGAGCGTGCTGCACTGGATCAACGATGGCCTGATGGCCGTGTTCTTCCTGTTGGTCGGGCTTGAGATCAAGCGCGAGCTGCTGGATGGCCAACTCCGCTCGTGGGGCCACCGGATACTGCCCGGCGTCGCAGCCCTTGGCGGCCTGGTGGCGCCGGCGCTGGTCTATGGCGCGGTCAACGCGTCCTCGCCCGACACGCTGCGCGGATGGGCGATACCGGCGGCCACCGATATCGCCTTCGCGCTGGGCGTCCTGGCGATGCTGGGATCCCGCGTGCCGGTGTCGCTGAAGGTGTTCCTGACGGCGTTGGCGATCCTCGACGACCTGGTGGCGATCCTGATCATCGCCGTGTTCTACACCGCCGACCTCTCGCCGATGATGCTGGGCCTGGCGGCCGTGGTGTTCGCTGCGCTGGTCGGCATGAACAGGGCCGGCGTGCGGCATTTGCTGCCGTACCTGCTGCTGGGTGCGCTGCTCTGGTTCCTGGTGCTGAGGTCCGGCGTGCATGCCACCGTCGCCGGCGTGCTGCTTGCCCTGACGATCCCGATCAGCAGCAGTCCCGGCAGCCCCGATGACGCCGCGTCGCCGCTGCACCGGCTGGAGCATTCTCTGTCCCCCTGGTCGGCATTCCTGGTCCTGCCGGTCTTCGGATTTGCCAACGCGGGAGTGTCGCTGGCCGGCTTCGCGACGCCGATGCTGCTCGAGCCGGTCACGTTGGGCGTCGCTCTCGGCCTGTTCCTCGGCAAGCAGGTCGGCGTGTTCGGCTGCGTCTGGCTGACCGTCCGGCTCGGCTGGGCGCAGCGGCCGGCCCATGCGTCCTGGCGGCAGATCTATGGCGTCGCCCTGCTCTGCGGCATCGGTTTCACCATGAGCCTGTTCATCGGCATCCTCGCGTTCGCCGATGCGCCGGCCTTTGAAGCCGCCACCAAGATCGGTGTGCTGCTTGCTTCGGTCGCCTCGATGCTGGTTGGCGTACTGGTGCTGGGCCTTGGCGTGAAGTCTCCGGCGCTTGGCGAGACCTGACCGCGGGGGCGCTGCATCTCGGCTGCGTCTCAGCGTCCCGATGAGCGGTGGGGAGACCTGAAAACCGTGCCGATGATGAATATGCGGCCGGTTGGCGATACCCAGGCTGGAATCTCGGCAGTGTCTCATTGGTTCGTTCGTCGACGACGGGAGCCGAAAATGTCGCCGCGGATGAATGACAGGGGACCAGCGGCGAGGTCGGCGAATTCCCGGTATTTTGCGCGGAGGCGGGCGGAGAGCCGCGAAGCGCCGCGCAGCGCAGTAAAATCGTGCTGCGCATAGCAGCGTCATGTGTATGTCTCGGCAGTGTCTCAGCGTCTCGATGAGCGGTGGGCAGATGGGGAAATCGCGTCATCGATGAACGCAAATCCGGATCGAGGACAATCGGCATGGTGTAGCCCGCGCGACGGTATCGATACGGGACATCGTCGTTAGTCATATTGACTTCAATAGATAGCCTAGCGATCGGTACGAGTTGTCGTTGCGAGGGGCGCAGCGCTGCGTCGCTGCATTCCTCGCAATGACAGGCCACTCGGCCGGCGCAACGCGCTATGGTGCCTCGCGTCATGCCCTTCCTCCCGATCCATCCGGGCGGCCGGTTTCATCCGACCTGCCTGTTCCGCCCGGTCTCCGTCGCGGTGATCGGCGCCGGCTCGCCGGACGGCAACCAGGTACTGGACAATCTGCGGGCCGGCAGCTTCGCCGGAAAAATCCTCGTTGCCGCGGACGCCGCCGCCATTCCCGCATTGCCCGTCGCGCCCGACCTGGCGGTGATCGCCACGCCGCCGGATACGGTGCCCTCGGTCATGGCGGCGCTGGCGGCCAAGGGCAGCTTCGCCGCCATCGTGATCGGCGCCGCGGACGGGCTGGCCGAGGCATCCCGGCAGACCGGCGTGCGGGTACTCGGCCCCGGCTCGTTCGGCCTGGCGGTGCCGGGCATTGGGTTGAATGCCTCGCGTGCACACCTGCCACCGCCGGCGGGGCGGCTGGGACTGGTGTCGCAGTCGGCGGCGCTGTGCCGCGCGGTGCTGGACTGGGCGTCGCCGAACGGCGTCGGCTTCAGCCACATCGTCGGCATCGGCGGCAACACCGATATCGGCTTCGGCATCGTGCTGGACTGGCTGTCGCGTGATGCCGGCACCGGCGCGATCCTGCTCGACATTCGCCACCTGAAGGACCGGCGTGCCTTCCTGTCCGCGGCGCGCGCTGCATCGCGGCTGCGGCCGGTGGTGGCGATCGGTCCCGGCAGCTTGCTGGCCGATCCCACCGGCGAGGCGGAACGCGCATTCGAGGCAGCGCTGCGCCGTGCCGGCGTGCTGTGCGTCACCCGGCTGGAGGACCTCCTCGCCGCGGCGGAAACCCTGACGCGAACCCGTCCGGTGCGCAGCGACGCGCTCGCCATTATCAGCAACGCGACCAGCGCCGGCCGGATGGCGGCCGATGCCGCATTGCGCGACGGCCTGCATCTGGCGCCGATGGGCGGCTCGGACGATGGCATCCGACATGTCGAACCGGACGCGTCGCATCTGCTGGCCGGCCTGGCGACCGAAGCCGGCGCCGCACCCGAGGTCGGCGGCGTCCTGGTGGTGCATGCGCCGGCGGGTGCGGACGACGCCGCGGCGATCGCTGCACTGGCGGCGTGCCGTGCCGCCATGAGGGTGCCGCTGCTGGTCTGCGCGATGGGCGAGACCACCGGCGGCATCCACCGGCGCAGCCTGGCGGAAGCCGGCGTGGCGGTGTTCGCCACCCCCGAGCAGGCGGTACGCTCATTCCTGCATCTGGTGCAGGACCGCCGCAATCGCGCGGCGGCGCGGGAACTGCCGTCGAGTGCGGTGCTCTCCATCGCACCGGACCACAACGCGGCGCGCGGAATGTTCGCTGCCATGCGGCGGGCAGGCCGCCTCGCCTCGATGCAGGACGAGGCGCTGGCGGCGTTGTGCGCCTACGGCATTCCGGTGGCGCCGAGCCGCGCGGTCGCGTCGGCGGAGGATGCCGCGGCGGCGGCGCGGCTGTTGGGCTTCCCCGCGGTGGTGAAGCTGCTGCAGGCCGACCGCCCGGGCGAGCGTGGCGCCGGCGGGCTGGCGCTCGACCTGCATGATGCAGCGGAGGTGACCGTCGCGGCCCGCCTGCTGGCGGCGCGACATGCGCGGCGCGCGCCGGCGAAGGGCGACAGCAGGCTGCTGGTGCAGCGGCAGGCGGCGCGGTCGCGCGAACTCCGCATTCGCGTCGCGGACGATGCGGTGTTCGGGCCGGTGATCAGCTTCGGCCAGGGCGGCACGACCGCGGACATCGTGCGCGACGTGGCTGCCGATTTGCCGCCGCTGAACCTGACCCTGGCGCACGGCCTGATCGCCCGCACCCGCGTTGCCGCGACGCTGGGACAGTTCCGCGACATGCCGGCGGCGGATATCGACGCGGTGGCGCAGGCGCTGGTGCGCGTCAGCCAGCTCGTCGTCGATTTTCCCGAGATCGCCGAACTCGAGGTGAACCCGCTGTTCGCCGATGCATACGGCGTGCTCGCGGGCGATGCCTGGCTGCGGCTGCGCGACCCGGGCGATCGTGGCGGCGGCCTGGCGATCACGCCCTATCCGGTCGAACTGGTGGAGCACTGGAAGGCGCGCGACGGCGACCGGCTGACCATCCGTCCGATCCGTCCGGAAGATGCCGAACAGCACGGCGCATTCTTCAGCAGGCTGTCGCCGCAGGACATCCGCTATCGCTTCTTCACCGCGATGCGCGAGCTGTCGGCGGAGCAGATGGCGCGGCTGACGCAGGTCGACTACGACCGCGAGATGGCGTTCATCGCGGTGCGCGAGGCCACCGGCGAGACCGTCGGCGTCGCGCGGCTTGTGGGGGAGTCAGGCGAACCGCAGGGCGAATTCGCGGTGATCGTGCAGGCCGACACGAAGGGCAAGGGGCTCGCGACGCACCTGATGCGGCGGCTGATCGACTGGGCGCGCGGCCACGGGATGCAGACGATCGTTGGCCAGGTGCTGGCCGACAATGCGCCGATGCTGGCGTTCGTGCGGCACCTGGGGTTTTCGCTGAAGCGCATGCCGGAGGAGCCCGACGTGGTGGAGGCGCGGCTGAGTCTTCAGTGATCGGCGGATCTGTGGCGTAGTGACGTGGACGATGCAGTGGCGCCGAATTAAGTCGGATGCATCTCCAACCTGCATAACGCCATGAAGTCTGACTCTCCGATGATTCGAATGGTGTTGCCTGCCTCGATTAAGATCTCAGCCTTGCGGTGTTTGGTGCTTTTTGTCTGACCGGTGGCGAGCCGTGTGATGTCCTGATCTCCCACCACAAGGATAGAAGTTTTCTTCGTAACTGAATCGGTGACTATGCAGCCGAGTTCTGCAGCCACGTCTGCTGCCTCTCGTCGTGGGACCGCTAATGCACCGGTGAAAACCAAACATTCGCCGAAGAGTGGCCCTCTAGGGTTGCCCTCGCCATGAAGACTTAGACCGTCGTCTCCTATGGGGAAGAACGACCTAACCATCCACTCTTCAAGACTTATTCCGCTTTCTGCAATCGCCCGAATAAGTATCATGCCAGCAGCTGTTGCGTCCTCAAGCGCATTATGGTGCTTGAACTCTATACCGAGCTTCGATGCAATTGAGCCGAGGCCATAGCCATGCTTTGCATGAGCAGTCCACGTTCTTCGGACAATCCGGGCGGAATCAAGCCACCGACATTCAAATTCGGCTAACCCATATCGAGCAACGGTTTGGCGAAGAACGCTACGATCAAATAAGGTGTGCGAGACGACGATCTTTCCCGAGAGACGTTCCGCCAATATATCATAAATATCGCTAAATATTGGTGCATTAACTACGTCATCACCGTTTATTCCATGGATAGAAATATTAATTTCATCGAAGTACTCCTCGGGATTGATCAGTGATTCGAATTTGGTTGTTGCGATTCCATCGCTGAATTCCGCAATACCAACTTGACACACACTACTCAGACTGGCGTTGGCTGTCTCGAAGTCCAATGCCACGAAGTTTATGGCTTCGGCAATTCCTTCGTCGCGGTGATGACCTTCGCAAGACTGGTCGATAAAAGGGCGACGTTCCGTTTGGTTTAGCTCATTCCAGGGCCTTTCTGGAGCCGATGCCTCATATAGTCGGCGAGCTACCCTGATCTGACGTTCGGCCTCTGCCATCCCCTTTAACGCACTAGGCACACTAGACATACGACAGTCTCACTGCCTGACATTCCTCATATGAGTGGCCCGATGGGCGCGCCAGCGGAACGATAGAGCATTCCTTACGGCCTTGCATTAAGAAAAAAGCAGGCGAGGCACACACTGCGGTTTGTGGTGAGTCAGAATGGCCGCTCCTATGGTGGAGCCATGAGGGAAACGAAGGTCCTTCATAATTGATGTCGCTCATCCGCAGTAGCCACCGCCCGCCCCCGTTTCAGTCCGTCATTCTCGCGCAGGCGAGAGGCTAGGCCCGCGGCGGCGGTGTCGCGGCCGCCGGCTTCTCGCCTGCGCGAGAATGACGACGGATCGTTAACGAGCTAGACTCGCACCAATGGAAACGTCCGCCATCAGCCTCGCCGGCGCGGAGCTGCGCGCGTCGCGACGCCACGCGATCATCTACGTGCTGAGTGCATCGGCGACCTTTACGCTGGGCTCCGCCGTGGTGAAGGCGCTCACTGCGGATTTCCCGGTGCTGGAAATCGTCATGTTCCGCAGCCTCGTCGGATTCATGGCGATGCTGCCGATGATCCTGCGCCATGGCGGCCTGTCCGCATTGGCGACGCGCCGGCCGGTCGGGCACATGATGCGCACGGTGTACGGCTTCATCGGTACGGTGACGTCGGTTTACGGTTTCGGTGTGCTGCCGCTGGTCACCGTGACCGCACTCGGCTTCGCCATGCCACTGTTCCTCACCGTGCTGTCGGTGCCGCTGCTCGGCGAACGCGTCGGGCCGCGGCGAACGACCGCGGGGCTGGTCGGTCTGGGCGGCGTGATGGTGATGCTGCGGCCATGGCATGTCGATGCCGACCCGATGCCACTCGGCGCGGTGGCGATCGTGCTGAGCGGTGTCGTCACCTGGGCGCTGTCGATGATCAACATCCGCAGGATGGGCGAGGCAGGCGAGCGCAACGTGACCATCGTCGCGTGGTACAGCCTGGGTACCGCGTCGCTGGCGGCGCTCGGCTGCATCACCGACTGGGTGACGCCAAGCCCCTGGCAATTTGCCGCGCTGGTCAGCGCGGGGTTGTTCTCCGGCCTTGCGCAACTGCTGATGACCGAGGGCTATCGCGCCGCGGAAACCACGCTGGTGGCGCCGTTCGAATACGGCGCGATCATCTATGCGACCCTGCTGGGCATTGCGATCTGGGGCGAATGGCCGGATGTCTGGAGCCTGGTCGGCGTGGCGGTCCTGATCGCGTCCGGGCTTTACATTTGGCGCCGCGAGGTGACCCTGGGGCTGCGCCGTTAGTGTTCTGGACGGAGGGGTCATGCGCTTCTCTGCGGGCAACATCGCCAACGCTGCTGCCTGGGCAGTCGTCCTGGGCCTCGTCGCGGTCGCCATTGTGCTGGTCAATCTGTGGGGGCCGTTCGGGCTGATCATCCTCGGCCTGCTCACCTTGCTGATCTGCACGCGGTTCAGCCTGTACGACCAGACGCCGACCTGGGGGACCGAGGTGTTCCGCGCGCGGATGGCCAGCCACGGTTCGCCGGAACAACGTGCTGCGATGCAGGCGGAACGGCACGCGAATGAGGCGCCGGTCCGGTTCTATCGCTGGTGCGGTGTCGTGCTGCTGGTGGCGGGCGTCGCCGGCTTTGCCTGGCAGATATGGCGATAGGCTGTATCGGGTGGCTGCGTCCGCGTTGGCGACAGGACGTGAAAGCGCAAATGCACGCAGATAAGCAGGGACGCACGCAAATAGCCGGGGGGAGCGTAATGGATCCCTGCTGATCCGCGTGCATTTGCGCTGCTGCTCGCTGTGCCGCAGGCGTCGCGGGCGCTGGTTTTGAGTGCTAGTACCAACGCTCGTTGATAGCGACTCATCGATCCCGCTGTTATGACCGGGCCACGCCCGGCCATGACAGTGGGCGAGACGTATGGGTCATCATCAATGAGGTTTGGTATAACGCGACAACCGCGCCATCGTCGTCGGATAGGCGAACATCCCGGGACTGCCGCCGGTATGGATCCAGACGACGGGGCCGCCATCGCGGAACCTGCCGTGCCGCGCCAGGCCGATCAGGCCGGCCATCCCCTTGCCGGAATAGACCGGATCGAGCGCCAGCCCCTCGCAGCGCGCGGCTACGCGGATCGCGTCCTCGGTCGCCGCATCGGCCACGCCATACGCCGGCCCGCTCCAGCCCGCGGCAACCTCGACGCGCGCATCGTCCCAGCGCTCGGCGATGCCAAGCATGCGTGCGACCTCGCGGCCGACACGGCACACATCGGCCCTGACGCGAGCCGCCTGCGCATCCACGTCGATCCCGATCACCTGCGCGGCGTGGCCAAACGCCAGCAGCCCCGCCACAAGTCCCGCCTGCGTGCCGGCGCTGCCGCTGGCATGGACGATCCACGCAACATCCGGACAGTCGCGGATGATCTCCTCCGCGGCCAGCACGTAGCCCATCGCACCCAGCGCATCCGATGCGCCGTACGGCACCAGGTAGACCTGGCGTCCTGCGGCACGCAGATCGTCGGCAAGTGCGTGCAACCTGGTGTTGCGGTCCTCGTCCCATGCGATGTCGTGGATGATCGCGCCATAAAGGCGGTCCAGCAGGATGTTGCCGGTGTCCTCGTAGCCAGGCTCGGTGGTCTGCAGCCGGCCGCGCATGATGCCGAGGTGGCATTCGATGCCGAGTTTCGCGCAGGCCGCGGCCACCTGCCGGGCCGTGTTCGACTGCACGACGCCGCCGCACACCACGCAATCGGCGCCGGCCTGCCGTGCGGCAGCCAGGTCGAATTCCAGCTTGCGGATCTTGTTGCCGCCCAACCCCAGGCCGGTGCAGTCGTCGCGCTTCACCCACAGCGACGACAGGCCGAGATGCGCGGCAAGCCGTGGCGCGGCATCCAGCGGCGTCGGCAGATGCGCCAGCCGCACGCGGGGCAATTGCCGCAGCGATGCCAGTGGATCGGCCATCGCGGCGTCAGTGCAGCAGCGCGACCACGACGGTGACGATGCCCAGGACCAGGTTGATGCCGATCAGCTTGCGGATGCGGTCGATGCTCGCGGCGGCGACCGTGCGATCGGTGGTGCGGCGAAACCGCGCATAGGGTCCGAAGAAGATCAGCAGGAACACCGCGCTCATGATCAGGCCGAGCAGCAGCATCAGGTGCACATTCCAGCCGACAAATTCCATGCCGCCATAGAAGCCGAACAGCACGACGAAGCCGCTCAGCAGGATCAGCGGCATGGCGTGCCACACCACCAGGAAGAACCGCCGATAGATCTGCGTGTGGAGCGCGATGCGCTGGATCGGTTCGAGCACCGACATGCTCGGCCGCAGCACGACATAGGCGAAGAACATGCCGCCGACCCAGATCACCGCGCACAGCACATGCAGTGCCAGCAGCCATCCCCAAAGGTTCATCCCGTCAACTCCTGCAGTTCGGCGAGCAACGCGCGCAGCTCCGTTGCGGCGGTGGAGCGCGGCGCGGCCTCGGTGACGCCAAGGCCGGCCGCGAAGGCATGCGCGAAGCCGGCGCGATTGCCAAGAGCCGACCGCAGCAGGGGCAGGCGCCGCGTCGCGATGTCGGCCTCGATGGCGTCACGCAGCCGCGAGGTCGGCGGCACGCGGTTGAACAACAGATGCGCCGATCGGCGTTCCTGGCCGGCAAGCGTCAGCGTGCCCTCGGCCGCCCAGACGTCGGGCAGGCTGGGCTGGATCGGCACCAGGACGATATCGGCGGCGCGCACCGCGACGCGCGCGTCGGTGTCGAGCTGCGGCGGGCTGTCGATCACCACAACGTCATGGTCGCGCTTCAGGCGATCGAGTTCGGCGGGCAGGCGCCAGCCGGCAACGTCGGAGAACTGGAGCGCGGCGGCCTGTTCCAGCCGTGCGCGGCGCAGATCGTGCCAGCGGCCGAGGCTCTTCTGCGGATCGATATCGAGCAGCGCGACGCGGCGGGACTGTGCCAGCGTCGCCGCGATGTTGGCGGCGAGGGTGGTCTTGCCGGTGCCGCCTTTCTGCTGCGCGATCGTGATCACCACGGCCATGGCTGCGACTCCGCTGTCAGGAGGCGAGGAAGCAAGCAAGGTTTCACACAGAGAACACTGAGGTCCACAGAGAACCGGCGAGCAGCGAAGAATGAATGCGCTTCGCGCGTAGCGGCATCGTTTCCTGTCTCGGTGGTTCTTTGTGGTCCTCGGTGCTCTCGGCGTGGATCCTTCCTTGCGTCAAGGCAGCAGCACGACCCGGTCGCGCGCGATCGCCTGCACCGTGCGATACGCCTCCATCGCGCTGTCCAGCGGATAACAGGCGCGGTCCACCACCGGGAACGGCTTCAGCTGCCCACTCGCGAACCCGGGCAGCAGTTCACGCAACAGCGCCGCCGACGCGCGCGCATCCGATGCCAGCGAGTCGATACCGGCCAGGCTGTGCTCGCCGCGGTAGAACGTGAAGATATCGAACGGAACGGGGCGCTCGACCGTGGAGATCAGGATGTGCCACGCGCCATGCGCCATCGCCTGGTTGCCGGCGGCGAAATACGGGCTGCCGACCGTGTTGTAGACGATGTCGGCGCCGTGTCCGCCGGTCTCGTCGCGCACCACGGCGGCGATATCGGCGCTCGAGGCATCGATCATGCGCACCGGACAGCCGGCATGGGCGAATGCCTCGGCGCGCCGCGTCACGCCGAACACGCGGGCGCCACGCATGGCGGCGATCTGCGCGGCGGCCTGGCCGACCATGCCGTTCGCGGCGAGCACCAGCACCACGTCGCCCGGCGCCGGCATGCCCGACCGGTGGAAGCCCGCCAGCGCGGTGACGAACGGCACGCCGAGCGCGCCTGCCTCGGCCATGGTCAGCGTCGCGGGCTTCACCACCGCGGCGTCGCGATGCAGCACCAGGTGCGTGGCATGCGTGCCGTCGCGGGTGATGCCGAGATCGCCGCCGGCACCGAACACCGGCTGGCCGAGCAGGTCGTTCGGTCCCTCGATCACCACGCCGGCCCAGTCGCGGCCCGGCGTGCGCGGCCAGGCGGCCTGCGGCATGCGCCCGAGTGCGGCGGACACATCGCTGCGGTTCACCCCGGCGGCGTGTACCGCGATCAGCACGTCGTCCGGGCCGCGCGGCGGCGGCTCGAAAGGCTCGAGGTGCAGGTCCAGTTCGTCGAGCGTGTCGGCTTTCCGCAATACGCGCAGTCGTCGCATGGTTTGGTCCCTCGGTCGCCATGCGCGTGGGGATTGGCCTATCCTGGCGGCCTCGTCCCTGGAGGCTCCGGATGAACACACCGCTGGCTGGCATCACTGTGCTCGACTTCGGCCAGATTTTCCAAGGCCCCTATGCCACGCTGCTGATGGCCAAGGCTGGTGCCAACGTGATCAAGATCGAGCCGCCGCATGGCGAACCGGCACGTCGCCGAGCCGCACCCGGCAAGAGCGCGACCTTGCCGGTGGCGATGCTGAACTCCAACAAGCGGGCGATCACGTTGAATTTGAAATCGGAGCGCGGGCGCGCGCTGCTGCGCCAGATGGTGGAGCGTGCGGACGTATTGCTGGAGAATTTCTCGCCCGGCACGATGGATGATCTCGGCGTCGGCTACGCGGTGCTGCAGGCGATCAATCCGCGGCTGGTGTACGCCACCGGTTCGGGCTTCGGCATCACCGGGCCGGACCGCGACAACCTGGCGATGGATTTCACCATCCAGGCGCAGTCCGGCATCATGAGCGTCACCGGGTTTCCCGATGGTCCGCCGGTGAAGGCGGGACCGACGCTGGTGGATTTCATGGGCGGGATTCACCTGTATGCCGCTGTCGTCACCGCATTGTTCCAGCGCGAGCGCACCGGGGTCGGGCAACTGGTCGAGGTGGCGATGCAGGAGACGGTGTATTCGTCGCTGGCCTCCAGCATGGAGTATCACGTGCGCACCGGAGAGGTGCCGCCGCGCACCGGCAACCGGCAGTCGGCGCTGGCCAGCGCGCCGTACAACGCGTTCCCGACAGCGGATGGCTGGGTGGCGATCCACGTGGTCACCGAGGGCCATTGGCAGAACTTATTGAAGGCGATGGGCCGCGAGGAACTGGCGCAGGATCCGCGCTTCACCACCAACGCCGCGCGCGTCGAGAACCTGGAAGCGACCGATGAGATCGTCGCCGAGTGGACGCGGACCAGGGGCAAGATGGAGGTGTTCACCGCGGCCAGCCGCTATCGCATCCCGTGCGCGCCGGTGCGCACCGTGCCCGAGGTGATGAACGATCCGCACATGCACGGCCGCGGCATGCTCGAGCGGATCGACCATCCGGACCTCGGCAATATCGTGGTGCCGACCACGCCGCTGCGCCTGCACGGCGCCGAGAAGGTGCCGACGGTGCCGAGCCCAACGGTGGGCCAGCACAATGCAGAGATCTACGGCGGCTGGCTTGGCCTGCCGCCCGATGAGATAGTCGCGCTGAAACAGCAGGGCGTCATCTGAGGCCCGTGCGCCGTCATGGCCGGCCTTGTCCCGGCCATCAGTCGTCGCACGGTGGCGCTACGGATGGCCGGGACAAGCCCGGCCATGACGATGTACCCGAGGGAGAAACACATGACCAAGGTAGCAGTGCTGGACGACTGGCAGGGCGTGGCAAAGACCAGCGCGGATTGGTCGCCATTGCAGGCGCGCGCCGAGGTGGTGTTCTTCGCCAAGGCATTCGACAACGAGGACGATGCGGCCCGGCAGCTTGCCGATTTCGACATCGTGCTGTCGATGCGCGAACGTACGCCGCTGCCCGGCACACTCATCAACCGGCTGCCGAAGCTGCGCATGCTGGGGATGACCGGTGCGCGCAATGCCTCGCTGGATACGGCGGCCTGCACGGCGCGCGGCATCGTGGTGTGCAACACGTCCGGCGGCGGCAACAGCGAGGCTGCCACCGCAGAATTGGCGTTGGGCCTGCTGATCGCCGCGGCGCGCGCGATCGCGGTTGGTGACGTGAATATCCGTGCGGGGAAGTTCCAGGAGGGCGTGCCGGTCGGCTATGCGTTGCAGGGCAAGACGATGGGTGTGATCGGGCTCGGTCGGCTTGGCTCGCACATGGCGCGCTACTGCAAGGCGCTGAACATGAATGTGCTGGCGTGGAGCCAGAACATGACGCCGGACAAGGCCGTGGCCGCCGGTGCGACAATGGTGTCCAAGGAGGAACTGCTGTCGCGGTCGGATGCGGTCAGCATCCACCTGGTACTGTCGGATCGCACGCGCGGGCTGATCGGCTCAGCCGACATCGCGCGCATGAAGCCTGGCGCAATCCTGGTGAATACCTCGCGTGGTCCCATCGTCAATGAGAAGGCGCTGATCGATGCGGTGACGGCGCGGAAAATCGTCGCGGCGCTGGACGTGTTCGATCGCGAGCCGCTGCCGCCGAACCATCCGCTGCGCACTGCGCCGAACACGGTGATGACGCCGCATCTGGGTTACGGCGTGCATGAGACCTGGCAGGGGTTCTATCCGCAGAGCGTGGAGAACGCGCTGGCCTTCCTCGATGGCAAGCCGGTACGGGTGACGAACCCGGAAGCGCTGGCGAAGCGCGGCTGATCCGGTACAGGAAAGCGCAGGCGCATTCCGCCGATCGCATCGTCGGAATGCGCTGCGCGGTTCCGCCCTACGCTGCGCCACGACCGGCGCCCCTTGACCGCGCCCCGCGGCCGGTGATCCATCTCGCCACTCAGAACAGGAGACCGACAATGCGCGCCTGGGCCGTGGTCGAGAACGGGGCACCCCTGAAGGAACTCGAACTGCCGACGCCGGAGCCGAAAGGCACCGAGGTGCTGGTCGAGGTGACGCATTGCGGCGTCTGTCACTCCGACCTGCACATCTGGGAGGGCTACTACGATATCGGCGGCGGTCAGAAGATGTCGCTCAAGGATCGCGGCGTCGTCCTGCCGCTGGCGATGGGCCACGAAATCGTCGGCCGCGTGGCGAAGCTCGGTCCCGACGCCAAAGGTGTGAAAATCGGCGATCTGCGCATCGTGTTCCCCTGGCTCGGCTG
>DATAPW010000175.1:0-1621 GCA_036265005.1 Acetobacteraceae bacterium | reverse complement strand
TCCCTCCTGGCTTTTCCCCGCGCGAAGCGGCCTGTGGTCCCCCCTTTTTGGCCCGATCGAGACCCCTTTTTTCATCGACCCGAGCAGGGTCCGATCAAGCCATAGGGTGCCTGCCTGAGATCGTGTCCCAGGGCGTGGTGTAGGAGGCTGCTGACGGGTGTCAGCGGCCATCGCGACGATCTTGGGTAGGGTTGGATTGTCGAGACACAACCTGAACCCAAGGACCACCACGATGACCGATGATAAGATCGCCCTTCGCGCGCTGTTGGAGAAGGGCTCCGATGCGACATTCCTTCGCGAGATGATCGGCTTTGCCGCCGAACGGCTGATGCAACTGGAGACCGAGGCGGTTTGCGGGGCGGCGCCTGGAGAGCGCAGTACTGAGCGTCGCAACCACCGCAACGGCTACCGCGAGCGGGATTGGGAGACGCGCGCGGGCACTGTCGAACTCCGGATCCCCAAGCTGCGTCGCGGCAGCTATTTTCCCTCCTTCCTGGAGCCCCGCCGGATGGCCGAGAAGGCGCTGACCGCGGTGATCCAAGAGGCTTACATCCAGGGCATCTCGACCCGCTCGGTCGACGACCTGGTGAAGGCGCTCGGCCTGGAGGGCATCAGCAAAAGCCAGGTCTCGCGTCTATGCGGGGAGATCGACGAGCGTGTGAACGCCTTCCTGGACCGACCGATCGAAGGCGATTGGCCCTATGTCTGGCTGGACGCCACCTACGTCAAAGTGCGACGCGACCACCAGATCGTCTCGGTCGCCGTCATCGCCGCCGTCGGCGTCAACACTGACGGCCGCCGCGAAGTGCTCGGCATGACGGTCGGCCACAGCGAGGCCGAGCCGTTCTGGGTCGAGTTCCTGCGCAGCCTGGCCCGGCGCGGTCTGCGCGGCACCAAGCTGGTGATTTCGGATGCTCACGAGGGCCTGAAGGCCGCGATCACCAAGATCCTCAGCGCCACGTGGCAACGGTGTCGCGTGCATTTCATGCGCAACGCCCTGGCGTATGCGGGCAAGACGCAGCGCCGCATCGTCTCCGCCTGGGTCGGCACTGCGTTCGCCCAGGACGATGCCGCCACCGCCCGCAGGCAATGGCGGGAAGTCGCCGATCAAGCCCGTTCCCGGGTGCCCAAACTCGCGCAATTGATGGACGCCGCTGAAGCCGACGTCCTGGCCTACATGGGTTTCCCCACCCAACACTGGGCCAAGCTGCACAGTACCAACCCTCTGGAACGCCTCAATGGCGAGATCAAACGGCGCAGCGACGTCGTCGGCATCTTTCCAAACGAAGCCGCGGCCATCAGGCTGATTGGCGCCTTGCTGCTGGAACAAAATGACGAGTGGGCTGTCCAGCGCGCCCGCTATATGACACTGGAAACCATCGCGCCGTTGAGCGATGATCCGAGCGTCAGCATCACGGCAATCGCCAGCTGACCAGCCCGGCTCTCGCCGGCGAACGCGGTGACCCGCCGCCAGCTACACCAGGGGGCACGATCCCGCGGCTCAAGTTGCCATCATTTGGGTACGCGCGGAAGCTGAATCCTTGCTCCCGCGGGAGGGCGCGTGCGCGAGTGCGTTCGACGGGACTTGTCCGCTCGACGGCCGAACCGTGCGTGCACCGGC
>DATAPW010000174.1:0-34316 GCA_036265005.1 Acetobacteraceae bacterium | reverse complement strand
CGCTGCGCTCCTCGCAGTGACAATGGGGAGGCGAGGGAGCGCTCTAATGCATTCAGAATAGCTTTCGCCCTGGGGGCGTTCGCCGGACCGCATGCGACGAGATTCTTGCGTGCACGCTTGGCGAAGTTCGATGTCCCCGCGACTTCCGGGCCCGCGGGGAGAGCCGTTAATGCGACGTCAATCATGCGACGCTCAAATTATGTCCCTCTGCACCCACCACCGAGGCGGCGAGAATGCGCGACAACGGCCCAATCACCACCCAGGAGGTACAGGTTTCCGACGATTCACTGTTGGTATCGCAGACCGATACGGGTGGTCGGATCACCTTCGCCAACGACGCATTCGTCGCCGTCAGCGGTTACTCGCGGGACGAGTTGTTGGGTTCTCCGCATAGTTTGGTCCGTCATCCCCATATGCCCATGGAGGCATTCCGAGACCTTTGGACAACGGTGAAGTCCGGCCGTCCATGGGAAGGTCTCGTCAAGAACCGCGCCAAAAACGGTGATTTCTACTGGGTGCGCGCGAACGTGACGCCGGTTGTCGAGAGCGGCGAACTGACAGGGTTCATCTCCATCCGAACCAAGCCCGACCGAGCCCATGTTGCCGTGGCGGAGGCGACCTACGCCGCCATCCGAGAGAAGCGCACCCGCGGATTGCACCTGCGAGGCGGCGCCATTGTCCATACCGGACTACGGGCCAGACTTTGGCGGACCACGCACGGCATCGGCACCTGCATGGCCGTCAACCTGGGGGTCTTCTTCGCAGCCACCGCAGCCAGCATCGTGGCTGGTGCACTCGGTGTCGGGCCATTGATCCGCGGTTCTGCGCTTGTTCTGCTGGCGCTTGCAGTCGTTGGTAGCGCTATGCTGTCGATGCGAAGCATGCGCCAGTCCTTTGTGCGGATCGAAGACCAGTTCGGCGCGCTTGCCCGTGGTGACCTCCGGCAAACGATTGAGCCCGTGGCGACCCATGAGCTGCAGACGATCAGCGGTTTTCTCCGCAGCTTGCGCGCCAAGCTCGCCTATGCGGTTGAAGTGCGGACACAGACCGACAGGGACGCGACGCTCAGGCGCATTGCAGCCGTGCAACTGATGGCGGGGAAGGTAGAACATGCGGCAGATCAGTCTGCGGACGAGGTGGCGAAAACAACAGCCGGAATGACCGGCAGCGCGACCAGCATGGCCGAAGCAGCCACCGAGGTAAGCGCCCGCGCCGGTAGCGCGGCTACCGCCGCGTCCGAGGCGATGTCGAGCGCGCAAACGGTCGCGGCGGCGACCGAGGAACTGGCCGCTTCAATTCGCGAGATATCCAGCCGAACCACGCATGCGAACGAGGTGACGCGCAAGGCAGTCGAGGAAACCGGAGCGGCAAGGGAGACAATTACCCAGCTGCGAGCCGAGGTCGAGCGTATCGGTCATATCGCCACATTCATCGCCGATATCGCCGGCCAGACCAATCTCCTTGCCCTGAATGCCACCATCGAGGCGGCACGCGCCGGTGAAGCAGGCAAAGGCTTCGCCGTGGTGGCGAATGAGGTCAAAGCGCTGGCCGGACAGACTGCCAAGGCGACCAAGGACATCAGCGACCAAATCGCGCAGATCCAGCACGCGACCACGCAGACGGTGGACGTCGTCACCCGGATTGGCGACAGGGTCGGCGAGATCGACGAGGTCTCGGTAGCGATAGCCGCCGCCATGGAAGAGCAAAGTGCCGCCACGCAGGAAATCAGTCGCTCGGTCGGACGTGCCGCAGTCGCCGCGCAATCTGTCACCGATATGATGGCCAGCGTTGTGGATCTCGCCACTGAGACAACCGAAAAAGCCGGGCTGCTGAGCGCGCAGGCAGACAGTCTGGCGCTGAACGTGGATGCGTCCCGGCAGACCGTCGTCAGCACGGTACGCACCTCAGTCGCCGAAGCCGCCTAGGATCTGTACCCACTGCGGTGATCACGGCGCGCCGATTGCCGTCGTGACGGACCCGCGCACCACCCAGGCGGTGTTGTGCGCCGGCGCCTTGTCGGCGTCGTAGCCGCCGAAGTAGAGCGCTCCCGCGTCATTCGGAAACGGCGAAACCTGGATGGTCCGTATGGCCTCCAGCGGCTGACCTGGGTCCACCTTCGTCACGACCTGGTGCAGGTCATAATGCCGGTCCGAATGCCTGACGAGATACCACGCGCCGGCATCGACGCGGCCATATCCGACATCGACGATGCCGTGGCCGCCCGGTACCGGCACTTGCGGTGGAAGGAATGCCTCCAGGCCGATCAGCAGCAGGTCTCCCTGCCGAGCATCGTGCAGCTGCGTCATATCGTTGTATGCGGCAATGACATAGGGGATGCGCGTCTGCCAGGCTTTACCGAGGAAACCCGCAAGGTCGAGATCGGTCGTCTCGCTGCCAGTGTCCGGGTCAACCTGAACGATGCGGGCACGCGCCCCTTCGACGGCCGCAAGCAGTCGCTGGCCGCCGTTGGCGGTCGAGATCGTCGTGAGACCCCGCAACCCGGTCTCGGAACGGGCCGGATCTGCGTTGGTATATACAAGCCGCCAGTGCGGCTCGGCGCCGTCCACCCGCTGGTAGATCTGCTGCCCAACCGCGGCGTACAGCCGATTGTTGCATTCGGCAAAGCTGCTGACCCGCAGCCGTCCGGCGAGACCGGGAAATACGGTCGTGTCGATCCGCGAGATGTCGAGTTCGGGTGTGCTGCTCCAGCGAATGCGGCCTGCGACCGCAGGATCGTAGCTGCCGCGAAAAATGCCGCGCGGATCCTGCCCGGCGAAAACGTGGTCGATCCCGGTGTCGCGGTCCCGGTGCACGCCGAAGCTGCGCACCTGCGGCAGGAAATCCGGCATCGCGTGGTCCTGTGCCAGAGTCGTTGGCACCCAGTCGCCGGTCGCGTCATTGCGGCTGAACACTCTCGTCGTTCCGGTCACCTCCCACGTCGAGGCGATCAGCATCGACACCGGCCTCGGCAGGGGCGCGCCGCCCGCGTCGGTGGCGAAGTTGACGTCCCTCAGTGCGGAGACGGCCAGGTCGAGCGCGCGCCCTCGCGGCAATCGTTCGTCGAACGCGTGATCCACCCGCCATCGCGCGTTCGGTCCGTCGAGCACGAGGATCTGCGCGCCCTGCGATCCCTCGAACCCGGGCCGGTCCTCCCAATAGCCGTTGCCGGCGTACAGCCTGCCCTCATGTGCGGCGAGGATGCGCAGTTCGGTGCCGCCCATGAAGCGGCCTGCGCTGTCCCGCGACCCGGCCACGAACGAAGCCTGGAAGCCGCTCTCCGAACCAATGTCGCCGACCGCCGGAGCGCCGGCGGCGCTGCACGCAATGACAATGATGGCGCCTATGCAGGCGTGCAGGCGAAGCATCGGTGCAGCCATCCCGGAACGACGGCAAGGGCAGGCAACCGCCCTCGCAGTTCTATGCCAGGCCTCGGGTTATGACCAGTTTCGCCCCTGGAACTTCACTCCGCCACCGCGAAGGCCGGCCGCCTTGCAATGCGCAGCACCAGCAGCGAGGCGATCAGGCATGCGGCGCCGCTGGCCATGAAGGCGGCCAGGTAGCTGCCCGTCGCATTGCGCATGAAGCCGCCGCCGAGTGCCGCCACCGCGCCGCCGATCTGGTGGCCGCAGACAATCCACGACACGATGACCGGCGCATCCTTCTTGCCGAATACCTCGTTGGTCAGCGCGACCGTCGGCGGCACCGTCGCCACCCAGTCGAGCCCATAGAACACCGCGAAGATCGACAGGCTGAGCAGGTCGAAATTGGTGAACGGCAGCACAACCAGCGAAAGGCCGCGCAAGCCGTAGTACCAGAACAGCAGGATACGCGCGTTGTAGCGGTCGGTCAGCCAGCCCGACAGGGTGGTGCCGAACAGGTCGAACACGCCCATCGTCGCGAGCAGGCCGGCAGCGCTCACCTCCGGAATGCCATGGTCCATGCAATACGGGATCAGGTGGGTCGCGACGAGGCCGTTGGTGGAGAACCCGCACACCGCGAAGGTGAGGAACAACAGCCAGAAATCCGGCGATCGCACGCCTTTGGCAAGACCCGCCACCGCGGTGACAAACGGGTTAGCGGTTGTCGTGGCAATGGGTGGTTCCACCGCTGCGCCGTAGGGACCAAGGCCGACGCTGCCCGGGCTTTCGGCCAGCATCAGCACCACCAGGGGGACCAGCGCCAGGATGACCAGCGCCACGGCCCAGGGGACGCTCTGCCAGCCAAGGCGCTCGGCGAGAGTGGCGAGCAGCGGCAGGAAGATCAGTTGCCCGCTGGCATTGCTGGCGGTCAGCAGGCCGACCACCAAGCCACGCCGCGCCACGAACCAGCGGTTCGCCACCGCTGTCGCCAGGCCGATCATTCCGGCGCCCGAGCCGATGCCGACCAGCACGCCCCAGGTGGCGTACAGTTCCCATGGGGCCCGCGCGTAGGCCGCCCCGCCGGTGCCCAAGAGCAGCAGGAGCAGCGAGGCCAGCACGGTCCGCCGCAGCCCGATTCGCTGGATGAAGGCCGCGCCGAACGGCCCGACCAGGCCACCCAGCAGGATATTGAGCGAAATGGCGCCCGAGATGGTCGTGGCGCTCCAGCCGAACGCGTTTTCCAGCGGCACGATCAGCACGCCCGGCGCCGCGCGCACGCCGACCGTGGCGAGAATGACGGTGAACATCACTGCCACAACAACCCAGCCATAGTGGACTCGCCCGGCAACCAGCCGTGCGAGGCTGTGAGGCCCCACCATTCTCTTCTCCTCCGACTATTGCCGGTAGCATGACGATCGTCATATGATAGTCAAGATAATACATGACGATCGTCATGCCATAGAGGAATGTCAAATATGCGGGTGACCAGCGACCGGAAGGCGGAAACCCGCGGACGAATCCTCGAAGCCGCGGGCGCATTGTTCCGCAGCCACGGAATCGACGCGGTCGGTGTGGATGCGATCATGCATCAGGCCGGCCTGACGCATGGCGGGTTCTATGCCTATTTCGCCTCGAAGGAGGCTCTGGTGGCCGAAGTGTCCGCGGCCTCGCTGGCGCGCGCCGCGGCACGCTGGGAGCGCATCAGCCAGGACGCCGACCAGGCGACAGCGCTGGAGCGCATCGTCGACAGCTATCTGGATCCCGCCCATGTGGCTGCCGCCGAACGGGGCTGCATGCTCACGACCCTGGGGCCGGAGATGGCGCGGCGGCCCGAATCCCGCGGGGCGATCACCGATTCGATCCGGCGCATGACGGATGCACTGGCCCGGTGCTTGCCCGGACGGCGGCGACAACGCGCACTGGCCGCACTGTCCGCCATGGTGGGCGCCGTCGTGCTGGCGCGGCTGTCAGACAATCCGGCGCTCGCCGCGGAATTTCTGGGTGCGGCCAGAAAGGCTGCCGGCCTGCGATAGCATTCGACCGGCGAACTGTCGTCCGGTGGAATCGATCACGGCGCATGCCGCGGATCTGCATGATTTTTTGCCGCGAGATCGCGATCGATTCCGCTGGTGAGTCGGGTGCAGTCCCGTTATGAGTGGGACGGGGCATATAATGAACGGTTGACGAAAAAATGATGGTCTGCGATCCGGAAGCCAGGTCTTCGACACGTGTCGATCAGCACGTCAGCCGGCGAATCAGAGGTAAGCGCCGGGCTCTCGCACTCACCGAGGATGATCTGGCGAAGGCTCTCGGCGTCGAGCGCAGCATGATAGAGGCCTATGAGCGGGCTGGCGCGCGCGTCCCGCCTGAGCATCTGACCCGGCTGAGCGAGCTGCTCGGCGTTCCCGTCAGCTATTTCCTTCCCGCCGCACTCTTTCCCGCCGCACCGGCCGCCAATCCCTGATCCGGGCGCCGTCGCGGACATGACCGGCAACGCTGCATCGGGCAACGCCGCTGCCGGCGATCGTGCTGCCGGCCTTTCCGCCCCGGAGATTTGTGCTAAAGCCCGCGCCCCATGCGCCACTACCTCGACTTCGAAAAGCCGATCGCCGAACTGGAAGGCAAAATCGAGGAGCTCCGGCGCATGTCGGAGCCCGACGGCATCAACATTGCCGAGGAGGTGGCGCGGCTGACGGCGGTGGCGGACCGCCAGCTGCGGTCGACCTACGCGAAGCTGACGCCCTGGCAGAAGACCCTGGTGGCGCGGCATCCCGACCGTCCCAGGGCAATGGATTACATTGCCACGCTGATCAGCGACTTCACCCCGCTCGCCGGCGACCGGGCGTTCGCCGACGATGCGGCGGTACTGGGTGGGATCGGACGATTTCGCGGCCGCTCGGTGGTGGTGCTGGGCACCGAGAAGGGCTCCGACACCGAGAGCCGGGTGAAGCACAATTTCGGCATGGCGCGACCCGAGGGCTACCGCAAGGCGCGGCGACTGATCGAACTGGCCGGCCGCTTCGGCCTGCCGATCCTGAGCTTCGTCGACACGTCGGGCGCTTATCCCGGCATCGATGCCGAAGCACGCGGCCAGGCCGAGGCGATCGCCCGGTCGATAGAAGCTTGCCTGGAGGCGCCTGTGCCGTTGGTCGCCACGATCATCGGCGAGGGCGGCTCGGGCGGCGCCATCGCGCTGGCGGCCGGCGACCGGGTGCTGATGCTGGAGCACGCAATCTACTCGGTGATCCCGCCCGAGGGCTGCGCCGCCATCCTGTGGCGCGACCAGGCGCAGGCGGCCACCGCCGCGGAGGCCTTGCGCCTCACGGCGGAGGACCTGAAACGGATGGTGCTGGTGGATGTGGTCATCCCCGAACCCCTCGGCGGCGCGCAACGCGATGCGGCCGTGACCATCCAGGCCGTGGGCGACGCAGTTGCCGAAGCGCTGTTGCCACTGGTTGGCCTCGACGCGGCAACGCTGCGGGCGCGGCGGCGCGACAAGTACCTGGAGATCGGCCGCGAAGGTCTGGCGTAGGTGCGCTCGCAGACGCTGCTGGGATCGGCGGTCGGGATCGGTATGGCGTTCGCTGTCTGGCAGGAACTTGCCCGCATCCTGCCGGTGGACAACTCGGCCGGGACATCGCAGCGCACCGGTCTGGCCTGCGCGGCGCTGCTGCCGGCAGTGGGCGTGGTGGATCTGATGATCGTGGTGCAGATGGCATTGCGCGCCTGGACCGGGGCAATCGATCCGCTGGCCGGGCGCGACATCAGGCTGCTGCAGATCAACCAGCGGGCGCTGACCAACACCGTGGAGCAGCTCGCCGGCTTCGCCCCGGCGCTGCTGGCGCTTGCAGCGGGTGCCTCACCGGGGTGGATGCCATGGGTGGTGGGCGCCGGGATCGTCTTTGGCCTGTCGCGGCTGGTGTTCTGGGGCGGCTACCTGCTCGGACCGGAACTGCGGGCGCCCGGCATGGCGGCAAGCTTCGCGGTCAACGTCACGACATTCGTGGCGGCGATCTGGGTGTGGTGGCCGTAGCGGCGGCCCGGCTGCGGCGGGTGGAGTTTGCCTGCCGCTTGACTGATCGCATGCTTCGTTCCGACCGTGCGCGCGGTGAACGGAGGGAACGACCATGGCCGATCTGGACGCACGCCGGCAGAAGCTGAAAGACGACTTCATCACGGCGCGCGGCTTCTGGAGCGAGTTGTGGGACGGCGTGTTGCAGCTCTCGCCGGAATTCTTCGAAGCCTACAGCGCCTTTTCGTCGGTGCCGTGGAAGCACGGCACGTTGCCGGCGAAGTTCAAGGAGCTGATCTACGTCGCGATCGATGCCTCCACGACGCACCTGTACAATCCCGGCACACGCATCCACATTGCCAACGCGCTGAAGCAGGGTGCGACCCGGGACGAGGTGATGGAGGTGCTGCAGGTCGTCTCGGTACTGGGCATCCATACCATGTCCACCGGCCTGCCGATCCTGATCGATGAACTGCGGAAGTCCGGCCGCGGCGGCGAGGTGAAGGACGGACCGTTGACTGCGGTGCAGGAGACGCTGAAGCAGGAATTCGTAGCCAACCGCGGCTACTGGAACCCGGTATGGGAGCAGTTGCTGCAGCACTCGCCGGAATTCTTCGACGCCTATTCGCGGCTTTCGTCGGTGCCGTGGCTGCATGGCACGCTCGGGCCGAAGTTCCGCGAGCTGATCTACATCGCGATCGATGCAGCGACCACGCATCTGTATCTGCCCGGCCTGCGCACGCATATCCGCAACGCACTCGGCCATGGTGCGACGGTGGCGGAGATCATGGAGGTGCTGGAGCTGACCAGCGTACTCGGCATTCACACGATCACCGAAGGCGTGCCCGCATTGCTCGACGAACTGAAAACGGCTGGAACGATCTGACTCTATCTCAAACCATCTGCAATGTGCTAACAGGCCAATGGCAGATGGGGCGGGTACTATGACGACCATAGCTGACCATCCGGCAGACACGGCCGGCATCTTCCATTTCGTCATGATCAAGCCGTCGCACTACGATGACAACGGCTATCCGATCCAGTGGATACGTTCGGCGATTCCGTCGAACACGCTGGCCTGTCTGAACGGCCTTGCCGAGGATGCGCAGCGCCGCGCGGTGCTTGGCAGCGAGGTGACGATCCGGCTGCGCACCTACGACGAAACCAACCGGCGCGTGCTGCCGTCGCGGATCATCCGGGAGATCCGCCGCATCGGCGGCAAGGCATTGATCGCTCTCGTCGGCGTACAGTCGAACCAGTTTCCCCGCGCGGTCGACCTTGCGCGGCCGTTCATCGCGGCCGGCTTGCCTGTCGCCATGGGCGGATTCCACATTTCCGGCTGCCTCGCCATGCTGCCGGAGATGCCGCCCGAGATGGTGGCGGCGCAGGGGCTGGGCATTTCGTTCTTCGCCGGTGAAGCCGAAAACGGCCGGCTCGATCAGGTGCTGCGCGACGCCTGGGACGGCACGCTGGCGCCGCTCTACAACCACATGGACGACCTGCCGTCGCTGCAGGGCGAGCCACCGCCGATCCTGCCGCGCCAGCATGTCCGCCGTACGTCGGGTTCTCTGTCCAGCATCGATCTGGGGCGCGGCTGTCCGTACCAGTGTTCCTTCTGCACCATCATCAACGTGCAGGGCCGCAAGAGCCGGTTCCGCTCGCCGGACGATCTGGAGAAGATCATCCGCGAGAACTGCGCACAGGGCATCAAGCGATTCTTCATCACCGACGACAATTTTGCCCGCAACCGTCACTGGGAGCCGCTGTTCGACCGGATGATCGCACTGCGTGAGGAAGGCCTGAACATCGGCTTCACCATCCAGGTGGATACGCTGTGCCATCGCATTCCGCACTTCATCGAAAAGGCGGCGCGGGCCGGCGTGCGACGCGTGTTCATCGGGTTGGAGAACATCAATCCGGAGAACCTGCTCGGCGCCAAGAAGCGACAGAACCGCATCACCGAATATCGCGAGATGCTGCAGCAATGGCGCGAACATGGTGCGATCACCTATGCCGGCTACATCATCGGCTTTCCCGGCGACACCAAGGCGTCGATCCTGCGCGACGTCGAGATCATCAAGCGCGAACTGCCGCTCGACATCCTGGAATTCTTCATGCTGACGCCGCTGCCGGGATCGGAGGACCACAAGGTGCTCTGGCAGCAGGGCGCCTGGATGGACGATGACCTCAACAAGTACGATCTCAACCACCGTGTCACGCATCATGTCACCATGTCGGACGCTGAGTGGGATTCGGCGTATCGCGCCGCATGGGAGAACTATTACACGCCGGACCACGTGCGCACGATCCTTCGCCGGGCGGCAGCGCACGAACTCGGCCGGCCGAAGACGGCGCTGACCACGATCCTGTGGTTCAAGCTGATGATCCTGTTCGAGTCGGTGCATCCGCTCGAGGGCGGCGCCTTTCGCCTGAAATTTCGCCGCGATCGGCGACACGGCATGCGAATCGAAAGCCCGTTCCTGTTCTATCCGCGCTACGGCGCCGAGATCGTGGTGAAGGCGTGGCGCTATCTGTCGCTGTACCGCAGCTCGATGCGCATGCTGCGGGACGTGCTGCGCGCGCCGGACCGGCTGACCTACACGGATCTCGCGATCGCTCCGCAACGCGCGGACGACTTCGACACGCTGGACCTGTACCATGCGACCACCGGCGGCGAAGCAGCGGTCGCCCGCGTGCGCCGCGAGGATGCCGCACGCGCCCGGCACGTCGAAGCCGCCGGGGTGCAATAATTCGGGTTTGCCGATACCGGACCTGCGGTTAGTGTCTGACGGCAATGCCTGACGAACTGCGAGCGCTGTCGTTCGACCCGACGATGCTCCGCGATGCCGAGGCCGAGGTCATCACCCGGACGGCACGGGGCGAGATCGCGGCGTTTCCCGAGGCGGCGTTTCCCACGACAGGGCGACCGGTGGTTCGTGCAGCCTTCCTGCGCCATCTGCTGCTGGGTCTGGAAGCATGGCCGATCCGGCTGCCGGGCGTGCGCATCCGTGGTGCGCGGATCGAGGGAACACTCGACCTTGCTGACTGTGCCGGCCCAGGCGGGGCGGGCGTGCCGGCTCTCGCGCTCGAGGGCTGCGAGATCGCCGAACCGGTCGATCTGACCAATGCACGGCTGGCGCGGGTTTCGCTGTGCGACAGCCGCATCGGCGAGGTCCGCGCGCGCGGCGTGCGGATCGATGGATCATTCGATTTCTCCCGGGTCGCTCCGCTGGCAGACACTGCGTGGATCGACGCGCATGCGGCGGTGATCGATGGCGACCTGCTGGGACGGGGCGCCCGCCTGCAGATCCCGGCGCCGCGTTCCGGAATCGCCCATCGCGACGCCCGCTATGCGCTGCGCCTGTCGGGCGCCGAGATCCGCGGCAGCATCGACCTGATGGGCGAGTTCACCGCGATCGGCGGCATCGCCCTGGATACCGCACATGTCCGCGGCGACGTGGTCGCCCGCAATGCGCGCATCGGCGCCGGGGAGGGCGACGCGATCGGGGCCCAGGCGGCGCGGTTCGACGGTGTGGTCATCCTGGGGGACGGCTTCGTCGCAGCCGGTGTGATCTGGCTGATGGGGGCACGTATCGCCGGTACGCTCGACATGAACGCTGCCAGGCTGGTGAACCGCTCGGAGGACGGCAGTGGCGTGGTGCTGGCGGCCGACACTGCGGAGATCGGCGGATCCGTCCTTCTCCGCAACGGGTTTGCCGCCGATGGCGCGATCAGCCTGCGCGGCGCGCGGATCGGCAGCAGCCTGGAGTGCGACGGCGCGACGCTGACGAACCCCACGAGCGACGGCAGCGGCGTTGCACTCGCGGCGGACCATGCGGTGATCGGCGGCGCCGTGCTGCTGCGCAACGGCTTCGCGGCGTACGGCGCAGTCAGCCTGATCGGTGCGAAAATCGGCGGCAACCTGGAATGCGACGGCGCCAGGCTGTCGAATGCCACGCAGGACGGCACGGGTGTGGCGCTGGCCGCCGAAAATGCGGTGATCGGCGGCGCCGTGTTGCTGCGCCATGGCTTCACCGCGCTCGGGGGCGTCAGCCTGCTCGGCGCGACGATTGACAGCAATGTGGAATGTTGTGGGGCGTTGCTGGAGAACTGGCCTGAATCCGGTTCACGCGAGACGCTGCGGCTGACCAATGTCGAGATTGCCGGCGACGTGCTGCTGAACCTCGGCTTTACCAGCATCGGCTACGTCAGCCTGTGGGGAACCAAGATCGGCCGCGATCTCGATTGCACGACGGCAACCTTCATCGGGGTGTCCTCGGCTGCCAGCGGCCGATCGACGGCAGGGGCCGTGGTCGCCACCAACCTGGCGGTCGCCGGCGACATGAAGCTGATCGGCGTCACCGTGGTGGGACGGCTCGACTGCGAACATCTGGCGACCGGCGGCAGCCTGATCTGGGACGAGTTGCGCTTCCCTCGCGAGATCTGGCGAGGCGAAGCGTTGCATGGCTACCGCGCCGGGGCGGATGCCCCTCCCAGGCTGCTGCTCTCGCATGCCAGGATCGGTGCGGCGCTGATGGCGCGCGACCTCACCGCCGAAGTGGATATGTCGATCGACCTCGGCGGCGCCACGGTCGGCACGCTGGATGACGAAGGCTTTCCAGCCGGCTGGGGTGTCGGCCGGGCCGGCCAGGGCACCTACTGCAGTCTCAATCTCGACGGCTTCGTCTATGACCGCATCGGCCACCTGCCCTCGGGCGAAGGCAATGGCATCGCCATCGCGCTGTCGGCATTCGGCCGCTGGGCCTCGACGCCGGGTCGCGGCTATTCTGCCACCTGGGCGGTTCGCATTGCCCGCCGCCTGCTCCATGTGCAGCGGGAGCATGTCAGGCAGCGCCTGGGTTGGGTGCAGCTCCAGCACCGCAAGACCAACGAATTCCATCCGCAGCCCTATCGGCATCTCGCCAAGGTCCTGCGGGCCCAGGGCCACTATCATTCGGCCCGCGAGGTGCAGATCGTCGAGCAATGGGCGACGCCGGCCTCGAACGGCGTGTCGCGACTGCTGCGGCCGGTGTGGGGTGTATGCTTCGGTTTCGGCCTCTCGCCGGTGAGGGCGACCGTGACAGTGGCGGTGCTGCTGGCGATCGGCACCGGAGGGGTCTGGTGGGCCTGGAAGCAGGCTCGCGTGCTCGCCATCAACTACAGCTATGCGATGACCGAGGTGACCGACTCTCCGCAGTTCCTCCGTCCCGACAAGGGGCAGGGCACCACGGGCGCCCCGCTATGCGGCAAGCACGACATCCAACCGCTGTTCTACGCGATGGACATGATGCTGCCGGTGATCGCGCTGCACGAGGAGGCCAAGTGCTACGTCGATTCCCGTCCGGGCAGCGAGATCTGGCAGGTACTGTGGGCAATGTACTCATTCGTCGGCAAACTGGTGACGTCGCTCGCGCTGCTCACCTATTCGGGCGTGCTGAAGCCGAAGGAAGAGGCGTGAAGCGGCGGAACGCGTGGGGGTGCCGGGCCGCCGCTATGCGATCGATCAGCGGAAGATCGAATGCGGCCCTGGTGCGGCCAGCGCCGGGGCGGCGCTGCCGCGGTCATGGCTGGAAGCCGACGCCGACGTCGAGGCCGACGATTTCCTGGCTGGATCGGCGATCCTGGCCACCGCTTCGTTGCCGGTGGCGCCCAGGGTGCGGGACAGTTTCAACGCGGCGTCGAGGACCACCGGCAGCAAGGCGCGAGGCCGGGGCGGGCGCATCCGCATGGTCGGCGCGCTGACCGACAGGACCGCCACGACCTGGCCGGAGGCATCGCGCACCGGTGCGGCCACCGTGGCGGCGCCCGCAACCACCTCGTCCGTGGTCAGCAGATAGCCGCGCGTGCGGATGCGCTGCAGGTCGGCGGCGATCCAGGCAGAATCCGTGCGGGTCGCAGGCGTGAACCGTGGCAGGCGCTGCGCCAGCACCTGGGTCTGCACGGCCTCCGGCGCATGCGCCAGGAGCAGTCGGCTCGAACCGGCGTGCAGTGGTTGGCGCTTGCCGATCTCGCTGTAGACCCGCAGGCCGGGGTCGGTCTGATAGATTGCAACCGTCTCGCTCTCGAGGCCGTCGCGAACCCGAAGGTAGACATTTTCGCCGCTGGTCTTGCCGAGGGCGGACAGGAACGGCATGGCGGTCGCCGCCAGGGCGCCCTGCTCGACGGCCGCCCGTCCCAGCACGCCCCAGCGGGCACCCAGCCGCCACATCCCGCGCGCCTCGTCCTGGATCGCGAAGCCACGGGCTTCCAGGGTGCGCAGCAGACGGAAGCCGGCGGTGCGGGTGCAGCGGGCCGCGTCGGCCAGGGCTGCGAGCGGGGCTGGCCCGATGCGCGACAGTGCTTCCAGCAGGTCCAGCGCGCGGCCCACAGCGGCGATGCTGTAGTCTCGGGCTGGTGGGGCGGCGGCAGGTTCGTGCGCTCCGTTGCCGGAGCGCGAACGCGACCGGCCCTTGCCGTTGCTGCGGCTAGCCTGGGCCATGGGGACACCTATGGAATGGTAACGAGCGAAACCAGATTAGCATGGGGCAACCGGCTTTGGCATGAGTCGAGGGGCTGGACCTGGGTCAATATTGCGCAAAGCCGTGGCTGGGAACAACGCAGAAGTCGCAGACGGACATTGTCACCACGGCCCGTCGGGGTCAAAGGGTTGCCGCATGGCGGTGGAGCAGGTGCCGGATATCTACCCGGCTTATCCGGATAGCAGGCCTTCTGGCTGGCTCGGCAAGAGCCTGTCGCCGCACCGTGTCCGGGGATGCTTGTCCCGCCTGACGGCCTGCGCTAAAGCCCCCCGCTCACGCTTGGCAACAACCTGCTGGCGGGCGCGGGCGTGGTGGAACTGGCAGACACGCCAGATTTAGGTTCTGGTGGCGCAAGCCGTGGGGGTTCAAATCCCTCCGCCCGCACCACGAAGCGGGTGGACAACGACAGGATTTCGCAATGCAGGTTACCGAAACGCTCTCCGAGGGGCTGAAGCGCGCCTACACCGTGGTGGTGCCTGCCGCTGATATCGAAAGCAAGCGGGCCGCCCGGCTGGCCAACCTCGGCAAGACGCTGAACCTGCCTGGCTTCCGCCCCGGCAAGGTGCCCCTGATGGTGGTTCGCCAGCGCTATGGCACGGCGGTGACCGCCGAGGTGCTGGAGGAGTCGGTCAGCGAGGCCACCCAGCAGGTGCTGACCGACCGCGGCCTGCGGCCGGCCCTGCAACCGAGGATCGACGTGGTCAGCCTGGACGCCGGGAGCGGGGCGGCCAAGGACCTGGAGTTCAAGGTCGAGCTGGAATTGCTGCCGGACATCACGCTGCCGGATTTCTCCAACATCAACCTCGAGCGGATGCGGGTCGAGGTCGCCGCCGAACCGGTCGACAAGGCGCTCGCGGAGATCGCCCAACGCAACCGTGACCTGGTGGAAATCACCGCCGACGAGCTGGGTGACCGCGGTGCCGCGAGTGGCGAGGTGCTGGCGGTCGATTATGTCGGGCGGGTCGAGGGGGTCGAATTCCCCGGCGGCACCGGCAACGATATCGACGTGGAACTCGGCGGCGGCGGCTTCATTCCTGGCTTCAGCGAACAGCTCGCGGGCATGAAGCCGGGCGAGAGCCGCACCATCGACGTCACCTTCCCGGCGGAATACGGCGCGACCAACCTGGCGGGGAAGGCCGCGACCTTTGACGTCACCGCGAAGAAGCTGAGCCGGGCGGTGGTCCCGCCGATCGACGACGAACTCGCCAAGAAGCTGGGTTTCGACGACCTGGCGGCGATGCGCGAGGCGATCACCCGGCGGATCCAGGCCGAGTATGACCAGCTGTCCAGGCTCCGCCTGAAGCGGCAGCTGCTGGACGCCCTGGCGGAAGTGACCAGCTTTGCCTCCCCCGACGGCATGGTAGAGCAGGAATTTTCGCAGATCTGGCAACGCCTGGAGGCCGATCGCAAGGAAGGCCGGCTCGACGACGACGACAAGGACAAGGACGAGGAGACGCTGAAGGCCGACTACCGCGCCATTGCGGAGCGGCGGGTGCGGCTGGGCCTGCTGCTCGCCGAGATCGGCCGGGTGAACAGCATCACGGTAGCCCCGGACGAAATGACCCGCGCCATGCGCATGGAGGCGTCGCGTTATCCGGGCCAGGAGCAGCAGATCTTCGAGTTCTTCCGGCAAAATCCGCGCGCGACCGACTCGCTGCGGGGGCCGCTGTTCGAGGAGAAGGTGATCGACTTCATCACCGAGCTGGCGAAGGTCGAGGAGAAGACGGTAACCCCCGAAGAGCTGGCGAAGGAGCCCGAGGTCGCCGGCGCCGCTGCGACGTAGGGCCGGCACCGGCGCGGAAACCGCGGGAAATGCCTTGATCTTTGGCCTGGAAGCCGGCCGTCGCGAAGCGGCGGGCGGTGCGCTGTTCGCGGGATTACCTAATTCGCCGACTGGCCGTCTGGCCGGTTGGAGTCCGGACCGATTCCACTTATCTATGTCGCTCAGTCCGGCTTGAAGGTGACACTATGAAGGATCGCGATCCCGTCGAGGTCTACGGCAATGCCCTGGTGCCGATGGTTGTGGAGCAGACCGCCCGAGGCGAGCGCGCCTTCGACATCTATTCCCGCCTCCTGAAGGAGCGGATCATCTTTCTCACCGGCGCGGTCTACGACCAGGTGAGCGCGCTGATCTGCGCCCAGCTGCTGTTCCTGGAATCCGAGAACCCCAACAAGGACATCTCGTTCTACATCAACAGCCCGGGCGGCGTGGTGTCGGCCGGCCTGGCGATCTACGACACGATGCAATACATCCGCAGCCCGGTTTCCACCGTCTGCATCGGCCAGGCAGCGTCGATGGGCAGCCTGCTGCTGACCGCCGGGGCCAAGGGCAAGCGCTATGCCCTGCCGAATTCGCGCATCATGGTCCACCAGCCGTCCGGCGGCGCCCAGGGCCAGGCGACCGACATCGAGATCCAGGCGCGGGAGATCCTGACGCTTCGCAAACGGCTGAACGAAATATATGTCCGCCACACCGGCCAGCCGCTGGAGGCCATCGAGCGCAAACTGGAACGCGACACTTACATGTCAGCCGAGGAGAGCCGGGATTTCGGCCTGGTCGATGAAGTCGTGGAGAACCGCCCGATGCCAGAAGACCTTGGCGGGAAGTCCTGAACCCCGGCCGGATGATTCCCAGGCTGGCATGACGCTGGCATGAGTATTGCCTGCAGATTTCCGGCTACCACCACCCGATCGTGACAGCCGGGTGACGGGACGGGACGTAGTCCTTGTCCCGTCCGGCTGTCGGAGGGTAAAGTCTCCCCTTGGCTCCCCGCGAGTCCGGGGCAGGAGTACGCATGAGCAAGTCCGCCGATTCGAAAAATACCCTCTATTGCTCGTTCTGCGGCAAGTCCCAGCACGAGGTGCGCAAGCTCATCGCCGGCCCGACGGTGTTCATCTGCGACGAATGCGTCGAACTCTGCATGGACATCATCCGCGAGGAGCACAAGACGCATCTGGTGAAGTCACGCGACGGCGTCCCGACGCCACGCGAGATCTGCAAGGTGCTGGACGACTACGTGATCGGCCAGGACCACGCCAAGAAGGTGCTCTCGGTCGCGGTCCATAACCACTACAAGCGGCTGGCGCACGGCCAGAAGAACAACGACATCGAGATCGCCAAGTCGAATATCCTGCTGGTCGGCCCGACCGGGTCGGGCAAGACCCTGCTGGCCCAGACCCTGGCGCGCATCCTGGATGTGCCGTTCACCATGGCGGACGCCACGACGCTGACCGAGGCCGGCTACGTCGGTGAGGACGTCGAGAACATCATCCTTAAATTGCTGCAATCTGCCGACTACAACGTCGAGCGGGCGCAGCGCGGCATCGTCTATATCGACGAGGTCGACAAGATATCGCGCAAGTCCGACAACCCCTCGATCACCCGCGACGTCTCCGGTGAGGGCGTGCAGCAGGCGCTGCTGAAGATCATGGAGGGCACCGTGGCCTCGGTGCCGCCGCAGGGTGGACGCAAGCATCCGCAGCAGGAATTCCTGCAGGTCGACACCACCAACATCTTGTTCATCTGTGGCGGTGCATTTTCCGGCCTGGAGCGGATCATTGGCGCACGCGGCAAGGGGTCGGGCATGGGCTATGGCGCGGAGGTGAGGTCGCCTGACGAGCGGCGGACCGGCGCCATCCTGCGCGAGGTCGAACCCGAGGATCTGCTGAAATTCGGGCTGATCCCCGAGTTCATCGGCCGCCTGCCGGTGGTCGCCACCTTGGAGGACCTCGACGAAGGCGCACTGATGGAGATCCTGACCAAGCCGAAGAATGCGCTGATCAAGCAATACGGCAGGCTGTTCGAGATGGAGGGGGTGAAACTTTCCTTCACCGACGACGCTCTGAAATCGGTTGCGACGCGGGCGATCGCCCGGCGCACCGGCGCGCGCGGCCTGCGTTCGATCATGGAAGCCATTTTGCTGGGCACTATGTTCGAACTTCCTGGGCTCGATGGAGTAGAGGAGGTGGTAATCAATCGCGAAGTCGCCGAATCGCGTGCCAATCCGCTCTACCTCTACGGTAAGGAGAGGGCAGAAAGCTCCGCCTGAGCTGTATCGACCAGCGCCAGACGGACCGGACGCTCGCGAAATTGCGACCCTCGATTTCAAGGCCTTGCGCCGCGTTGCCCGGCAGCCGATATGGCGTCCCCAGGGGCCAGAACCCCGTCAAGGCGCTGTCCGTGCTGCAAGTTTATCTCTTCAAGTCGGGCGGATTGGCGCTGACTGTCCATAAGGAGGTCAATCATGACTGAATCCGAACGGCCTGCGCCGGATCAGCCCCCGGAACAGCAAGCCCGCCAGGACGACAAGCTGCCCACCCCGGCGGCGCGTGGCGATCTGCTCGCCGTACTGCCGCTGCGCGACATTGTCGTATTTCCCCACATGATCGTGCCGCTGTTCGTCGGCCGCGAGAAGTCGGTTCGCGCGCTGGAAGCGGTGATGAAGGAGGACAAGCAGATCCTCCTGGTTGCCCAGAAGAACGCCGCGCAGGACGATCCTTCGGCCGACGACATTTATCGCGTCGGCACTGTTTCGACGATCCTGCAACTGCTGAAGCTGCCGGACGGCACCGTGAAGGTGCTGGTCGAGGGCGGCAGGCGCGCGAAGATCACCGGTTTCAAGGAAACCGACAGCTACTTCGAGGCGTTCGTCGAGGCGATGCCCGACCAGGCGACCGAAGCCAAGGAGCTGGAAGCCCTCGGGCGCACCGTCGTCTCGCAGTTCGAGCAGTATATCAAGCTGAACAAGAAGATCGCTCCGGAGGTGCTGGTTTCGCTCAACCAGATCGAGGAGCCTTCCAAGCTTGCCGATACGGTGGCCAGCCACCTGAACCTGAAGATCGCCGAGAAGCAGGAACTGCTGGAAATCGCCAAGGTCGGCGAACGGCTGGAGCGCGTGTTCGGACACATGGAGTCCGAAATCGGCGTGCTGCAGGTGGAGAAGCGCATCCGCAACCGCGTGAAGCGGCAGATGGAGAAGACCCAGCGCGAGTACTACCTGAACGAGCAGCTCAAGGCGATCCAGAAGGAGCTTGGCGAGGGCGAGGACGGCAAGGACGAAAACGCCGAACTCGAGGCCAAGATCAAGAAGACCAAGCTGTCGAAGGAAGCGCGCGAAAAGGCCATGCAGGAGCTGAAGAAGCTCAAGACCATGAGCCCGATGAGCGCCGAGGCGACGGTGGTTCGCAACTACCTCGACTGGATGCTGTCGATCCCGTGGAAGAAGCGCAGCAAGATCCGCAACGACGTGATCGCAGCGGAGAAGGTCCTGGAAGGCGACCACTACGGCCTGGAGAAGGTCAAGGAACGCATCATCGAGTACCTCGCCGTGCAGGCGCGGTCACCGAAGGTGCGCGGGCCGATCCTGTGCCTGGTGGGGCCTCCCGGCGTCGGCAAGACGTCGCTGGGCAAGTCCGTGGCCAAGGCCACCGGCCGCAACTTCGTGCGCATGTCGCTCGGCGGCGTGCGTGACGAGGCGGAAATCCGCGGCCACCGGCGGACCTATATCGGCTCGATGCCGGGCAAGGTCATCCAGGGCATGAAGAAGGCGAAGACGTCGAACCCGCTGTTCCTGCTCGACGAGGTTGACAAGCTCGGTGCCGACTGGCGCGGCGATCCGTCGTCCGCGCTGCTGGAAGTGCTCGACCCGGAGCAGAACTCCACCTTCTCCGACCACTACCTGGAGGTGGACTACGACCTGTCCGACGTGATGTTCGTCACCACGGCCAACAGCCTGCGCATGCCGCAGCCGCTGATGGACCGCATGGAGATCATTCGCATCCCCGGCTACACCGAGGATGAGAAGGTAGAGATTGCCAAGCGCCACCTGATCACCAAGCAGTCCGAGGCGCACGGTCTGAAGGCAGACGAGTGGCACATCTCGGACGATGCGCTGCGCGACATGATCCGCTACCACACACGCGAAGCCGGCGTGCGCAACCTGGAGCGCGAGATCGCCAACCTGGCGCGCAAGTCGGTGAAGGAACTGGTCACCAAGAAGACCAAGAAGGTAGCGATCACCCGCAAGAACCTCGACAAGTATGCGGGCGTGCGGAAGTTCCGCTTCGGCGAGACCGAGGCCGAGGACATGGTCGGTGTCGTCACCGGCCTGGCCTGGACCGAGGTCGGCGGCGAGATCCTGACGATCGAAAGCGTGCTGCTGCCGGGCAAGGGCAACGTCAAGCACACCGGCAAGCTGGGCGACGTGATGCAGGAGAGCGTGTCGGCGGCGCTGAGCTACGTGCGCAGCCGCGCGACCAACTTCGGCATCAAACCGACGCTGTTCGAGAAGCGCGACATCCACGTGCACGTGCCGGAGGGTGCCACGCCGAAGGACGGTCCGTCCGCGGGCGTTGCGATGGCCACATCGATCGTGTCGATCCTCACCGGCATCCCGGTGCGGCGCGACGTGGCGATGACCGGCGAGATCACGCTGCGTGGCCGCGTGCTGCCGATCGGGGGCTTGAAGGAGAAGCTGCTGGCGGCATTGCGAGCCGGGATCACCACCGTGTTCATTCCAAAGGAGAATGAAAAGGACCTGGCTGAGATCCCGGACAACGTGAAGAAGCACCTGAAGCTGATCCCGGTGGCCGAGGTGGACGAGGTGATTGCCCAGGCGCTGGCTCGCCGGCCTGAGGCAATCGAGTGGGAGGAGCCGCCGGACCCGGTGGTGCCGCCGCCGCCGCAGCCTGCCACCGCTTCCCTGCCACACTGAAACAATACTGCGAGAAGGCCCGTCGGAATGCTCCGGCGGGCCTTTCTTGCGTCATTGACGCGGCGGAAAATGCGCCTTTAGTGTCGCCGCCCGGTCGGCCACCCGCGCCGGCGTCGTCCACATCACCGGATCGAGAGGGATTGAATCAGTGAACAAAATGGATCTTGTCGCGGCTGTCGCGGACGACACGGAACTGTCACGCACCAAGGCAGCCGAGGTGGTGGATGCCGTGTTCAATGCGATCGAGGGTGCGCTGAAAAAGAAGGACGAAGTGCGGCTGGTCGGCTTCGGAACATTCGCGACGGCCGAACGCAAGGCCGGCACCGGACGCAATCCGCGCACCGGTGAGGAGATGGCGATCCCGGCCTCCACGACCGTGCGGTTCAAGGCCGGCAAGGGGCTCAAGGACGCGGTTCAGTGATCGGCAGACGAGCAGTCGACTGATCTGTTCACCGACGGGCGGTTAGCTCAGCGGTAGAGCGTCTCGTTTACACCGAGAGGGCCGGCGGTTCGAATCCGTCACCGCCCACCACAGGCGATATCCACCACAGGCGATATCCACCACAGGTGATCCCGCATTGTCGGGCTTGACCCGGCAATCCGTGCAGCCTAATTCCTGCCCTCTGTTGCGCGGGCGTAGCTCAGTTGGTTAGAGCGCCGGCCTGTCACGCCGGAGGTCGCGGGTTCGAGTCCCGTCGCTCGCGCCAGTCATTCCTGTCAGGTTTCCTGGTGCTGGCCCTATGGCGGTGCGGCACGGTTGGGGCTAATGTCCGCCGCGTGTTGCGTCGCGGTAGCCTGATACGGCACAGCCCCGTGGGGCTGGGCCCCGTTCACGGCGCGCACTGCACGCCTGATCGATCGGACCTGACATGCAGCCAGTGCTTTACGGATACCTGCCGATCCTGGTGTTCATGGTCATCGCCGGGGTGATTGCCGTGGCGATGGTGGGCGGTTCGCTGCTCGCCGCGCACCAGAAGCCTTACCCCGAGAAGGTGTCGGCCTACGAATGCGGCTTCGAGCCGTTCGACGATGCGCGCCGCCGATTCGATGTGCGGTTTTATCTGGTCGCCATCCTGTTCATCATTTTCGACCTCGAGGTGGCGTTCCTGTTCCCGTGGGCCGTGTCGCTGAAGGACATCGGCTGGTTCGGGTTTCTGTCGATGATCGGCTTCCTTGGCGTCCTCACGGTTGGCTTCGTCTATGAGTGGTGCAAGGGAGCGTTGGATTGGGAGTAGTGGCATGAGCGCGAGCAACGCCATCGCCTGGAACCGCGACGCATTGCCGCCGGGACCGGAGCAGGATGCCGTGGTGAAGGGCATCACTGGTGAAATTGCCGACAAGGGCTTCATCGTCGCCAACGTCGACAAGGTGGTGAACTGGGCGCGCACCGGTTCGCTGTGGCCGATGACGTTCGGCCTGGCGTGCTGCGCGGTGGAGATGATCCACGCCTACATGCCGCGCTATGACCTGGATCGCTTCGGCACCATCCCGCGCGCGTCGCCACGGCAGTCGGACGTGATGATCGTCGCCGGCACGCTGACCAACAAGATGGCGCCGGCACTGCGCAAGGTCTACGACCAGATGCCCGAGCCGCGCTGGGTGATCAGCATGGGAAGCTGCGCCAACGGCGGCGGCTATTACCACTATTCGTATTCGGTGGTGCGCGGCTGCGATCGCGTCGTGCCGGTCGATATCTATGTGCCTGGCTGTCCGCCGACAGCCGAGGCGCTGGTTTACGGCATCATGCAATTGCAGAAGAAGATTCGCCGCACCGGGACGATCCTCCGTGGCTGATCTCGCCGAAGCCGTTGCAACGTTGCCGGGCGTGCGGGCCGCCGTCGTGGAGAAGGGCGAGACGGTTGCACACGCCGATCGCGATGCGTTGCTGCCGCTGGTGCTGACGCTGCGCGACGATCCGCGATTCGCGTTCGAGCAGGTCATGGACATTTGCGGTGTCGATTGGCCGGAACGCGAAGAGCGGTTCGACGTCGTCTACAATCTGCTGTCGGTATCGCTGAACCAGCGGCTGCGCGTCATCATCACCACGGACGAGGCGCAGCCGGTGCCGTCGGTGCACACGGTGTGGCCGGTCGCCACATGGTGGGAACGCGAGGCGTGGGACCTGTTCGGCATCGTGTTCTCGGGGCAGCCCGACCTGCGGCGCATCCTGACCGATTACGGTTTCGACGGGCACCCGCTGCGCAAGGACTTCCCGCTGACCGGCTATGTCGAAGTCCGCTACGACGAGGACCGCAAAGCGGTGGTGTATGAGCCGGTGCGGTTGACACAGGACTTCCGCTCGTTCGATTTCCTGTCGCCGTGGGAGGCGATTACCACGCTGCCGGGCGACGAGAAGGTGCACACCGAGCGCGCAACGCCGGCGCAACCCGAGCCGAAGGCGTGAGACGATGAGCGATCTTTACGCCGAGGATATTCTGCTGTGGAGCGAACGCCAGGGCGAACTGCTGCGGCGCCGTGCGGCCGGCGAACTGGTGAACGACCGGGATCTGGATTGGCCTAATATCGCCGAGGAGATCGAGAGCGCGGGAAGCGAACAGCTACACGCTGTCGAGTTGTTCCTCGTGCAAGCACTGGCGCACATGCTGAAAGCGGAGGCGTGGCCGACGTCACATGAGGTGCCCGGTTGGCGCGCCGAAGCACGACGGTTTCGTGATGATGCCGCCAGCCGCTTCGTGCCTTCCATGCGGCAGCGGATCGATATGGCAAAGCTCTACCGCCGTGCGTTGCGCGCATTGCCTGATACGATCGACGGCCGGGCGTCACTGCCGGTTCCGGAGAATTGCAGCGTGACGCTCGACCAATTGCTGAGCGATGAGCCATGAGCGATACGCCGGACATCGAAGCACGTCCCACCGCGAGCCGCGTGGTCGAGATCGACAGCCACGCGATCAACTTCGGCCCGCAGCACCCGGCGGCGCATGGCGTGCTGCGGCTGATCCTGGAAATGGACGGCGAGGTGGTGGAACGTGCCGATCCGCATATCGGCCTGCTGCATCGCGGCACCGAGAAGCTGATCGAACACAAGACCTACATGCAGGCGGTGCCGTATTTCGACCGGCTCGATTACGTCTCGCCGATGTGCGAGGAGCACGCGTTCGCGCTGGCCACCGAGAAACTGCTGGGCGTCGAGGTGCCGGAGCGCGGGCAATGGATACGCGTGCTGTTCGCCGAGATCACCCGCGTGCTGAACCACCTGCTGAACGTAACCACGTATGCACTGGATGTCGGCGCCATCACGCCAAGCCTGTGGGGGTTCGAGGAACGCGAAAAGCTGATGGAGTTCCATGAGGCCGCATCGGGTGCGCGGCTGCATGCGAACTACTTCCGGCCGGGTGGGGTTTCCAAGGATTTGCCGGCCGGGCTGGAGGCAAGGATTGCAGCCTGGGCCGAGACATTTCCGAAGTTCCTCAACGAGCTGGAAGAATTGCTGACCGGCAATCGCATCTGGAAGCAGCGTACCGTCGATATCGGCGTGATGCCGGCCGATCAGGCGCTGGCCTGGGGATTTACCGGGCCATGCCTGCGGGCGAGCGGCGTGCCGTGGGACCTGCGACGCTCGCAGCCCTATGACAAATACGCCGAAGTGGAGTTCCAGATTCCGGTCGGCCGCAACGGCGATTGCTACGACCGCTATTTGATGCGCCTGGCCGAGATGCGCGAGAGCGTGAAGATCATCCAGCAGGCGTTGGGCAAGATGCGGCCGGGTCCGGTGAAGGTGCAGGACCACAAATTCTCGCCGCCGACGCGTGCCGAGATGAAGCGCTCGATGGAGGCGCTGATCCATCACTTCAAGCTCTACACCGAGGGCTATCACGTCCCGCCTGGGGCTACCTACACCGCGGTGGAAAGCCCCAAGGGCGAGTTCGGCGTGTACCTGGTTGCGGATGGAACCAACCGGCCGTACCGCTGCAAGATCCGTGCGACCGGGTTTGCCCTGTTGCAGGCGATCGACGTGATGGCAAGGCGGCACATGCTGGCGGACGCGGTTGCGATCATCGGATCGCTCGACATCGTATTCGGCGAGATCGACAGATAGAAATGGCCGAGAACAGCAACACCGATTTCGTGCAGCCGGCGAGCTTCGCGTTCGACGCGGAGAGCGAGGCGGCCATTCCGCCGATCCTGGCGAAGTACCCGCCGGGCAAGCAGGCCAGCGCAGTGCTCCCGATGCTGTATCTGGTGCAGAACCAGATGAAGCGGCAGACCGGCAGCGCCTGGGTGCCGACCGCAGGCATGGACGAGGTGGCGCGTCGGCTGGATATGGCGCCGATCCGGGTCTATGAGGTCGCGACGTTCTATTTCATGTTCAACCTGCGTCCGGTCGGCACGTGGCATCTACAGGTCTGCACGACCACGCCGTGCTGGCTGCGCGGCTCCGACGAGGTGGTGGCCGCGTGCCGCGCCGCGACCGGCATCAAGGGCTGGGGCGAAACCAGTGCCGATGGCGTGTTCACCATGACCGAGGTCGAATGCGTCGGTGCCTGCGTGAATGCACCGGTGATCCAGGTGAACGATGACTTCTATGAGGATCTCGATGCGGAAAGCACCAAGGCGCTGCTGGACGCGCTGCGCCGCGGCGAGCGGCCGAAGCCTGGTTCGGTGACGGGGCGGCAGACCTCCGCGCCGGAAGGTGGCCCGACGACGCTGACGACATTGCACTTCGGTGCGGAGAGCTGATGCGATGCTGCAGGACAAGGACCGCATCTTCACCAACCTTTACGGCCTGTACGATCCGCTGCTGAACGGCGCGCGGGCGCGGGGCGACTGGGACGGCACGCAGGCCATCCTGGAAAAGGGTCGCGACGCGATCGTCGAGGAAGTGAAGGCGTCGGGTCTGCGCGGCCGCGGCGGTGCAGGTTTTCCCACCGGCCTGAAATGGTCGTTCATGCCGAAGCAGTCCGACCGGCCCTGCTACCTGGTGGTGAATGCCGACGAAAGCGAGCCCGGCACCTGCAAGGATCGCGACATCATGCGGCACGATCCGCACAAGCTGGTCGAAGGCTGCCTGGTCGCCGGCTTCGCCATGGGAGCGTGCGCCGCCTACATCTACATCCGCGGCGAGTTCTACCACGAAGCGCGCGTGCTGCAGGCGGCGATCGACGAGGCGTATGCGGCCGGGCTGATCGGCAGGAATGCCTGCGGCTCAGGCTATGATTTCGATGTGTTCCTCCATCGCGGCGCCGGCGCGTATATCTGCGGCGAGGAAACCGGGCTGCTGGAAAGCCTGGAAGGCAAGAAGGGACTGCCGCGCCTGAAGCCGCCGTTCCCTGCTGCGGTCGGGCTGTACGGCTGTCCGTCCACGGTGAACAATGTCGAGAGCATCGCGGTGGCGCCGACCATCATGCGGCGTGGCGCCGCATGGTTCAATTCGCTCGGGCGGCCGAAGAATTCCGGTCCGAAGGTGTTCTGCATCTCCGGCCACGTGAACAAGCCATGCAATGTCGAGGAGGAACTCGGCATCCCGCTGCGCGAGCTGATCGACAGATATGCCGGTGGCGTGCGCGGTGGCTGGGACAATCTGCTGGCGGTGATCCCCGGCGGCGCGTCGGTACCGGTGATCCCGAAAAGCGTGTGCGACGATGTGCTGATGGATTTCGACTCGCTGCGCGAAGCGCGCACCGGGTTGGGCACCGCGGCGGTGATCGTGATGGACAAGTCCACGGACATCATCAAGGCGATCGCCCGGCTGTCGAAGTTCTACATGCATGAAAGCTGCGGCCAGTGCACGCCGTGCCGCGAGGGCACCGGCTGGATGTGGCGGGTGATGACCCGCATGGTCGAGGGCAGGGCGGAGATCCCCGAGATCGACACGCTGGAACAGGTCACAAAGCAGATCGAGGGCCACACGATCTGCGCACTGGGCGACGCGGCGGCATGGCCGATCCAGGGCCTGATCCGGCATTTCCGCCCGGTGATGGAAGCGCGGATCGCGGCGTACAAAACGCGCGCGCCGGTGCGGATGGCAGCGGAATGACCGTGCTGTCCGGGCACAGCGTCATGGCCGGCCCTGTGCCGGCCATCAGTAGCGGCGCCGTATCACGACGGATGGCCGGGACAGGCCCGGCCATGACGATTGGGGTGTCGGTCTGGCCAAGGAAGTTCGCATAATGGCGAAAGTCACCGTAGACGGCATCGAGGTCGAAGTACCCAACGGCTCGTCCGTGCTGCAGGCCTGCGAGGCCGCCGGCAAGGAGATCCCGCGCTTCTGCTACCACGAACGCCTGTCGATCGCCGGCAATTGCCGCATGTGCCTGGTGGAGATCGAGAAGGCGCCGCCGAAGCCGATCAGTTCCTGCACCTATCCGGTCGCCGACGGCATGGTGGTGCACACCGACTCGCCGATGGTGCGCAACGGCCGCCGCGGCGTGATGGAATTCCTGCTGATCAACCATCCGCTCGACTGCCCGATCTGCGACCAGGGCGGCGAGTGCGACCTGCAGGATCAGGCGATGGGCTACGGCATGGACCATTCGCGCTATGCCGAGAACAAGCGCGCGGTGCAGGACAAGAATCTCGGCCCCTTGGTGAAGACGGTGATGACGCGCTGCATCCACTGCACGCGCTGCATCCGCTTCATCACCGAGGTTGCCGGCGTGCCCGATCTCGGCGCCACCAACCGAGGCGAGCACATGGAGGTCGGTACCTATGTCGAGAAGGCGCTGTCGTCCGAACTCTCCGGCAACATCATCGACCTGTGCCCGGTCGGCGCGCTGACCTCCAAGCCGTACGCATTCGTCGCGCGGTCGTGGGAGTTGTCGAAGGTGGATAGCGTCGATGTGCTGGACGCCGTCGGCACCAACATCCGCATCGATGCGCGCGGCCCCGAAGTGCTGCGCATCCTGCCGCGCCTCAATGAGGACGTGAACGAGGAGTGGCTGGCCGACAAGTCGCGTTTCGCGCTGGACGGCTTGAAGCGCCGGCGGCTCGATCGTCCCTGGGTGCGCCGCAACGGCAAGCTGGTCGAAGCCACCTGGCCCGAGGCGTTTGCCGCGATCGCGGAAAAGCTGCGCGGGGTGGCGGGCGACCGCATCGGCGCCGTGGCCGGCGACCAGGCCGATGCCGAAAGCATGCTGGCGCTGAAGGACCTGATGGCGGCGCTGGGTTCGCCGAACCTGGATTGCCGCCAGGACGGCGCGCGGCTCGATGCGTCGCGCCGCGACTTCTATGCGTTCAATACCTCGATCACCGGCATCGATGATGCCGATGCGATCCTGCTGGTCGGCACCAACCCGCGCAAGGAAGCGCCGGTGCTGAACGCGCGCATCCGCAAGCGCTGGCTGGCCGGCAGCATTCCGATCGGCCTGATCGGCAGCGAGACCGACCTCACCTACCGCGTCCATGACCTCGGTGCCGCGCCCAGCGTGTTGACGGGCCTGCACGATGGCACGCACGACTTCGCCAGGCTGCTGCGCGACGCCAAGAAGCCAATGATCATCGTCGGGCAATCGGCGCTGGCGCGTCCGGATGGTTCCGCAGTGCTGGCCGCCGCATGGCGGCTGGCCGCATCGGTCGGCGCGCTGACCGCCGAGTGGCACGGCTTCAACGTGCTGCACACCGCCGCGGCGCGCGCCGGCGCGCTGGATCTTGGCTTCGTGCCTGGCGCCAGCGGCAAGTCGCTGGCCCGCATGCTGGATGGCGGCGTCGATGTGCTGTGGCTACTCGGCGCAGACGAGTTCGACATGGCGCGGATCGGTGCCGCGACGTTCGTGGTCTATCAGGGGCATCACGGTGACGCCGGCGCCCACCGCGCCGATGTGATCCTGCCTGGCGCGGCCTATACCGAGAAGTACGGCACCTACGTCAACACCGAAGGCCGCGTGCAACGCAGCCTGCTGGCGGTCTATCCGCCAGGCGAGGCGCGCGAGGACTGGAAGATCGTGCGCGCGTTCAGTGAGGCGATCGGCCACACGCTGCCCTATGACACGATCGAACAGTTGCGCGCACGGATGGAACAGGTGAACCCCGTATTCGGCCGCGTCGGCTTCCTGCCGCGCTTCGGCTGCACGGACCAGAGCGGGCCGGCGGGTGATCCGGCTGCGCTGTCCGGCGCACCGTTCGAGCCGGTGATCACCAACTACTACCAGACCGACCCGATCAGTCGCGCAAGTCCCACCATGGCCGCCTGCACGGATGCGCACGCGGCCACACCGCTGGTCGCGGCGGCGGAATAACGCGATGAGCGAATTCCTGTTCGACACCAATGTCGGCCGCGTCATCCTGACCTTCGCGGAGGCATTGGCGCTGCTGGTGCCGCTGCTGATCGGCGTGGCGTACCTGACCTACGCCGAACGCAAGGTCCTGGCGGCGATGCAGTTGCGCAAGGGGCCGAATGTGGTCGGCCCATTCGGCCTGATGCAGCCGTTCGCCGACGCGCTGAAGATGATCATGAAGGAGACGGTCATCCCGGCGGGGTCCAACCGGCTGCTGTTCCTGATGGCGCCGATGCTGACCTTCGGCCTGGCGATGATCGCCTGGGCAGTGATCCCGGTGAACGACGGCTGGGCGATCGCCGATATCAATGTCGGCATCCTGTACCTGTTCGCCATCAGTTCGCTGGGCGTTTACGGCATCATCGTCGCCGGCTGGTCATCCAATTCGAAATACGCCTTCCTCGGCGCGATGCGCAGTGCGGCGCAGATGGTCAGCTACGAAGTGTCCATGGGCTTCGTCATGGTCTCCGTGTTGCTGTGCGTCGGCAGCCTGAACCTGACCGACATCGTGCGCGCGCAGCAGAAGGTCTGGTTCTGCCTGCCGCTGTTCCCGATGTTCATCGTGTTCTTCATCTCGACACTGGCGGAAACCAACCGTTCGCCATTCGACCTGCCGGAGGGCGAGAGCGAGATCGTCGCCGGCTTCTTCGTCGAATACAGCGCCATGGCCTTCGCGCTGTTCTTCCTTGGCGAATACGCCAACATGATCCTGATGAGCGGGATGACCACGATCCTGTTCCTCGGCGGCTGGCTGGCGCCGTTCGGCATCGCGCCGTTCACCTGGATACCCGGACCGATCTGGTTCATCCTGAAAATCTGTTTCTGCCTGTTCGTGTTCCTGTGGGTGCGCGCGACCTTCCCCCGCTACCGCTACGACCAGTTGATGCGCCTGGGCTGGAAGGTTTTTCTTCCGCTGTCGCTGTTCTGGCTGACCTTGACCGCAGGCGTGCTGATGGCATTCGGATGGCTGCCCAATGCGTAGCGCAAACGCAACACGACACCATCCTCTCCCCCCTTGCGGGGGAGCGTCAGGGAGAGGGAGCGGCGCGGCCCTCCGCACCGGCCGTGCCGCATCGTTGTCCCCTTACCCTGACCCTTTCCCGCAAGGGAAGAGGGGATGCTCTAGCGAAAGTTCCTGCTGATGGCGTTCCTGGATCGCACCGCGCGCAGCATGCTGCTGGGCGAACTCGTCGCCGGGCTGTCGCTGACCTTGCGGTATTTCTTCCGGCCCAAGGCGACGATCAACTACCCGTACGAGAAGGGCCCGATCAGCCCGCGGTTCAAGGGCGAGCACGCGCTGCGCCGTTACCCCAACGGCGAGGAACGTTGCATCGCCTGCAAACTGTGCGAGGCGATCTGCCCCGCCCAGGCCATCACCATCGAGGCCGAACCGCGTGCCGACGGGTCCCGGCGCACCACGCGCTACGACATCGACATGACCAAGTGCATCTACTGCGGGCTGTGCGAGGAAGCCTGCCCGGTCGACGCCATCGTCGAGGGTCCGAACTTCGAATTCGCCACCGAAACCCGCGAAGAGCTGATGTACAACAAGCACAAGCTGCTAGAGAACGGCGACCGCTGGGAGTCCGAGATCGCGCGCCGTCTCGAGCTGGACGCGCCCTATCGATGATCGCCACCTTCGCCTTCTATGTCTTCGCCGTGATCCTGCTGGCCTCCGCCGCGATGGTGGTCAGCTCGCGCAATCCGGTGCACTCGGTGCTGTTCCTGATCCTGTCGTTCTTCAATGCCGCGGCACTGTTCCTGATCGCGGGAGCCGAGTTCCTGGCGATGATCCTGGTGATCGTCTATGTCGGCGCCGTCGCGGTGCTGTTCCTGTTCGTGGTGATGATGCTCGACATCGATTTTGCCGAACTGCGCGGCGGGTTCCAGCGCTACCTGCCGGTCGGCGCAACGGTCGGCGCGGTGCTGTTCATTGAACTGGCGATGGTGATCGGTGGCTGGAAGTTCGCACCCGATGTCGTGGCATTGCGCCTGTCGCCGACGCCGGCGAATGTCAGCAACACGGCCGCCCTGGGGCGTCTGCTGTATACCGACTACGTGTTCCTGTTCCAGGCCGCGGGCCTGCTGCTGCTGGTCGCGATGATCGGCGCCATCGTGCTGACCTTGCGCGACCGCAAGACCTCGCGTCACCAGAGCATCCGTGTGCAGACCGAACGCACCGTCGCAGAGACGCTGGAGATGGTGACGATGTCGTTGGGTGCGGGCACCAAGGAGGTCGGCTTCTTCGTGCCGAAGGTGACCGAACCGCCCGAAGTCGAAGATGCAGGCGCCGGCGGAGGCCACCATGGGCATTGAAGTCGGCCTCGGCCACTATCTCGTCGTGTCAGCGATCCTGCTGGTGCTTGGCATCTTCGGGATCTTCCTGAACCGCAAGAACGTCATCATCATCCTGATGTCGGTCGAGCTGATCCTGCTCGCGGTCAACCTGAACCTGGTGGCGTTCTCGGCGGCATTGGGCGACCTGGTCGGCCAGGTGTTCGCCATGTTCGTGCTGACCGTCGCCGCGGCCGAAGCGGCCATCGGGCTGGCCATCGTGGTGATCTATTTCCGCAACCGCGGCTCGATCCAGGTCGAGGACGTGAACCTGATGAAGGGCTGAAGGCAGTGGTCAGCACCACCCTGAGCAGACCGTCATGGCCGGGCGTGACCCGGCCATCCACGTCGTTCCGTGATGACCCAGCCGTTTGTGGCCGGGTCACGCCCGGCCGTGACAGCGGTGCACCGTCATGATCTACGCCGTCGCGGTCTTCGCGCCCCTGTTCGGTTCACTGGTCGCAGGCCTGCTCGGCCGCTCGATCGGCGATCGCGCCGCCATGGCCGTCTCCGTGCTGTGCATGCTGGTCGCCGCGGCGTTCGGACCGATCGCCTGCTTCCAACTGGTATCCGGCGACACCGACCCGGGCGTTGTTTCACTCGGCACCTGGGTCGAGGCAGGCCATTTCCACGTTGACTGGGCGCTGCGCTACGACCCGCTGTCCGCCGTGATGGTCGCCATGGTGTCGTTCGTCGCCATGCTGATCCACGTCTATTCGATCGGCTACATGGCGCACGATGCCTTCCCGCGCTATCGCTTCTTCGCCTACCTGTCGCTGTTCACCTTCTCGATGCTGATGCTGGTGACGGCGGACAACCTGCTGCAGCTGTTCTTCGGCTGGGAAGGCGTCGGGTTGTGTTCCTACCTGCTGATCGGCTACTGGTACGATCGGCCGGCCGCCAACGCCGCTGCGATCAAGGCGTTCATCGTCAACCGCATCGGCGACCTGTTCTTCGCGGTCGGCATCGCCCTGATCTTCCTGAAATTCGGCTCGATCGAGTTCGGCACGATCTTCCCCGCCATCGCGCAGCACCAGGGTGATACCTACTCCGTACTCGGCGGCACGTTCTCCGCGTTCGAGGTGATCGGCGTGCTGCTGTTCATCGGCGCGATGGGCAAGTCGGCGCAGATCGGGCTGCATGTCTGGCTGCCGGATGCCATGGAAGGCCCCACGCCGGTGTCCGCGCTGATCCACGCCGCGACGATGGTCACCGCGGGCGTGTTCCTGGTCGCGCGCATGTCGCCGCTGTACGAGTTCGCCCCCTTCGCGCTCGGCCTCGTCACCTTCATCGGCGCAACGACAGCGCTGTTCGCCGCGACCATCGGCTGCGCGCAGAACGACATCAAACGGGTGATCGCCTATTCGACCTGTTCGCAGCTTGGCTACATGTTCGTCGCCGCCGGTGTCGGGGCATTCCAGGTGTCGATCTTCCACCTGATCACCCACGCCTTCTTCAAGGCACTGCTGTTCCTCAGCGCCGGTTCGGTGATCCACGCCATGTCGGACGAACAGGACCTGCGCAAGATGGGCGGCCTGTGGAAGCTGATCCCGTGGACCTGCGCCGTCATGTGGGTTGGCAACCTGGCGCTCTCCGGCATCCCGCCGTTCGCCGGCTACTACTCGAAGGACGCCATCATCTCCGCCGCGTATGCCTCCGGCACCGGCGTCGGGATGTACGGCTTCGTCTGCACCGTGCTGGCGGCATTCCTCACCGCATTCTATTCGTGGCGCCTGCTGATCATGACGTTCTATGGCAAGCCGCGCGCCGACCGCCATGTGTTGGAACACGTCCACGAAAGCCCGGCCGTGATGATCGTGCCGCTGCTGATCCTGGCCACCGGCGCCGTGGTCGCGGGCAAGCTGCTGGATCCCTGGTTCATCGGCGAGAACTGGCAGGCATTCTGGAACGGCAGCATCTTCAATGCGCCGTCCAACCATGTCCTGGCTTCTCTGGAGCATGTGCCGGCGTGGGCCGAGATGGCTCCGCTGGTCTTCGGCCTGGCGGGCATCGCACTGGCCTACGTGATGTACATGTTCTTCCCGTTGCTGCCGATGCGCCTGGCGACATCGTTCCGCGGCATCTATCTGCTGTTGCTGAACAAGTGGTATTTCGACGAGTTGTATGATGCGATCTTCGTGCAGCCGTTGCTGCGACTGTCGCGCGTGCTCTGGCAGACCGGCGATGCGACGATTATCGACGGCGTACCGAATGGCCTGGCGGAACTCACCGTCGATGGCTCGCGCCAGGCCGTCAGGATCCAGACCGGATCGCTCGCCGTCTATGCCTTTGTCATGCTGATCGGCGTCGTCGTGCTGGTCGGCCTGTTCCTGCTGTCCCGGTGACCCAGATGAACGCAGCGGGTTTCCCCATCCTGTCGCTGATCACCTGGCTGCCGCTGGTCGGCGGCCTGATCATCATGTCGGTGCGCGGCGACGAGGCGACGGTTGCCTCGAACGCGCGATGGACCGCGCTGTGGACCAGCCTGATCGTGCTGGTGCTTTCGCTGGTGCTGTGGGTGAAGTTCGATACCGGTGAAGCCGGCTTCCAGTTCGTCGAAGAGATCCCCTGGCTGCCGGAATACGGCGTCGGCTACAAGCTGGGCGTCGACGGCATTTCCGTGCTGTTCGTCCTGCTGTCCACCTTGCTGACGCCGATCTGCATCCTGGCAAGCTGGGATTCCATCACGCGCTCGGTGCGCGAGTACATGCTCACCTTCCTCATCCTCGAGACGATGATGGTGGGGATGTTCTGCGCGCTGGACTTCGTGGTGTTCTACGTGTTCTTCGAGGGCGTGCTGCTGCCGATGTTCCTGATCATCGGCATCTGGGGCGGTCCGCGTCGTGTCTATTCGGCATTCAAGTTCTTCCTGTTCACGCTGACCGGTTCGGTGCTGATGCTGCTGGCACTGCTGGCGATGTGGTTCCAGGCCGGCACCACCGACATCGTGGTGCTGCTGAAGACACCGATGCCGGCCGGCATGCAGAACTGGCTGTTCCTCGCGTTCTTCGCCTCGTTCGCGGTGAAGGTACCGATGTGGCCGGTGCACACCTGGCTGCCTGACGCGCATGTCGAGGCGCCTACCGCTGGTTCAGTCATCCTCGCCGGCGTACTGCTGAAGATGGGCGGCTATGGCTTCCTGCGTTTCT
>DATAPW010000173.1:0-4307 GCA_036265005.1 Acetobacteraceae bacterium | reverse complement strand
ACAGGGGTTCAGCGTGCGGCGGTGCAGCAGCAGCTCGCCGTCGGCGCCAGCGTATCGGCCCTGGCGAAGCGGTATGACACGAGCCGGCAGACCATCATGCGGGCCAGAGATGCAGCGCAAGCTTCACCCTAGCTGATCGGTTGCCGCGTCGGGTCATGGCCTCGTGTGCACCGGAACCAGCGTCGCTACGATCCTGCGCGGGGCCGACCGCCGAACAATTTAGAAGCGCCTGGAATGCCGACGAAGAACCGGCAGCGACCGGGTGGCTCGCCGCGCATCGCCTCCGAGACTGTCAGACACCTGGATGCTCCATGATGCTAGGTGCGGACGAGGGCCTCAAGGGCTGCGCTGCGCGCACCGGTACGCCGGCTTCGGCCCTTGACCCCTCGTCCGCACCCAGCGTTTGGCTCACATGGCGTTTCGCAAAGCTATGTCCGCAGCCGAGGGGTCATCTCTACTTTGCGCGCCGAGTGACATCTCTATCTTGCGCCGACACGCGAACGGCCTAGCTTCCGCGCACGCGCAACTTCGCCCGTAGCGCCTGTGTGCTCGTGGTATTCACCGCGTAGCCGTAGCCATCATCCACCTCGTCAAGCACCACACCGTACACATCGGCCGCGTGCGCGATCGTGATGAAGTCGTCGAGCACGTCGTCGAGCACCTTCGCCGGGTCGCGGTCGAGCGGATCGCCATAGCCTCCGCCCGCCGGAGAGAAGTAGGTTACGGTTTCGCCCGCGGCCACCCGCAGGCCGGAAAACTTCGCGGGCATCGACTTGACCTCGCCCGGGCGGCTGACGTCGTGGATCTCCACCTTGCCGCCGTGACCGGCCTTGCCGCCGAAAATGCCCCACGGCGCGTCGTCGTGCCGGTCCGCCTCATGCGTCACGAAGCCCGGCGAAAGGAACCGCTGAGACTTCACCACGCCCTGGCCGCCGCGGAACTTGCCCGCGCCAGGGAACACATCGTCACGCACTTCGTAACGGTCACAGATCAGCGGCAAGTGCATGCCGAGATCCTCCAGCGGATTGTTGCGGGTGTTGCGCATCAGTTCCTCGACCGTGTCCGGCCCGTCGGAGGCCGGGCGTCCGCCCATGGCGGCCTCGTTTACTTCAAGAAATACCCAGTAGTCGCCGCTCGGTCGCACGCCGGAGTATGCGGCAAACGAAAGCGTCGCCGCGTTCCCGCCCGTACACTTGTCTGGTACGACCGGCGCCAGGGCCTTGATGATCAGATCGACAACCCGTTGAATTTGGGAGAAGCGCGCCTCGGCCGCAACCGGGGCGATCGGGTTGTAGATCGAGCCGAGCGGCGCCGTCACCTTCACCGGACGGAAACTCCCCTCGTTGGCCGGGATATGGTCCGCTATCGTGTAGGTATCCAGCAGCAACGCCCGGAAGGCAAAATAGCAGGCGACCTTGGTGCTGCCCTCGAACGGCACGTTGAACGCGGTCGGCACCTGCGGACTCGACCCGGTCAGGTCCACTTCCACGCTGTCGCCGCGCACGCGCACAGTGACCTTGACTGGCAGATGCACGCCGCGGTTCCGTCCGTCGTCATCCAGGAAGCCTTCAGCGACGTAGTCGCCGTCCGGCACTTTCGCCAGTTCACGGCGCAGCGCGGCTTCCGAGTAATCCATCAGTTGCTTGCAGCATTGCATGACGACCGGCTGGCTGTATTTTGCCAGCAGTTCCTGGAATCGCCGCACGCCGAGCTCAGCGGACGCGATCTGCGCCTCCAGGTCACCCATGACAAGACCAGGAACCCGCGTGTTGTCGCGGATATACTTCCACAGGAATTCGTTCCGCTTGCCACCTTCAAAAAGTTTCAGCGCATTCAGCAGCATGCCTTCGGCGTACATGTCCGGCACGTCGATGATCAGGCCGGGCGTGGCCGCGCCGATATCGACATGGTGCGCTGTGTTGGCCGAAAATCCGGCCAGTGCGTCGTCGAAAAAAACCGGCATCACGATGGCGATGTCGGGCGAGTGGCTGGCGCCGAAATACGGATGATTGTGGATCACGCAATCGCCCGGCTGCCAGCCGCCGAGCGGGATCGACTTCTCGATGCCGCGCAAATACCCGGGCAGCGAGCCGATGTGCATCGGCGTGGAATCGGATTCGCACAGCGTCTGGAACTTTGTATCGAACAGACCCGCGCCGAGGTCCTGACTCTCGCGGATGATCGAGGAGTACGACATGCGGTACAGCACATTGCCCATCTGTTCGGCGATGGAGTGCAGCGCGCCGCTGACGACCTGTAGCGTGATCGGATCGACTTCCTGGCTCATGGTGTCGTGACCTTTGCGTGCGTTGGGCGTCAAATGCGAACGATGTGCATGTCGCCGTGCGAGAGCACGGCCGCGCGGTATCCAGGCGGTACCAGCGTCGTCGAGTTATGCTGCACGATGAGGGCCGGGCCGTTCACCGTGTCGCCATTGAGCAGCTTGCTGCGCTGATAGCGCGGCGTAGGCACCGCGCTGCCGTCGTCGAAAATGGTCTCGCGCATATAGAGCCGCGCCGCGGCCGGGTCGCTGCGGCCGCCCTGTTCCAGGTCCGGCAGCCTCAGTCTTTCCACGTCGGCCGACGCCACCACGCGCAGCGTCAATACCTCAACCAGTTGATCCTCGAATGCGTGGCCGTAAACCTGCTTGTGCGCGGCATAGAAACTCGTGATTACCACGCCGACGTTCTCGGCCGTCAGCGGTTCGGCAGGTATTTGCGCGCGAAGTTCAAAACCCTGGCCGACATAACGGCATTCGGCGATGCGGGTGAAGCACCGCCGCTCCGGCGCGATGCCGTCGGCGGCAAGTTGCGTGGCCGCTTCCTGCTCCAATGCCGCCAGCGCCTCATTGAGCGCCACGAACTCGTCCGCTGTCGCCGTGCTCAGCACGGTCAGCACCGAACGTGTATATTCGTAGCGTAGTTCGGTCACCAACAGACCCATCGCCGCGGTGATGCCGGGATGCAGCGGCGAGATGACGTCCTTCGCATGGATCATTTCGGCGAGTGCGACAGCGTGCAGCGGCCCGGCGCCGCCAAAGCCCATCAGTGTGAAGTTCCGTGGGTCGATACCTTTGGCCACCGAATTTGCGTTGATCGCCAACGCCATGTTGTTGTTGACGACCTTCAGAATACCGAGGGCCGCGTCGACGGTGGAAAGTCCGAGACGGGCGGCGATGCCGGTCTCGATCGCCTGGTGCGCCAGCGCGGGTTCGATCTGGAGGTCACCGCCGAGGAACTGCTCCTGGTCAAGCCGCCCGAGAACCACCTGAGCGTCGGTCACTGTCGGCATCGTGCCGCCACGTCCGTAGCAGGCCGGACCGGGATCCGCACCCGCCGAACGCGGGCCGACACGAAACGCGCCGCCCGCATCGACATAGGCGATCGAGCCGCCGCCCGCGCCAATCGTATCGATGTCGATCATCGGCACCAGCACCGGAAGTCCCGCCACCTCGGTGTCGCGCGGGTTCTTGATGCGCAGCTCGCCGTCCTGGATCACGCTGATATCGGCGGAGGTGCCGCCGATATCGATGGTGATGACGTTGCCGGTGCTGCAAGCCTCACCGGTCCAGCGGCCGCCTATCACGCCCCCTACCGGCCCCGAAAGCAGCAGTCCCACCGGCCGGCGCCGCGAGTTCGCGACGGTCGAGATGCCACCATTGGACTGCATGATGCGCACCACCGCTTGCACACTATGTTCCCGCAGCCGCCCTTCAAGCTGGCTGAGGTAATGCGAGGTCGTCGGTCCGATATAAGCGTTCATCGCGCAGGAGGAGAACCGCTCATATTCACGCAGCACGTTGACCACCTCGGACGAGGTGCACACGTAAGCGTGCGGCAACACACGCCGCACAATCTCGGCAGCCTGCTGCTCGTGGCTGTCATTGAGGAACGAGAACAGAAACGCCACGATGATCGCATCGAGCTTGCGCTTAGCGAACAGCTCCGCCGCGCGCTCCACCTCGTCGATCGCCAACGGCGTCTCGATCGCGCCGTCAGGTGGCATGATCCGCTCGCTCACCACGATGCGGTTACGGCGCTTGACCAGCGGCTTGGACTGCCACGGCACATCGAACTGCAGGGAAAAATTGTGCGGCCGCTTGTGGCGGGCCATATGCAGGATGTCGCGAAAGCCGCGTGTGGTGATCATGCCGACTTCCGCACCCTTGCGCTCGATCACCATGTTCGTGGCAACGGTGGTGCCGTGGAACAGGAAGTCCACCTCGCTGGGCGCGACGCCCGCCATCTGGCAGATCTCCAGCACGCCGCGTACGACCCCCTCGCTCTGGTCGGCGGGCGTACTGGGCA
>DATAPW010000172.1:0-10225 GCA_036265005.1 Acetobacteraceae bacterium | reverse complement strand
CGGCGCTGCCAGTCGATCCTCGACGATATCGAGGAAGCCGAAAGCGCCTTCCGCGGCGCCCGGCCGCGCGGCCTGCTGCGCGTTGATGTCCAGGGCACCCAAGCGCGGCGCTTCATCGTGCCCGCCCTGCCCCGGTTTTTCGCCGCCTATCCGGATCTGGAACTGTTCCTGGGCGAGGGCGACCGCTTCGTCGATCTCGTCCGCGAGGGCATCGACTGCGTGTTGCGCGCTGGCGAACTGAAGGAGGGCGACCTGATCGCGCGCCGTGTCGCCATTCTGCCCGAGACGACCGTGGCATCGGCCGAGTACGTCGGCCGCTTCGGCATGCCACGGCGGTGGGACGCGCTCGAGGGCCATCGGATGATTGGCTTCCGCTCCTCGGCGACCGGCGGTGCGTTGCCACTTGAGTTCATGGTGAACGGTGTTCGCAGGACCGTGGCGCTGCCCTCCGTTCTGTCGGTCAATGGCGCCGACACTTACAGGGCAGCCGCGTTGCAGGGCCTCGGCCTGATTCAGGTGCCCCGCTATTCCGTCGAGCAGGACCTTGCCGACGGCACGCTGGTGGAATGCCTGCCTGACACCCCGCCCTCGCCAACGTCGGTCTACGTGCTCTACCCGCGCAGTCGCCAGCTCAGCCTGCGGGTCCGCGTGTTCATCGACTGGGTCGCCAAGGAATATGCCAGCCATATCGGACCGGTGGCGACGGCTGACATTGCCCGTTCATCGCACTCACTTGCCCCATAAGCGGCTGACTGCATTCAGGCACAAGCACCAAGCGGCGCCAGCAGGCGGCCACAGGACTGGTCTGCAGTCGAGACCCAGCAGTAGAGGGCGGCGCGCTCGACGGCCTGCGCGAGACGTTTGACAAGGCCGCCACTGCGGCTATCGCGTACCGTTCTCGACTAGTTAATCGCGTTGCAACAGTCCCGCCTTGGCCAGAGCCTCCGCAGCGGCGACGACGGCGTCGAACGGCCGACCCGAGCGTTCGGCGATGTCGAACAGCGAATGTTCGCCGTCGGACAGATTCAACACCCAAAGCAAGGTCGTTTGGTCGTAAGCCTGCGTAGATAGTTCCCCGCCGATCGGCGCATAGAGACCGCGCCTGCCGAGTTGCGGCTCGCCATAAGGCGAAGCATTGCGCCAGACCTCGTCCCGTTCGATCAGATGCAGGATCCGCTGCAATATACGGAGCGAGTCTGCCAATGCTCCGGGCTGAACTAGATCCAGGTTGTCAGCCGATGTGTGGTACTCGGGAAAGGTCCCTCCAGGCGAGCGCATCAGACAGCCGACCGGGAGGTTGAACCCGGGCGAACAATACTGACGTTCATCGTAGCCGGTGGGCATGAACGGATGCACACGATGGGCGTGCCCTTCTTCTCGCAACACGGCCGCGGCGTATCGGTCGATTGCCGCATTGCTGCGGCGCGTGCGCTTGTAGGAAATGGGCGCGGGATCACCGAGGCAAGTCAGCACCAGACCGTGTTCGATACGATGCACACAATCACGATTGGCATGCAGCCACGCAATCGCGCCGATCGTTCCCGGCGTGAACAACAGGCGGTAACTGCAGCGCCGTGGCGCTCGCATCAGCCATCGCGCCAGCTCTATCGCGACGGCAATCGATGAAAGATTGTCGTTGGCGAGCGAAGGATGGCAGCAATGGACCGAGAACAGCACCTCGTTGCTCGAGCTACCAGGCAGGAAGCATTCGCCATAACTGAGGTTACCGGGCGCCAGCGTACTGTCAATCCGCACATGGTAGCTATCGTCAGTCAGCGCTTGCCGGTCGCGATCTGCAACACAGAAGCCCCAGGCGTCACCATAATAGGCAGTCCGATACGGGATCAGGTCAGGCTGATCAGGCAGGCTGTACAGGTGTGCAGCGAGCTCCTGCTGCGTGACAACCCGATCGACTGGCGTGCTGTATTGCAGGATGTGCAGGTTGTTGCGCCTGAAGTCCACCACGCGCCTGCCGCCAAGTGTGGCGATGAACGCATCACGGATGGTCCATTCGGGAGGGACCGTCCAGTCGAGGACCCTGGTCCCACTTGGCACCTCGCGAACTTCCAACGGCAACAGCCGCTCGATATAGCGTAGCGTCTCGCGCAATCCTTCACCAGTAATGCTGCGGCATATTGGGAACAGCGCCTCAACGTGTTTATAGAGTTCCCCGCCGAGGTCTGGCATAATCGCCTCCATACAACAGAACCGGAGTACGCCGGTTGCGATTCGAGACCACTGGAATCGATGGGTTGATCGCGGTGCGGTTGGAACGCCTTGAGGACGACCGTGGCTCTTTCGCCCGCTTGTTCTGCCGCGAGAAATTCGCCGCCGCCGGCCTTAGGACGGAGTTCGTACAGCAGAGCCTCTCTGTCACGCGGAAGGCTGGCACACTGCGAGGGATGCACTTCCAGCGCTCGCCGCATGACGAAACGAAGTTTGTTCGCTGCGTTCATGGCGCTATCTATGATGTGGTCGCCGATCTGCGTCCGAATTCGCCAAGTTATTTGCACTGGCAGTCTTTCCGGCTCGATGCGCATGGCGAAGTGTCGCTGTACATTCCGGCGGGCTGCGCGCATGGCTTTCAGACGCTGCAAGATGATTGCGAGGTTCTGTACCAGATGGATGTGCCGTACCGGCCCGACTTCGCCGATGGCTGTCGCTTCGACGATGAGGCACTGGGCATCAAGTGGCCGCTCCCAGTGACAGTGGTTGCTAAGAAAGATCTCGAGTGGCCTCCTCTTCGCAAGGCGGCGGGTTGAGCGATGGCAGATTCACCACTGGCCGTACCCACGGAAGGTAAGGCTTCACGCTAACCCAGACATGCCGCGCGTCCTCGCGCAACTTGTGTGACAGTGGTTTCACCGGGTGCCACAGTCGGTTTCGGCTCGAACCCGTCATCCAGCGGACCGGGCGAAACACGAGCGAGCCCGGCGCCAACTCCGGATCGGAGGGATTGTTGGTATAGAAGCGGTCTAGGTTCCATGGCCGAACGAATTCGCCGTCCCCGCCGATATCTTCCAGCCTATACCCGGAGCGATGCAGAACCGTCGGCCATACTGCCTCGCAATGGCCGGTCCAGCCGTTGCGATAGGCTTGATCGATCGATCGCAGCCCACGCTGCGAAATGCGGTAGATCGGCATGAAGCTGCACAACATCTCATCGGCAGCCAGCGGCCCCGCCCCGTCCGGAGGATGCAGCGACGGCCAATGCATCCAGTTTGGATCATCCGAGGCACGCCGAATGCTGGTGCTCAGGAAATCGGCATCGCTGTCCTGGAAGGCGGTCAAGAACGTCCGCCACTCGCCGCTGAATCGTACATCGTATTCAATGAACCAGTAGTAAGCATAGACCGGATGCGCCCTAAAGAAGTGCAGGGCGATCAGGTCGACGTGACCTCCACGCCAGATTGCCCAGCCTGGACCATTCGATTTTCGGACATAGGTTGGCTCGCGAATTTCCGGCGTAGTCACGAAATGGTGCGGCAATCGTGCCAGCTCGCGCGGCTTCGACCGGTTTGGCGGCAGGTGCATCAAGACCTTCGTCGCCGTTTCCGGCATCGCGCAGGAGAGCTCGCTGAACATCCGCAACAATGCACGGTTGAGATAATGCGTCTGCAGCAGCACAACGGTCTGCGCGCCCCGCTTGCACTCGACAGATTGCCGCCGTTCATCCATGCAGTACGCACTTCGACACATAGAAGCCTTCGGCTAGCCCCGAGGGCGACGCGGCTTGAGCACCGCGCACCCGCATCATCGCCATGAAATTCTCGCTGGCGAACCAGCGTTTTTGCCGCTGACTGGTGAAATAATTCCAAAGAACCTCGAGCTTCGTCTCGGCTTTCTCCTGTGACAGCGGGACAAACAGGTTCGGATTGCCGAGATCAGGATCGTACTTCAGCACCTCATATTCGAAAACAAGGTGGTCGCGGAAGGTGTTCCACGTGAGCTCCGATATGATGCGGTGGTCCTGGTGGTGATCGGCTTTGTAGTGCGTGAGGATCACGTTGGGCGCGAACGGTTTGAGCCCTTCGAACGTCTGCTTGATGTGCGCCCAATCGCTTGGGAAGAAGCCGTCCCGAAACTGATGGATTGCGACCTCTGCGTTGGCGGCCTTTCGTAACATCGCCGTCGCGCTGCCACGGGCCTCCGCCTCACGATGCTCCTTTGCCGAGAAGACGACCCAGAGTACGCGGCTACCTGGATGCCGCTCCAGCAGAGTCAGAATGGTCCCGCCAGCGCCGATCTCGATATCGTCCGCGTGCGCGCCAAGACACAGGATCGCCAGCGGCCCATAGCTTTCAGGGAGAAACCCAAATGGAAGCACGTCACACCACCAGCGGATGCAGTGGTGCCGATTGCCGTGGGCGGTGGTCCGGCGCATATCGCCGCCACAGCTCCCATGGTGCGTGACCGCCGCGCAGCAGCGACTCCAGCGTCTGCAGGTCTTTGAAGGTATCGCAGCAGCGCCAGAAGCCGGAGTACGGCAGGGCAGCCAGCTTGCGCTCGACGATCAGTCTTGCGAACGGCTCCGCCACCAGCTCCTCGCCCGGACGCATGTAGTCAAAGATCTCGCCGCGGAACGCAAAGAACCCCGCATTTACCCATTTATCCGCTTGCTCGGCATTCAGCACCCCGGTCACAACCCCGTCCGGCGCATGGTTTACGAAGTGCAGCGAAATGCTCGGCCGGACCACCATGAATGCAGCCACCGCCTGAGTCTCGTGCAGCCGGTCGATGATCGCCGGCAGAGGGCAATCGGTGAGCCCATCGCTGTAGTTGGCGAGGAATGTCTCTTCGCCCTCGAGGTACGGGCGTACGGCAAGCAGGCGCTCGCCAATCGTGGCGTCGAGCCCCGTGTCGACTGCCGTGATGCGCCAGTCGTCCATGTCCCGGCGCACCAGCTCGATGTTGCGACCGCCGGCCGTCAGGACAAAGTCGTTGGAGATCCACTCCTGGTACGCGACGAAGAACTGCTTGATGCTGGCACCCTTGTAGCCAAGACAGAGGATAAAGTCCTTGTGACCCCAATGGGCATAATACTTCATCAGATGCCAGAGGATCGGCCGGTTCCCCAGCGGAACCATGGGTTTAGGTACATCATCGCTTTGGCCGCTGCGCATGCGCAGCCCCTGGCCGCCGCAGAACAACACCACTTTCATGGAACCATCTCCATTCCCGGCGACATCATCAGAGTATCACCGGCTCCGGAATTGGTAGGATAAAGCGACCACCCCAGCTCCGCACATGACCGAGCTGTTGCATGATCTCTTCCCGCAGATTCCAGGGTAGGATCAGAACGTAGTCGGGCCGTGCGGAGTCGAGACGTTCCGGTGGCAAGACAGGGATACGCGAGCCTGGCAACAGCCGCCCGTGCTTGTAGGGATTGCGATCGACAGTGAAATCGATCAGGTCGGTCCGGATGCCGCAGTAGTTGAGCAACGTGTTGCCCTTGCCGGGTGCACCGTAGCCGACCATGCGTGCGCCTTGCCGCTTGCAGCAGATCAGCAACTCCAGCAGTTTCCACTTGGTCTCCGCCACGCGGCGACTAAACCCGACGAATGTCATTGGATCGTTCAGCCTCTCTATCCGCTCCAGCGCTCGGACCTCGTCTACGCCGTCTGCTTCTGTGTGCGTCGCTTCAGTGCGGCAGGCGTACACGCGCAGACTGCCGCCATGCGTCCACAATTGTTCCACGTCGAACGCCCTGAGGCCGTGACGTTCGAAGACACGCTCGACCGACATCAAAGTGAAATATGAGAAGTGTTCATGATAGATTGTATCAAACTGATTTTCTGCAATCAGCCGGCCCAGATGCGGGAATTCGAGCGTCAATACACCATTGTCCTTCAACGCGTGCCGTAGGCCCGCCACAAAGTCATTGAGGTCGGGCACCTGCGCCAACACGTTGTTGCCAATAATGAGGTCGGCTCTCTGACCGTTCGCCGCCAGTTCCCGAGCGAGCTCCTTGCCGAAGAAGGCAACGCGCGTCTGCACTCCGATTGCCTCGGCCGCGCGGGCCACGTTGGCTGCCGGCTCAATGCCGAGACAGGGAATGCTTTGCGCAACGAAGTTGCGCAGCAGATAGCCATCATTGCTAGCGACCTCCAGCACGAAGCTGTCGCGATTCAGGTCGAAGCGCTTGATGGCCGCGGCACAATATTCGCTTGCATGATCCAGCCACGCCTGTGAGTAGGACGAGAAATAGGCATATTCAGCAAAGATCTCGGTTGGCGCAACGAACTCGCCGATCTGCGCGAGCCAGCACTCCTGACAGAGCTTCACGTCGAGTGGGTAGAATATCTCGCTGCAGTTCGCCTGCTCCTCGCTGAGAAAGCTCTCGCAGAGCGGCGAGACTCCGAGATCAATCAGCGGATGCAGCTCCTCACCACAAGACCGGCACTCGCTACGACCCCTCGCGCTCGGTACGACCCCTCGCATTCACGATTCCCCGATGCAGCACGGACCGACGCCCGCTTCGCCCAGTAGACGCGCTACGATGACAATTATGCCCGCCTTGGCCATCGCACCTGCGATACGTCGGTAGTAGGACGCGCACATCAACCCCACGGCGACGTAGGGCTTGCGGGTAGCATTTTCCAGGAACCTCGGGTTACGCGCCGAATGGACGCACCTAACGACTCCGTGCTTCACAGCAAGTTAAGCGGCTTGGTGCGATCTCACAAAGCCTGCATCGGCCGCATGATGATATCCGTGACCTCTGCCGTCGCAGGCAGCTTCAACGCGGCGATCACCATGCTTGCTACGTCCTCAGGCCGCAGGAGCGTACCATATGGCGCGGTCCGCTGCTCCATTGCCAGTATCTCGCGCTGCATAGCAGTGTCGGTACGTCCCGGAAAGATGCTAAGCACGCGGATACCATCGCCGTTCACCTCCTGCCGCAATGCATCCGCCGCTGCCTTCAACGCATGCTTGCTCGCGGCATAGGCCCCCACTCCTGCGCCGGCACGCAATCCGGCCGATGAGTTTAGAAACACCACCTGTCCACGGGCCGCGCGTAGACCCGGCAGACAGGCCGCGGTCAGCAGCAGAGGCGCGTGCAAGTTCACGCGCTCGAGCGCTGCCCACTCATCAGCGCCGATCGATGCCCAATCACCGCGCAGGTAGCCGCCGGCACTGTGAACAAGGACGTCCAGTCGCGGTCCCGGCGCCGCCGCGACCTTGGAAATGCCATCGGAGGTGGCGAGATCGGCGGTGATCAGCCTGGCGCGCCCGCGCCCTTGCTTGGCGACATGCTCAAGTTTGTCCCGATCGCGCCCGATCAACCAGACGAGCATGCCTTCCTCCAGCAGCGCCAGAGCGATAGCGCGGCCGATACCGCTGCCCGCGCCCGTCACCGCCGCGTGACGTACCCCGTTGGTCGACATGCGACCTCCTGCGCCCGCCGGGGAATAGCACGGGCTGGACGCAAGGTAATCATTCTGGATGCAAGGTAATGATTATCGAGCAGCTGTGATCGCATCCGTGCCGTGCAGGCCCCAATTTTTTGGGCGCGATCGTACGAGGCGGTTATGCGCGTGCTAATCACTGGCAACATGGGCTACGTCGGTCCGGTGGTGGTTCGCTATCTGCGACAACACCGTCCGGACGCTGAGCTGATCGGCTACGACAGCGGCCTATTTGCCGGGTGCCTCACCACAGGTTCCCGTGCGCCGGAAACGCTGCTGAACAGACAATACTTTGGCGATGTGCGCGACCTTCCGGCCGCGCTGCTGAATGGCGTGGATGCTGTCGTACATCTCGCGGCAGTTTCCAACGATCCGATCGGCAATCGCTTCCAGGCGGCGACCGATGCGATCAACCATCGTGCTAGCCTGCGTCTCGCCGGCCTCGCTGCTGCCAGCCGCGTTAGCCATTTCGTGTACGCATCGAGCTGCAGTGTGTACGGTGCGGCCGGCAGCCAAGCGCGGCAGGAAAGCGACACCCTCAATCCGCTCACCGCCTATGCCCGCTCAAAGGTCATGACGGAGCAGGGGCTCAGGCAGATGGACCTCAATGGGATGACCACCACGTGCTTGCGCTTTGCAACCGCCTGCGGCATGTCAGCCCGGCTGCGCCTGGATCTGGTGTTAAATGATTTCGCCGCCTGCGCGCTCACCTCAGGGGAGATCACCGTGCTGAGTGACGGCACGCCGTGGCGTCCGCTGATCGATGTGCGTGACATGGCGCGTGCGATAGAATGGGCGATCGTACGAAAGGTAGCAGATGGCGGACACATGCTGGTGATCAACGTCGGCTCGGACGAGCGAAACCATCAGGTGCGTGAACTTGCCGAGGCGGCCGCCGCGGCCTTGCCCGGTACCTCCGTCAGCATCAATCGCGCGGCACCGCCAGATGGCCGCTCATACCGAGTGGATTTCTCTATGTTTCGCAAGTTCGCTCCGAACCATCAGCCACTGTACAGCCTTGGTGATTCGATCTCCTCGCTCGCGATCGGGTTGCGCGGCATCGATTTCGATAATCCGGATTTCAGGCGTTCGGCAAGCCTGATCAGGCTGAATGCGCTTTCCTCGTTGATCGAGCAAGGAACGCTGGACGCCGATCTGCGCTGGTGCGCCTGAGCACAAGACGCTGCCATCGCCGAGGACCGCTGGACACTCGGTCGACACCAGAGCTAGACCAGCGCGAGCGCATCTTTATTCCCTGATGCCATATCGCGTCACCGCTGGCGTTCTGGCCTATCTCCTGCCGGTGGAGGGGGGAGGAGCCCCGAGACCTTGCGCGGCCATGCGGCGGAGCTTGCCTACATTCCCGGTCGACCGCAAGGAGACAGGCCATGATCGACATCAGCAAGACCGGAACCTTCACGCTTGGCGACCGCACCGTGACACGCCTCGGCTACGGCGCGATGCAACTCGCGGGACCGAGCGTGTTCTGGCCGCCGAAGGACCGCGACGGCGCGTTCGCCGTGCTGCGCGAGGCGGTGGCGAGCGGCGTCAACCACATCGACACCAGCGACTTCTACGGTCCGTACGTCACCAATCAGCTCATCCACGAGGCGCTGCATCCGTATCGCCGCGATCTGGTGATCGTCACCAAGATCGGTGCAGGGCGCGGCGCGGACGGTTCGTGGAACCCCGCCTTTTCGGCGGCCGACCTCGCGAGCGCGGTGCATGACAATTTGCGCAATCTCGGCCTCGAGGCGCTCGATGTGGTCAACCTGCGCCTCATGTTCGACGTCCACGGGCCCGCCGAAGGCCCGATAGAGGAGCCGCTGACCGCGTTGGCCGAGCTGCAGCGGACAGGCCTGGTGCGTCATATCGGGCTGAGCAATGCGACGTCCCGGCAGATCGAGGAAGGGCGTGGGATCGTGGAGATCGTTTGCGTACAGAACCAATACAATCTCGCGCACCGCGACGACGATGGGCTGATCGACGCGCTGGCCCGTAACGGCATCGCCTATGTGCCGTTCTTCCCGCTCGGCGGATTCACGCCGTTGCAATCAACAACACTTTCGGATGTCGCCGGGGGGCTCGGTGCCACGCCGATGCAGGTGGCGCTTGCGTGGCTACTCCAGCGCGCACCCAATATCTTGCTGATCCCCGGCACCTCCTCGGTCGGGCATCTGCGTGAGAACCTGGCGGCGGCCGACCTGAAGCTGCCGAGTGAGGCGGTGACCGTGCTCGATCGGATGGCTACCGGCGGCTGAGACGTTTCCGCAGCCGCCATGGTCATGTGTCTTCGTTGCGAAGCGGGGCGACGGCGCGAGAGTGCTGACCGACGTCGTCCCCCATGCCCGGCCAACTCAACCCTCAGATCTTCGAACCACCGTCGACCTGGATCGTGTCACCAGTGATCCAGCGGGCGTCACCGGATGCGAGGAATGCCACCGCACCGGCGATATCGTCCGGCTTGGCGAGACGTTTCAGGGCCTGCATGCCGAGTGTGAAGTCGCGTCCCGTGTCTGTCTTGGTGAAGTTCGACATGCCGGTCTGGACGACGCCCGGCGCGACAGCGTCCACGCGGATGCCTCGCGGCCCGAGCGCCGCGGCGAAATGCTTCACGAGCGTGTCGACGGCACCCTTGGTCGCGGCGTAGGCATAGAGCGTGCCGACGGCAGCCCGCGCCGCCAGCGATGACAGGAGCACGATACTGCTGCCTTCATGCAGGATCGGGAGGAGTTGCTGCACGAGGAAGAAGGGAGCGCGGACATTGACCGCGAACAGTCGGTCGAAATCCTCGACGGTGGTCTCCTCGATCGGCG
>DATAPW010000171.1:0-20035 GCA_036265005.1 Acetobacteraceae bacterium | reverse complement strand
CGGCAGGCTGGTGCGCAGCGTGTTGATGAGCTGCCAGTAGGTATCCCTGGGGAGGAGGTAGGTGAGGCCGAGGCTCTGGGGATCCGGATTGCTGTCCATGGTGGCACTATGCCGTTAGTTATAATATCTGTCAAGGTTATCGGATATGGCGGACGCCGGGGCGGGCTGCTGCGGTCGGGATTCGACACAAAGGACGCCGGGGACCACGGAGGGCCACGGAGGGCCGCGGAGCAGCAAGCCGTGTGGTGCTTGGCGCGCGGCGCAATCGTCTAACTCCGTGGCCCTGTGTGGCCCTCGGCCTTCTCCATGTTAGAATCCTTGCTTGCTGCCAAGCTGAATAGCGCCAGCGGATCCTCTACCGGGTCAGGCGCGACCTGCTGCCGGACATGGCGTCCTCCTGAATGATCGCGGCAGTCAGGCGCGCCGCGTCCAATGCTCGGGATTGACGGCGCCCGGCGGCACGTCTCCGCGCACCAGGGCGGCGACCTGGCGGACCGTGTCGAGTGCCTGGTGCTCGATCGCCGCCGGGGTCAGGCCGCCGATATGCGGCGTGGCGATCACGCTGGGCAGGCGGCCGAGCCATGGGGTCGGCATCTGGTCGGTCGCGCGGCCGACATCCAGCGCGGCGCCGGCGATGCGGCCCTCGGTGAGCGTGGCCATCAGGGCCGCCTCATCCACCAGGTTGCCGCGCGACAGGTTGATGAAGAATGCCGTTCGCTGCATCCGTGCCAGCGCGGCGGCGCCGATCAGGTTCTCCGTCGCTTCCGTCGCGTTGGCCAGGCACACCACGTAATCCGAGCGTGCCAGCAGATCGTCCATCGCCACCTGGCTGAACCTCGGGTCCTCGACCGTCGCATAGGGATCGGTGACCAGCACGACCATGCCGAGTGCCGCCGCAATCGGCGCGAGATGGCGGCCGATGTCGCCGTAACCGATGATCCCTACCGTGCTGCCCGCCAGCTCGCGGCCGACGCGTGCGTCCGGCTGCCGGCCCGCCCGATAGTCGGCGGTGGTGCGCGAGATGCCACGCGACAGATCGATCATGAAGCCGATGGCAAGCTCGCTCACCGATGCCATGAAGCCGGGCGTGGCATGGGTGACCAGCACGCCGGCGGCCGATGCCGCCGCGACATCGATGTTGCGGATATCGACGGCGCAGCGCAGGAACGCCTTGAGCCGCGGCAGCCCGGCGAACACCGATGCGGGCCCGGCGGTCAGCCGGTCGCTGACGATCACATCGACATCGCGCGCCGCCTCGATCAGGTCAGCCGGGCCGAGCGGTTCGTTGCCGGCGTGCAGCACGAGTTCCACCAATGCACCCAACTCGGCTGTCGCACGCGCACCGTAATACTTGCGCAGCGTCTGCGGCGGATGGGTCAACAGCACTTTCAGCATCGCTCATCTCCGGCTGCGAGGGCGCCACCATCAATAGCCGAACGCACGCGGCAACGTGGTGCTGATGGCGGGGAGGAAGGCGATAACGAACACGCAGAGCAGCAGCAGGCCGAGATAGGCGAAGATCGGCTTGATGGTTTCCTCCAGCGCCACGTTGCCGATCAGGCAGGTGCCGAGAAGGCCCAGGCCGATCGGCGGCGCGAACAGCCCGATCCCCATCGAGATCACCAGCACGATGCCGAACTGCAGCGGATCGATGCCGATCTGCGCCGCAACCGGCACCAGCAGCGGGCCGAACAGGATCAGTGCCGCGGCGCCTTCCAGCACCGAGCCCATGACGATCAGGATCGCGATGGACACCAGCAGGAACGTGCCGACGCCGGCGGTCTGCGACAGGTGCACCATGAACAGGCCGAGCGCGTGGGGAATCTGCTGGATGGTGAGGGTGAACGACAGCGACTGCGCCGCGGCGCAGATGAACAGCACCAGGCCCGAGCGGCTCGCCGCCTGCACCAGGCACCAGGACAGGTCGCGCATCGACAGCTCGTGGAACACCAGCGCGCCGGCGAGGATGGCGTAGAGCGCGGCGAAGGCGGAGATCTCGGTGGCAGTGGCGAAGCCGAACTTGAAGCCGACGAAGATCATCATGATCAGGCCGAGAGACACGATGGTGCCGGCCCAGATGCCGCGCTTGCCGCTGAACACGGCGACCTCGCCGACGATGCCGGCCTTCGAGCCGAACAGGATCGATGCGGCGAGCAGGCATGCCGCCATCAGCGCGGCGGGCAGGAAGCCCGCCATGAACAACCCGCCGATCGACAGGTTGGCGACGAAGCCCAGGATGATGAGGTTGATGCAGGGCGGGATGGTCTCTGCCATCACCGCCGATGCGGCCAGCAGGGCGACCGCGTTGCCGGGGTTCTGCCGCGAGCGTTTCGCCGCGGGGATCAGCACCGAACCGACCGCGGCGACATCCGCCATCTTCGAACCCGAGATGCCGGAGAACAGCATCATGGACAGCACCATGACCATGTTCAGCCCGCCGCGCATGCCGCCGACCAGCCGTCGCAGCATCTCGATCAGCCGGATCGACATGCCGTTGGCTTCCATCAGGTAGCCGACCAGGATGAAGAACGGGATGGCCAGCATGACGAAGCTGTCGATGCCGCGCGCCATCTGCTGCGCGACGATGACGCCAGGTAGCGTGCCTTCCGTCTGCACGTAGACCAACGCCGCGAGCACCAGGACGAAGCCGATCGGCAGGCCGCCGAACAGCGTGATCACCAGGGCAGCCAGCATCAGTGCGCCGGGGCCGGGCAGCGTGCCGGGCGACACTGCGCTCCAGGCGATGTAGGCGGCGGTGACGATGGCCAGGATGGCGGCGGCCTGGACGATCCGAAGGGTCTTGCGCCGCAGCATGGTCTCGCCGGCGAAGGCGGCCATGCACAGCATGCCGCCGCCCATCGGATAGAACGTCCATTCGAGCGGCAGGCCGGAGCCGGTGGTCTGGCCGGTGGTCATCCAGCCCAATTCGAGCGTGTAGTACGCCACGTAGCCCGACATCAGCAGGACCAGCAGTGCGCCGGTGGCGTCCACCACCTCGCGCCAGGCGCGCGGCAGTCGATCGACGAAATACGCGATGCCGAGACTTTCGTGCCGCGCCATCGCGCTGGCGGCGCCGAAGAAGCTGGAGCCGACCATCAGGCCGCGGGCCACATCGTCGGCCCATTCGACCGGTGCGTTGAACAGCGAGCGCGCCAGCACGCAGCCGATCACCACGACCAGGTCCACGCCAAGCATGACTGCGGCCGCAGCGTCGGACAGCGCCAGCAGCGGGCGCGTGATCGGATGCGGGACGAACGTCGCCGCGGCTTCGGCGACCGCCAGCAGCGCGGCATCGGACGGCGACAGTGGCGGTTCGGCTGCCGCTGCGCTGTCAGTCATCTGGTCGGGCACGGACGTTGCTCACACCGAGACGGCGCGGATCCCTTCGATGATCGGCTTCGACTCGGGACGCGCCTTCATGAAGTTCTCGCTCTGCACGGCGACGCGGGCACGGAATGCATCGCGGTCGCATTCGACGATGGTGACGCCGTTCTTCTCCAGCACCGCCTTCGCCTCCTGTTCGACCGCGAGCCCATGCGCGCGCGTATCGATGGCGGCCGCCTGGGCGGTTTCCAGGAAGCCGTCGCGCAGCTTCGGGTCCATGCGGCCGAGGTTGGCGTTGCTCATGTAGATCGCCAGCGGCGAGAAATTGTGCTGGGTGAGCGAGTAGAATTTCGCCGTCTCGAAGAACTTGCTGGCGACAATGGTGGCGGATCGTGCTCCAGCCCATCCAGCACGCCGGCCTGCAACGCCGTGTAGATTTCGCCCATGGCGAGCGGCGTGGCGGCGGCGCCCATCAGGCGCAGGCATTCGGTGATGACCGGGTTCGGCAGCGTGCGGATCTTCAGGCCGGCGAGGTCGGCCGGTTCGTGCACCGGCTTGCGCGCCAGCACGCTGCGCGAGCCGAAATTGTACGCCCAGGCGACGATGCGGATGTTGGCGCCCTTCAGCAGGGCTTCCTCGACCGGCTTGGCGGCACCGGCGTCGAACGCGCGGGTCTGCTGCGGGAAGCTGCTGAACAGGTAGCCGAGGTCAAAGGTGCCGACCAGCGGGACGAGGTTGGCGGAGATCGACGAGCCCGACACCATCAGGTCGATGACGCCGAGTTTGACCGAGTTGATGACGTCGATTTCCTGGCCGAGTTGGTTGTCGGGGAAGAACGCGACCTCGATCTGCTCGGCGAGGTTGTTGGCTTTCAGGTGCCTGGTGAGGTTGTCGTAATAGACGCGGCCGTTGGCGAATTTCGGATCGTTGGCCTGCGAGGAGGACAGCTTCAGCTTCACCGTGGCGGCGTTGGCGCGGCCGATCAGGGGCGGCGCGAAGAGGGTGGTCGCGGCCAGCGCGGCCGAGGTCTTGAACACGGATCGACGCGTCAGGGCTTTGGTTGTCACTGGCATTTCCTCGCGCTGCTGGGGCGTTGGATGGGTTCGCGGGAAGTTGCGCAGGTTGGGATTAACAGCCGGTCAATGCGGGGGCGCCAACATCGGCCACGGGACTTGAGCATCACCGTGGCGGAGCAGGCAATGGAGATGGTGGACGGACTGCCCAATCTGCTCGATGAACTGGTGCCGTCGGTACAATTGTCGAGCCGCGCACTGGCAATCGCCAACGCGTTGGCGCATCCCGACCTCAACTGCTTCTATCTCGCGCTGGCCGAGTTGCGTGGCGCGCAGATGGTAACGGCGGATCGGCGGCTGCTGGCCCGATTGGCGCCGACGCCGTGGGCGCGGTTGGCGGTAGGGCTGGGGGACGCGGCGGCGGACCGGTGACCCCCCACGTGACCGCGGTCCACCCGCTATTTGCCGACCACCCCCGGCCTCCAATACGCTGCGTCCACGCTAGGGAGACAGCCCATGGACCGCGACCTCGACGCCCTGCTCGGCTTTGCGCCGGACTACGACTCGCCGATCACCTACATGCAGCGCACGCGCGACTACTATCGGGCGATCGGCTACACCACGCCGTACCGCTGGGCGCACCACATCGAGGCGCCGTTCTCCCCGCTGAACAAGCCGCTCGCCCGGTCGCGCGTCACCATCATCTCCACCGCAGCGCCGTACCGGCCGGACAAGGGCGACCAGGGACCCGGCGCGCCGTACAACGGCGGGGCGAAGTTCTACCAGGTCTATTCCGGCGACACCTCGCAACAGCACGACCTGCGCATCTCGCATATCGGCTACGACCGGGTGCACACCACCGCCACCGACAGCGGCACCTGGTTCCCGTTGCCGGCACTGCTGCGTGCTGCCGCCGCCGGTCGCATCGGCGCGGTCACCCAGCGCTTCCACGGCGCACCGACCAACCGCAGCCATCGCGTCACGGTGGAAACCGACGCGCCGGAAATCCTTCGCCGCTGCCGCGAGGACGGCACCGACGTCGCCATCCTGGTGCCGAACTGCCCGGTCTGCCATCAGACCTGCAGCCTGGTCGCGCGCCACCTGGAGGCCAACGGCATCGCCACCGTGCTGATGGGCTGCGCCAAGGACATCGTCGAGCACGCCGCGGTGCCGCGCTTCCTGTTCAGCGACTTCCCACTCGGCAACAGCGCCGGCAAGCCGCACGATTCCGCATCACAGGCGCAAACGCTGGAGCTGGCATTGCGGGTGCTGGAAGCCGCGCCGGGGCCGCGCACGACGATGCAGTCGCCGCTGCGCTGGAGCGAGGATGCGTCGTGGAAGCTGGATTACCTGGACCTCGAGCGCATGCCCCCCGAGGAACTGGCGCGGCGACGGCGCGAGTTCGACGAGCAGAAGGCGGCGGCGCGCGCGTTGCGAGTCGAAAAGGCCGCGTGACGGCTTTGCGCCGTCCTCGGTGTGGAGCCTGCCTTGCCTGCTTGCCTCTCTCCACCGGCAGGTCTGGCAGCATTCGCGGAAATCTGTGATTGCTTGGAAAGGTCCAACAACGCAGAGGTCACGCGATGCCCCCCGATCCAACACCTCGCCCGTTCACCGGCACGCGCATCCTCGACTTCACGCAGGTGCTCGCCGGCCCATACGGCAGCTACCAGCTTGCGCTGCTCGGCGCCGACGTCATCAAGGTGGAGCGGCGCGAGGGCGAGGACATGCGCCGCACGCCGCTGTCGCGCGAATGGGCCGACCGCGGCATGGCGCCGTCATGGCTGGCGATCAACGGCAACAAGCGCAGCCTGACGCTCGACCTGCAGACGCCCGCGGCGATCGAGATCATCAACCGGCTCGCCGCGCGCGCCGACGTGGTGATGGAGAATTTCCGGCCCGGCGTGATGGACCGGCTGGGCATCGGCTACGCCGCGCTGCGCGCGATCAATCCGCGGCTGATCTACTGCACGGTGTCCGGCTTCGGCAGCAGCGGCCCGTATCGCAACGAAGCCGGCTACGACGGCAAGATCCAGGCACTGTCCGGCGTCATGTCGCTGACCGGACACAAGGAGATGGGGCCGACCCGCGCCGGCTTCGCGGTGTGCGACGTGCTGTCCGGCATGACCGCCGCGTTTGCGGTGTCATCCGCATTGTTCCAGCGCACGCATACCGGGCAGGGGCAGTACATCGACGTATCGATGCTGGAGGCGAGCCTGAGTTTCCTGTCCACCCAGGTGGCGGATTTCACCGTGGCGGGGCATCGGCAGGAGCAGTTCGGCAACCAGGCGATCAGCCGCAAGGTCACTGCCAACCTGTTTCGTGCCAAGGACAGTTTCCTGCTGCTCGCGGTGAACAACGACAAGCAGTACGAGGCGCTGATGAAGGGGATCGGCCGTGCCGATACGCTGGACGATCCGCGGTTCGGCGACTGGTTCCAGCGCAAGGAGAACGAAACGGCGCTGCGGGCGATCATTGAGGACGCGCTGTCCAGCGCTGATGCAAAATCGTGGGAGAAGCGGCTGAACGATGCCGGCGCGCCGTGCGCCAGCATCTGGAAGGTCGAGGAGATCATCGACCATCCGCAGATCATCGCGCGCAACGCGATGCAGACGGTGGAGACCGAGTATGGCCCGTTGCGCCTGATGGGTTCCGGCTTTCAGATGGAACATGGCGGCGGCAGGCTCGACCACGCGCCGCCGCCGCTCGGCGCGCATACCGACGAGGTGCTGCAGGAAGCCGGCTACAACGCGAACGAAGTCGCCGCGCTGCGAGCGGATGGGGTGGTGTGATGGGGGAGGCTACACCGCCTCGAGCGGCGCGTGCAGCCGCGTGCCCTTGCAGATGATGCCGCCGCGATTGCCGATCTCCACGCTACCGTAGCGTTCGGCGTAGGCCGGCGGCAGCGCACGCGCCCCGGAGGCGGCGAGCCATAGCCGCAACAGGTGCCGCTTGCGCTCCGGCTCCGGCCAGTCCTCGAACGCGGTGCGATCGTGCAGCACCGTGTGGTTGTGCACGAACTGCATGTCGCCCGGCCGGAACTCCATGTCGAGCCGAAGCGCTGCATCCTCGGCCAATCGGTCGAAGCAATCGAGCGCAGCGATGTCCTCGGCACTGAGCCGTGGCGCTTCGGGAAAGCGCTGCGACGAACGCACGTAGTGCGGCGCGTAGATCGCCGACAGCAGGCCTTGGTGCTCGTTGTACACCGGGGTTTCGAACCACGGGCGCCTGCCCTCGGGCACTTCGCCGCGACGGTCGGTCGGCATGGGCTGGAACAGCCGCCAGACAAGGTCCGGATGGCGCGTCGCCATGGCGTTGTAGATCGACATCGAGCTGGTCAGCGACGACAGGCCGCCTGACTTCGCGGTCTTCAGGCACAGCAGCGCCACGATGTCGCATGAGTCGGTGTGGAAGTTCTGCCGCTCGGTGGTCTGGTAGATGCGGACATTGGGGTCTTTCGACGAAAGGCCGAGGTCGCGGACATGGCCGAGGACATGGCCCTTGGCGTTCTGCGACCGCGCATTGCCGAAATACGTGCCGATGCCCCAGTAGGCAGCGGCGCTCTCGGCGACCTGCGCGGACGCGAGCTGATACGTCCATTCTTCCGGACGCTTCGCCAGGTCGGCGCCAATCCATGCCGATGGTCCTTCGACCAGTGGCCGCAGCATGACCTGATCCATCACGACCTCCGTTGATTTGAACGGTCTCCCGTCGTCATTCCCGCGAAGGCGGGACCGACAATTTGGTTTCAGAACGGCCGGTCGCCGCAGATCTGCGTGCGGTGCATCACGCGGCGATAGCTGTCGTCGAAATCGTCGCGGCGGTGCAGCACACAGCGATTGTCCCAGATCACCACATCGCCCTCGCGCCACTCCTGCGTCCAGCACAATGCGGCCTGCGTCGCGTGCGTCCAGAGCTGGTCGAGCAATGCCTCGCTGTCGGCGACCGGCAGCCCGACCACGTACGCGGCACGCCGTCGGCCGAGGAACAGGCATTTCCGCCGCGTCACCGGATGTGTCCGCACGATCGGGTGGCGCGCACCGACCGTCTCCGACGGATCGGCCACGTCGGCGAAGCCACGGCGCAATTCGCCGGCGCTGTTGCGCGACGCGTCGTGGATACACACCAGGCCGGCAATGCGACGCTTGGTCGCAGCATCCAGCGTATCGAACGCGGCATACATGTTGGCGAACGACGTGTTGCCGCCTTCCGGTGGCACTTCGATGCCGTACAGCACGCTCGCCATCGGCGGCACGTCGTTGTACGACATGTCGGAGTGCCAGAGCGCCTCGTAGTTGCCGAGACCGCCGATCGGCTTGCCGTCGATCTTCACGTTCGAAATGATGTTGACGTAGTCGCGCGCCTCCGGCGCGATGGACAATCGCGGATCGTCGTTCGCCAGCACCTCGGCTGCGCGGATCGGCACGCGGTCGAGCTGCCCGAAGCGGCGGCTGAAATCCATCAGTTCGGCATCCGTCAGGCTCTGGCCGCGAAACCGCAGCACCAGGTGGTCGTGCCAGGCGCGCTCGATCGCGGCGAACGCCGTTGCGTCCAGCGCCGCCAGGTTCACGCCCGCCACATCGGCGCCGATGGTCGAACCGAGCGGACGAATATCGAGCTGCATGCTGTCGGACATGGTTTCTCCTCCGCGGGCCGCCGTTGCGGCAGGGCCGCCAGGATCATCCCCCGCGCCGGGCCGATCAACCCCCGCGCAGGGATGCCATGCCGGAGACGCAGCCCTTGGATGGCTGGCATGCGGCGGGTTTATTCTATACTGGCCCGTTGCCAGAGAAGGATCGAGGCATAATGCCGACACGGCTCGCAAGGCTTTGCTCCGGCCGCGTGCACTACGCCTGGGTCGTTCTGGCCGTGATGTTCACCGCCATGCTGGCCGGTGTCGGCGTGCGCGCCGCACCCGGCGTGATGATCGTGCCGCTGCAGCATGCCTTCGGCTGGGACGTCAGCACGATCTCCGGCGCAGTGTCGCTCAACATCATCCTGCTGGGTGCGACCGGGCCGTTCCTGACCGGGCTGATGCAGATCATCGGCCTGAAGCGCACCATCCTGCTGTGCCTGGCGCTGCTGATGACCGGAACCGGGCTGTCCACCTTCATGACCGCGCCGTGGCAGTTGTTCCTGACCGGGGGGCTGATGGTCGGCATCGGGTCCGGCGCCGGCGCGGTGGGCATGGCCGCGGCGGTGGCGAACCGCTGGTTCGCGCGGCGCACCGGCTTCGCCATGGGGCTGTTGACCGCGGCCAACGCCGCCGGGCAACTGATCTTCCTCCCGTTGCTGGCGCTGCTGGCGGAGCACTATGGCTGGCGCGGCGTGGCGATCTGCGTGACCCTGGCGATCGCGGTGGTGCTGCCGGTGGTCGCGCTGCTGCTGCCGGAATCACCCGACCGGATCGGCCTCGCCCCGTATGGCAGCACGGCGATGCAGGCACCGGGCGCCGACCACGCGGCGGGCGGCAATCCGTTCAGCGTGGCGATCAACGCCCTGGTCCGCGCCGGCCGCTCAATGGATTTCTGGCTGCTGAGCCTGACCTTCGGGGTGTGCGGCTTCTCCACCAACGGGCTGATCAACACCCACCTGATCGCATATTGCGCCGACCACGGCATCGCCGAGGTCAATGGCGCGTCGATCCTGGCGGTGATCGGCGTGTTCAGCCTGATCGGCTCCGCCGGATCCGGCTGGATGTGCGACCGCTTCAATCCGCGCGTGCTGTTGTTCTGGTATTACGGGCTGCGCGGGCTGTCGCTGGTGATCGTGCCGTTCACCTCGTTCGATCCGGTCAGCCTGTCGGTGTTCGCGGTGTTCTACGGGCTGGACTGGGTGGCGACCGGGCCGGCCACATTCGCACTGACCAACCAGATCTTCGGGCGGCGCGACACGCCGGTGATCGTGTCGTGGATCTTCGCTGCGCACCAGGTGGGCGGGGCGCTCGCGGCGTTCGGCGCCGGCGAGGTACGCAGCCTGGAGGGCAGCTACCTGATGGCGTTCGTGGCCAGCGGGCTGGCCTGCCTGATGGCATCGCTGCTGGTGCTGCGGGTCAGCCGCCCGGCGCCGGCACTGGCCGTGGCGGAATAACGCCCGGCCGGGCGCCATAGGGCGTACCGTAACGAGGCCTTAACCAAAGCAGGCGTAGGCATCCTGTCAGGGCCACCTGGGTCCTCCTCCGTTGGCGGCCCTGCCGTTGCGGCGGTTCGCTCGCGAGGATCCCCATGGACACCCAGTCCACCCTAGACGCGCCCATCGTCACTGCCGACCGCCGCCGGCCCGGTCGGATCGATTACGAGAACACCACCCTCATCGGGTTGCTGCGCGAGCCGCAGTCCGACAGGCTCGAAGCGCTGCTGCGCGAGGCACCAGCGCCGGCCATTGCCACAGTTGACACCCGCCGCAACGATCTGGATCCCGCTCGCGGGATGCTGATTGCGATCCTGCTCGCCGTGCCGCTGTGGGGCGTTATCGGCCTGCTGGCCTGGTTCTTCCTGAGGCTCTGACCGCCGTCAGCCCTGGCACGAGCAAAGCTGCTCGCGCCGCTTTGCGATCCGGCGCACCAGGGCATCCAGCTCTGCTTCGGTCACGCCATCGGCCTGCATCAGCAGGCTGGTCAGCGGATCGGCGGGTGAGAGCAGGCGCGGAAAGCTACGCTGCCGCTCCAGTCCGCTGGCGGCAAGCGCTGCGGAACCCGGAAAGCAATCATTCGTCGCGATCAGCGCTTCGATAAAGCCAGTCATGTGTGTCATGCGGTTTCGCCTCGCCTCTCGTCGGTCATCGGAGGCAAGCTGACGCGCCTCTGTGTCGAAGCTATGTCGGGCTGGTGTAGAACGGTTGCAACGGCAACACGCGCGCTACAGCGCGTTTCGCTGTGCGCCGATCGATGATCGCGATCGCTTTTCGATCAGTCGCAGAGACAATCAAGTCGGTGATTTCCCCGAGTTGCGCACAGCTGAATTTCACTGAGGCCACGTTATTTTCCCCGAGTGTGCGCGCTAGTCCGCAGCCGCGTGGAGGGGCGCAGGCAATCGCACGGCGGTCCTGAAACGCGATGCGGCCGTCCGGGCCGTGTATGAAAAGGACACGCGCCCAATGAGGATTCCAACACGAAATATTCTGCTGGCAGGCATTGCGACATTGGGTACCGGCGGGTTGGCCGGCGCAGCCTTCGCGCAAACACCCACCGCGCCCGCGCAACCCACCACGCCGCCGATGGAAGGCCAGTTCGCCTATCCGGCCGCCTCGCCACCGAGTTTCGTCAACGACAACAACAACTATCAGGCGACGCCGTTCAAAGGGCCGGTCGCCAACCCAACGCCTGGCACCATCGTGATTCATCTGAACGGCAAGGTGGAGGTGCAGGCTCAGGCGGCATGGACCAGTGCGGATCAGCGCGTTGCGACGGCGCCCGCCGCCGGAAGCCTGGGGTCCGTCCTCGGCAACAACGGCAGCGGCCCGGTCAAGCTGGCGCCACAAGCACTCGATAGTTACGCCCGTCTCTATTTCGGTGCGGACGGCATGGCGAGCAATGGCCTGCGTTACGGCGCCGCCATCGAGCTGCGGCAGAACTTCTCAGGCCAGATCAGCAACAATGGCAGCTCGGGCGCCAGCGGCAACTCCTCGCTGGAAACCATATTCGTGCGGCGCGCCTTCACCTATCTCGCCGGCGAGGACTGGGGCATCGTCCGCCTTGGCCAGGCCGATGGCGTCATCAGCATCTTCGACAACGGCATCACGACATTCCAGTTCCTGCCAACCAGCAACCTGGAAGGCGGCGACCTGGAATCCAACATTCCGCAGAACGCTGTCGTGCCGTGGTACTTCGTCAGCCAATCCGGCAACGAGTACGGCTACAGCAAGGCGGTCTACCTCTCGCCGCAGATCGCCGGCTTCGACTTCGGTGTCCAGTACGCACCGAACACATCGAACGGCTTCGGCCTGAGCGGCAGCAACAATGCGCTGAACGGTTCCATCACCGGCTCCGGCACGGGGACCGGACTGGGCTGCACCGTGGCAAATTCGGGATGCCCGACATTGTCGGCCGGCCCCGGCATCCAGGATGGCTCACGTGTGCTCAACCTGACCACCGTCGGCGTCCGCTACCAGGGCTTGCTGGGCAACGTCAGCGTCCTGGCCTATGGCGCCTACGGAATAAGCGGCACGGCAGACTATACCGGATCGACCGCGCCGGCGGTACTCGGCAACACGGGAACGCTCGCCTCCAGCCGGTTCAATGGCAAGTACGACGGCCTGAGCTTCGGCAACGCCGGCGTGGCGCTGACCTATGCCGGGTTCACGCTGGGCGGCAACTTCATCGGCGGCCGCACCAACGGGCCACTGGCCGCGGCGCCGGAAAACGGCGCAGGCGAACTCGCCTATACGCTCGGGCTGAAATATGTCCGCGGACCTTTGGTGATGGGTATTGTCGGCGAGATCGGCTGGTCGCAGGGCAACGTGAACCTGAGCGGCATCAGCCAGCGGCGCGGTCGCGGAATCGACCTCGGCGCCAGCTATGTCGTGGCACCCGGCCTGACTGTGTACGGCGAATATTTCTACCAGGACCTGCAGCAGAGCGCCTTCAACTTCATCAGCAACACCGCGGGCGGCGCCTCCGGGAACCTCAACAACTCCATCCGGAGCCAGGGCATCACGTTCGGCAACGTGGTCAGCTTCTGAGCGCGCGCAACGGTCGGCGCCGTCAATCTGGACAGGCGCAATCGCCGGCCGCACATGTTACAGTCCGTTACACCTACCCCTGTCTCGGGGGCGGGTGATCGAAGCACCAAACTTGAGCCGCTCCGGTACGGAACCCCGTGGAGCGGCTCTTTTTTGGGCGCAGCCGCGCAATCCCGTGCCGGTCGAGCCAGGTTGAACGGATGCACCCGGCGCCGCGGCCTTTTCACTCCGGAATATAGCGGCCTCGGTTTGGTGCCGCAGCAAGCTCGGCCAAAACATTCTCTGCCGCCCAACGCTTTTCCCGGCGTTCATGGATTTCCCGAAACCCCCACACCGTCGCGATCGTCAAAACGCCAAAGCCAAATGCAATGAGCCCGGCGATCTGCTGCATGATGCTCGGCCCGGACGCAAATTCGCCGACGCCAAAGATCATCTCGAGGACCGCCACCACCGCAAGAAATGCCGCCACTGTTCCCCTCCCTTTCATTCCCTCGATTGCGACCCGGGAATGGACGCGGACAGCATCTTGCCACCGGAACCGCAACCGTCACAGGGTGGCAATGGAGCCTCGAAAACTTTGAGCCGAGAGCGACCTTGCCAGCGCCCCGAGATCAACCCCGCGCGGCCGGCCCTGGAAGGGGCACCCGGCGCGGCCGGACACGTCTGTTGGGCACCGGTCCCGTGGCCAGTCAAGTGGCGGCTACGCGGTCGCCGCGACCGTCGGCGCAGCGCATCCGACGCAGCACCGCGCCGACCGTCAGATGCTGCCGGTAGAAGCTCGCACGTTCCGGGATGGCGAACACCCGGTTGCGCCGGCAGCCGTCAGCTCAGACGCATCTCTGGTGGAGCCAAGGGGAGTCGAACCCCTGACCTCCTGAATGCCATTCAGGCGCTCTCCCAACTGAGCTATGGCCCCGGCCGAGCGGAGGGCGGCATATAGCCCCCGCCCTCCGGCCCGATCAAGGGGCATGAATGGCGGCCGTTCAGGCAGCCAGCGCTTCCCCCGCCGCCCTGACAACCAAGCGCTGCCACATCGCCGTCAGTTCGGCGCCTGCCACCACCAGCGGGCCCCAGCCGTGCGCCTCCCAGGCGCGAGAGGCAAAGTCGATACGGTACCACCGGGCCGTCGCCGCGGGCAAAATTCGCAACGTCGCCGGGGTCGAGATAGCTCTCACCGGCAGCCCGACATGGTGGGAGCCTACCACCTGCGCCACCGGCACCAGCGCGATCGACACGCCGTCGGTCGTGCGGCAGGAACAGGTCGCGATGCGGTTGGCGTTCGCCGGACACGCCGGTGCGCACGCGGACCGGCCGGACCTGCTCCGGATGCTGATGCCGCGCACAATCCACCCGGCGATGGCCGAGCCCGGACAGGCGCGCGGTGCCATATCGGCTGCCGATTAGCACCGTCTCGCCTACTGCGAGGTGCTCGGCCGCGACCTCGCTTAACGATCTGCCTGGTTTGCCGGGGAGCGGGTCTGCCGTAAGAGGACGCCATGGCGGACGTGCTGCACGTGCCGAACCGCGAACAAGTCGTCACCAGCAACGCCTGGGCGTTCCTGCATTGGCTGCGCACCACGCGTGGGATCGACCTGGCGGACTGGGCGGCGCTGCAACGTTGGTCAGCCACCGACGCGGCGGCATTCGGTGCGGCTATCGCGGCGTTTGCCCGGCTGCCGGACCAGCCGCTGCGGCTGGTGCGCCGCGGCAGTGGGCAGGAGGCGCTGGTGCTGCGGCGTGGCGGCGGGCGGATCGCGCTGACCGCGGATGACATGTGGGACCCCCACCCCGACCCTCCCGCGCGCAGCGGGGCTGGGCTGGGGTGGGCGCAGCTTCCCGCCGAGATCACCGCGCCGCTGACCCGCCTTTGGCCGCCCGCGGCACTCATCCGCCCGCTGGCCGAGTTGCTGCTGCACGCCGACCTCCGGCCGGACGACAGGCTGCTGGTTGCCGCCAGCCCCGCCTGGCCGTGGCTGGCGGCATTGCTGGAGGGCACCACGGTCATCCTGGCAGTGGCGACCGCCGCGACGCTGCTGGCCACTGCGGCAGAGGAACAGGCCACCGTCCTGGTCGCACCCGCCCAGCTCCTGGCCGAGGCGGCGTTCCAGCGCGCCCGTTCGCGGCCCAATCTCGCCACCCTGCGGACGATCGTCGCCACCGGCGGGCCGCTATCGCCGGAGGGACGCGCGCGGATCTACACCTGGATCAAGTCCGATCTGATGCTGCTGGCCCGCACCGGCGACACCGCCTGGGGCAATCCGCTGGAACCGGTGCTCGCCCGGCCGCCGGCAACCGCGGCGCTGCTTACGCCGCCACCTTCAGTTCCGGCGACACGCTGAACCCCGCCTCGGTCTTCGAGCGGATTTCCTCGAGCGTCACCTCCGGCGCGATATCCACCAGGCGCAGCCCGGCCTCGCCGACCTGGAACACGCCGAGGTCGGTGATCACCAGGTCCACCACCGCGGCGCCGGTCAGCGGCAGGTTGCAGCGCTTCAGCAGCTTCGGCTTGCCGCCGGCGGTGTGCTCCATCAGCACCACCACGCGCTTCACCCCGGCCACCAGGTCCATCGCGCCGCCCATCCCCTTCACCATCTTGCCGGGGATCATCCAGTTCGCCAGGTCGCCGTTCTCGGCCACCTGCAGCGCGCCGAGGATCGAGATGTCGATATGCCCGCCGCGCACCATGGCGAAGCTGGCGGCGCTGTCGAAGAAGCTGGTGGTCGGCAGTTCGGTCACCGTCTGCTTGCCGGCATTGATCAGGTCGGCGTCTTCCTCGCCCTCGAACGGGAACGGCCCCATGCCGAGCATGCCGTTCTCCGAGTGGAGCTGGATCGACATCCCCTCGGGGATGTGGTTCGCCACCAGCGTCGGGATGCCGATGCCGAGATTGACGTAGAACCCGTCGCGCAGTTCGCGCGCGGCACGGGCAGCCATCTGATCGCGGGTCCAGGGCATGGTTCAGCCTCCTCAGTACCGCTTGCGCACGGTACGCTGCTCGATCCGCTTGTCCACGGTCGCCAACGGCACGATGCGATTGACGAAGATCCCCGGCGTGATGATGTGGTCGGGATCGATCTGGCGGTAATCCACCAGGTCCTCGACCTCCGCCACCACCTCGGTCGCCGCGGTGGCCATGATCGGATTGAAGTTCCGCGCGGTCTTCCGATAGATCAGGTTGCCTTCGCGGTCCTCCTTCCAGGCGTGGATCACCGCGAGGTCGGCGCGCAGTCCGCGTTCCAGCACATAGGTGCGGCCGTCGAACTCCTTGGTCTCCTTGCCCTCGGCGATCTGCGTGCCGGCGCCGGTCGCGGTATAGAAGCCGGGGATGCCGGCGCCGCCGGCGCGGATGCGTTCCGCCAGGGTGCCCTGCGGGTTGAATTCGATTTCCAGTTCGCCGGCCAGGTATTGCTTCGCGAAGGTGGCGTTCTCGCCGACATACGAGCTGATCATCTTCCGCACCTGGCGCGTCTGCAGCAGGATGCCCAGGCCGACGTCATCAATCCCGGCGTTGTTGGAGATGATGGTCAGCCGCTTCACGCCGCTGTCGCGGATCGCGTCGATCAACGCGGTCGGAATGCCGCACAGGCCAAAGCCGCCGGACATCACCACCATGTCGTCGTGCAACAGCCCGGCGAGCGCTGTCCGCGCGTCCGGATAGACCTTGTTGACCGCCATCGCGCCCAGCCCTCCTGTGCGCGCACCGTGCCACCGGGCCGGCGCGCGAAGCAAGGGGCGCGCGCAACCGTCACGCGGCGACTGAAAGCCGGCCGATCCCAACGCCCGTTCTCGCATCGTCGTCGCCGGGCTTGTTTTGGCCGCGACGGTTGAAGGAGCGCTGACCGGGTTACGACCGCGCGAACGGACGCCCGGCGTCACGTGGCCCCTGGATTCCAGCCTTCGCTGAAATGATGACGGTGGCGTGCGGGCCTATCGCCGATTTAACTCGGCGTGGATTTCCGCCGCCAATGCCGGATTGGCTCGGCGGATCTGGCTGGCGCGCAGGTTCGCGGCGACGTCGGACACCCTCTGCAATTGCCAGTATTCGAGGAACAGCAGGTCCTCTGCCGCTTTCTCGTCATGCACCTGTTGCAGTGCGCGGCGCAGCGCTTCGGTACGCGGACCGCCTGGTTCAACAACCTGCATGGGGCACCCCTCGTGGATGGTCGTAGCGCGAGCGGCAATTAGGCACGTCCAGCCGCGTTGACCAGCCCGACATTGATGACGCTCTGGTTAATTAAATGTGTGTAGATAAACCATTAGCGGTATTTCTTCGGACACCTAGCCACGCAGGTGGCAGGCCACCCAATGGCCATCGGCGGTCTGCCGCAGCGCCGGCCTTTCGCTGCTGCACAGCGGCAGTTCGCGGATCGGGCAACGTGTGTGGAAATGGCAGCCGGACGGCGGCCGGATCGGGTTCGGCACATCGCCTTGCAGCCGGATGCGCTGGCGCTTCGCCGTCGGATCGGGAATCGGCACCGCCGACAGCAGCGCCTCGGTGTACGGATGCAGCGGCGCGGCATACAGGTCGCGCGAAGCGGCGATTTCCACGATGCGGCCGAGATACATCACGGCAACACGCGTGCTGATGTGTTCCACCACCGACAGGTCGTGCGCAATGAACAGGTAGGTGAGGCCGAACTGTTCCTGCAGGTCTTCCAGCAAATTGATCACCTGCGCCTGGATCGACACATCGAGCGCCGATACCGGTTCGTCGCACACGATGAGTTTCGGCGACACCGCGAGCGCGCGGGCGATGCCGATGCGCTGGCGCTGGCCGCCGGAGAATTCATGCGGGTAACGCCGCATGTGGTCGGCATTGAGCCCGACGGTCTCCAGCAACTCGGCTATGCGGTCCTCGAACGCGCGACGACTCTTGGCGAGGTTGTGAATGATCAGTGCCTCGCCGATGATCGCGCCGACCGTCATGCGCGGGTTCAGCGACGCATAGGGATCCTGGAAGATGATCTGCATGTCGCGGCGCAGGGCGACGAGAGCGCCGTGGCCGAGTTCGGTGACACTGCGGCCGGCAAACCAGATTTCCCCGGCGGACGGTTCGATCAGGCGTAGGATGCAGCGTCCGGTGGTGGACTTGCCGCAGCCGGATTCGCCGACCAGGCCGAGGGTCTCGCCGGCGGCGATGTCGAAGCTGACGTGATCCACCGCGTGCACCTGGTCGATCTCGCGGCCGAGCACGCCGCCCTTCACCGCGAAGTTCTTCACCAGGTCGTTGACGCGCAGCAGCGGCCCGCTCATTGCAGGAACGACGGTGGTCATTGGCCGTCCCGCAATACTGTCATTGCCGTGGGCTGTCGGCGCCTCATTCGTTCACCCCTGTTCAATACAAAACGCAGGCGACCTTGTGGTCGGCCTCGACCACGCGGATCTCCGGCACGGCATCGGTGCAGGCGGGCGCTGCAAATTTGCAGCGTGGCGCAAAGCGGCAACCCGGCGGCGGATCGATCAAACTCGGCACCACGCCGGCGATCGCCTCGAGGCGCGCGCGCTTGCCGGCATTCCTGTCCACCCGCGGGATCGAGCGGATCAGGCCCTGCGTGTACGGATGCAGCGGATTGGCAAACAGCCGATCGACCGACGCCTCCTCGACCACGCGGCCGGCATACATCACCGCAACGCGCTGCGCCGTTTCCGCCACCACGCCCATGGCATGGGTGATCAGCATCACCGCCATGCCGAGCCGCGACTTCATCTCGGCCAGCAGGTCGAGGATCTGCGCCTGGATGGTGACATCCAGTGCCGTGGTCGGTTCGTCCGCGATCAGCAGTTGCGGATTGCACGACAGCGCCATCGCGATCATCACGCGCTGCCGCATGCCGCCGGAGAACTGGTGCGGATAGTCGCGCACCCGGCGCTCCGGCGTCGGGATGTTGACCAGACGCAGCATCTCCACCGCACGGTCCATCGCATCGTGTCGGCTGAGGCTATCGTGCTGGCGGACGGTTTCGGCGATCTGCTGGCCCACCGAATAGACCGGGTTCAGCGAGGTCATCGGCTCCTGGAAGATGATGGCGATTTCCTTGCTGCGGATCTTGCGCATCTCGTCCGCGGCGAGCGGCACCAGGTCGCGCCCCTGCCACAGCACGCTGCCAGCGACGATGCGGCCCGGCGGCATCTGGATCAGCTTCAGCACCGTCATCGCGGTGACGGTCTTGCCGCAGCCGGATTCGCCGACCACGCCCAAAGTCTCGCCGCGGTCGATCGCCAGGTCCACGCCATCGACCGCGCGCACCATCCCGTCGTCGGTCTTGAAGTGCGTCTTCAGACCGCGGATCTCGAGCAGCCGCTCAGCCATGCACCGGCTTACATGATGCGGCGCGGGTCGAGCGCATCGCGCAGCCCGTCGCCGATGAAGTTGATGGTGAGCACCGCGAGGAAGATCGCGCCGCCGGCGAACAGCGCCCAGTACGGTGCGAAGTCCAGGTTGTCCTTGGCATCGAACAGGATGCGGCCCCAGGTCGGAATGTCCGGCGGAAAGCCAAGGCCGAGAAACGACAATGTGGATTCCGCGATGATCGCCGCCGCGACGTCGATGGTGCCGGCGACGATCACCGGCCCGAGCGCGTTCGGCAGGATGTGGCGCACCACCAGCCGGAACGTCGATGCCCCGAGCGCGCGCGCTGCCTCGACGAACTCCTTCTCGCGCAACGCGAAGAACTGCGCACGCACCAGCCGCGCCACCGTCATCCAGCGGAACGAGCCGATGCCCACCACGATCAGGATGAAGGTGCCAAGCTCCGGCCCGACCAGGGTGCGCAGCGGATCGCGATACAGGTAGATCAGCACAAGCAAGACGGGAAGCTGCGGCAGCGACAGGAACAGGTCGATCAGCCACACCAGCGCGGTATCGATGCTGCCGCGCGAGATGCCGGCGACCGAGCCCACGATGGTGCCAACGACAACCGATACCGACATAGCGGCGAGGCCGACCGCCAGCGAGATGCGGCCGCCGTACAGCATGCGCGCCAGCAGGTCCTGGCCCAGGTCGTCGGTGCCGAACGGATGCG
>DATAPW010000170.1:0-8009 GCA_036265005.1 Acetobacteraceae bacterium | reverse complement strand
GTTATCGGCACAGCGTCCGATCCATTGGTGACAATTACGGAACACATCACCGGAAAGCGTATTATGGTTCACATACCGCTCGACACAGTGTTGTCGGATCCCCCGATCAATGGCTGGCGTGGTATCGGCGGAGCTGACGTCACCAAGCCGTATTTGGTTTGGTTTATCGGCTCCGCAACGATGAATACCGCCGGGGTCCAGGCGTCCGGGACGAAGATTAGCGGCAGCCCGTTGCAGATCTACGATGGCACTGGCCCTATCATGGAGGACCAGACTACGAACGAGCCAAGTCATAACGATGCAATGGGCAACTTCAGGGAGGATGAGCTGCAGGCAGCACTCGCTGATCCGAACTACTATGTGCCCCATACGATGGAGTGGCTGGCAGACCCATCACAGCTGGCGAACGCCGGTCCGATCTGGCCATTGCATGACATCGACACCCAGGGACTGACCGGCCCAATTCCGCAGGGCTATACAATCGGTATCCCTGCATCAACTGTGATGCCGGCAGGTCAGAGCAGAGGCTTCAACCTCCTTTTCAAAACGTTGCAGGTCCACGGCGCGCTCTACTACAATGTGTCATACACGGGCGCGACGCAGCTATCGGCCTACCCGACCAGCGCTGCGACGAAAGCACTCGTTGCCGACATGAGCGCGTCACTGCCATCTGTTATGCGGTATGTTTGTATTCTGGCGGCAGACGGCACGCCTGGATCTCAGACCAGTGTGCAGACAACCAAGGGGATGATCGGCGGCGCAAGGAGTGATGCGTTTCCCGCTCCGCCGTCTCTGGACTACTCCCCAACGCACGGGGTTGCGGTGCTTCCATCCACGTTCGGCGCCTGGTATCCGAGCGGATACAATAGTCCTTCAAAGCGCAATGACCGCTGAACATGGCCCTTGGCCGAGCGCGCAATCCAAGACGAGGACGCGGTCAGTGGGCCGCAAGGGGCGATGGCAGGTTGTGCAATGTCAGCATTTGGGGAGTATTCAGCCGGTGCTCACACCGCCTCGGTAGATCTCACCAAAACCGCCACAGCCATCGGCCTGCAGAATGCCCTGGCCGGCGAGTCGACGCAGCCGTAAGGGCATGGCGGTGAAATCACTGATGTGCCCGCGTCGTCTCAAGCAAGACCGGCCGCAGTCAGTTATCTTTCAGCCCGCCATCGCTGGCTGCCAGGTGCGCACAGGCGTGCGCCAATCGATCCCTTCAATGAGCATCGACAGCTGCGCCGGCGTGAGTGATACGGCGCCCTGCTTGGCTTGCGGCCAAACGAATTTGCCGCGCGCTTGGCATACAGCACCAGGGCTTGGCCGTCCCAAGCCAAGATCTTCAAAAGATGGCCTCGCCGACCCCGGAAGAGGAACAATGCCCCGCTGAATGGATCTTGACCGAGTTGCTGCTGGACCATGGCCGCTAACCCACCAGAGCCACGGCGCATATCCGTCACGCCGGCAGCAATGCTGACGCCGGCGCCCGGGCTGATCATCCCCGCAACGCGGCGATTACACGGCGCAACGCTGCCAGGATCACGTCCTCGCTAACGAGGGCGCGCGCACCGCCGGCAAGTTCGATCTCGATCGATCCCGCTCCGCCCGCGATTTGAAGTCCCACTCGGGTGGCGCGACCGGTGCGATACGCGGCGGGCTCTCCGAAGCGATCCGAACCGGAACCAAGTGAGCCGGAGTTGCGGAATCCGACTGCTCACGTCGCCAACGATAGATCAGGCTCGCACAGATCCCATTGCGTCGCGCGAGGTCCTGGATGCGAATTGCTGGCGCCAATGACTGCGCCACCGTTGCCGCACGAAACTCAGCACTATGCGCACCGCGCCGATCGCCAGCTATCTCGATCCGTGGCATCGGGGCAGCCACTGTGGCAGTTCATCTGGCTGCCTCCTCCCTATCCTCAACCATCAGACCACGCTGCACCGGCCCCAACACTTCAAACAAGGCCCCCTGATGATCTCCCCTTCTTTTGGGCGCGAAGAATAGGAGCCTGAAATACAACGGGGACGGCTCGCTGCCACTTTATGCCAGCGCGACATCGCCGGGCGCAGACAGCGAAAGCGACTGTTTGCCATTGCCGAACGACACGGTTTTCGCTCTACATTCGGGCTAAAGGCCAAGTGACTCGATCATAAGTTCACGAACCGACCCTCCGGAGCCGCGCGTGTTCGTAAGCGGACAACGCGCCGACTGCGTCGCGGATAAGCCGCTGCTGACTCCGGACGTCAACGGCGTCGCACGGCTAGGTCTCCAAGCTCTGTCCGGGCGGCCGTGATGATTTCCTTTGCAAGTTCTGGATTTGTCGCTTCGACGGCACGCGCCATCGCCACACTTCCGACCATGGCCGAAAGCAACGCCAGCGCCCGCCGACGAGCCTCCTCTGCCGGAACTTCCTCCGGCAGCGCACCCTGAACCAGCTCGGCGAGTCTGACAAAGCCGTCCCCGAACGCCTCGCAAATCGCTGGATCCTGGCGCCGGACCTCGGAAAGACAGGCCGCCAGGAGACAGCCCCCTCCCACGTCCTTCGAGTGTTCGGTCGAGAGGTAGGCATCCATATAGGCGCGCAACGTGTCAGGCGCCGTTTCGCAGGTTCTGGCCCACGCTGCCAGGCCATCTGTGAACGCCTCGCGGGTTGCCTCCGCCGCTAGCGCGTCCTTCGACTTGAACTGGCTGTAGAGCGCACCTTGGGTGAGGCCTGCCTCGCGGCTGATCTCAGCAACCCCCGCGCCCTCAAACCCCTGCTCCTGCAGCAGCCGCCGGGCCGTCGCGATCAACGCAGAGCGGTGCTCCGCTACCTTCGCCCCAGAGACCTTCAATCCCTCCTCCAAACGCCACTTGAACCATTGATAGTGCTCTCTATCTCTGCCCTCAATGATAGAGGCCGCTATCAACACTCCTCAGTTGGTGCGTCCCGGGCGAAGCGCAAGCCCTGGTCCGCCGGCTGTTGTCTAGCCTGTCTGCCACCCGCACGCCGCATGCTGACACCCGCCGGGAACGGCTGCCCACACGAAAAAGGCGCCCCCTCCTTGGTTCTGCGAAGGCGGCTCGCCTGGAAGGTTACTCCGATGACGGATTTGATTCTCGAGGAAACTGGGGTCTCCGAACGTAAACCAACCTCCAGAGAAACCCGTCGGCCGGCGCTGCGAAGGCGGTGGGCCCGCGCGGTCTCCATCGCTGCCATCGCGGTGGTGCTCGGGGCCTTCGCCGGCGAGCGTGCATGGCGCAGCAGCGAGAAGCCGGCCCCGCCGCCGCTGCCGCCCTTGCAGGTAACAGTCAGCACTCCGCTGCGGGAGACCGTCTCTAGCGCGACAGGCTTTCTCGGCCAGTTCTCGGCTGTGGACACCGTCGAACTGCGCGCGCAGGTCGGCGGCACGTTGACCGACATCGCCTTTCGGGATGGGCAGATCGTAAGGAAGGGCGATCCCCTGTTCACCATCGACCCTCGGCCGTTTCAAATCAGGCTCGATCAGGCTGTCGCTCAATTCCGCACGGCGCAGGCGCGCGAGGCGCTCGCCGAGGCGGAACTCTGGCGCGCACGGCAACTGAAGCAAACCGAATTCGGCACCGCCGAGAACGTGGATCAGCGTGCCGCCGAGCAAAGCGGCGCACTTGCTGCCATCGACACCGCCAAGGCGGCGATCCGGGATGCTCAACTGGACCTCGAATTCTCGCACATCGTGGCACCGTTCACCGGTCGCATGGGTGCACACCTTGTCTCCGTCGGCAGCCTGGTCAGCGGTAGCCGCGGCGGTACCACCAACACGACGCTGCTCGCCACGATTGTCTCGCTCGACCCGATCCATCTGGATTTCGACATGAGCGAGGCAGATTACCTGGCCTATCAGCATGCGCGGCGTGGCGCCCCTCAGCAGGACGACGTCGTGATCAGTCTCTATGGGGATAACCATTTCGACCGCCACGGTGCGCTTGACTTCATCGACAACGCGCTCAACCGCAGCAGCGGAACGATCCATGCGCGCGCGACGGTCGCCAATCCGGATCTGGCGATCACTGCAGGGCAGTTCGCCCGGCTGCGCGTCGCCACCGGCGAGCCCGCACCGGCGCTGTTGGTGCCGGCCGCCGCGATCGTGCCGGACCAGTCGCGCCAAATGGTGATGACCGTCGCGGCAGACGGCACGGTCGTTCCCAAGGCCGTCGAGACCGGGGAACTGCAAAACGGGCTGCGGGTGATCCGCAGCGGCCTCGCGCCGACCGATCTCGTCGTCATCGACGGCCTCGTGCGCGTTCGCCCGGGTGCCAAGGTGACGCCGGTCACCGGCAGGATCGCGTCCGTTCCCGATCGCGACGCAGGCTAGGGGAACACCGCCATGCGCTTCACCCACAGTTTCATCGACCGTCCGATCCTGGCGACCGTCGTCAGCGTGTTCCTGACACTCATTGGCATGGGTGCGTTGTTTATCCTGCCGGTATCGCAGTATCCCGAGATCGTCCCGCCGACGGTGCAGATAACCACTAGCTATCCCGGTGCCTCTGCTGACGTGGTGGCCCAGACCGTGGCCACACCGCTCGAGCAAGAGATCAACGGCGTCGAGGACATGATTTACCTGAGCAGCCAGTCTACCGGTGACGGAAAGCTGACGATCACCGTCACCTTCCGTATCGGCACCGACCTCAACGTCGCGCAGATGCTGACCCAGAACCGCGTGCAGGACGCACTGCCACGTCTTCCCGAGGACGTGCAGCGGCTCGGTGTGCAAGTCAGGAAGGCGACCCCGAACATCCTGCTGGCCGTGCATCTATACTCCCCAGACGCGTCCCGCGACCTGCTGTACCTGTCGAACTATGCCACGCTGCACATCAAGGACGCACTGGCACGCCTGCCGGGTGTCGGTGATGTTCAGTTGTTCGGCGCGCGCGACTATGCGATGCGCATCTGGCTCGATCCGGACAAGGTGGCCGCCTACCGGCTGAGCGCCACCGAGGTACTCGCGGCCCTGCGCGCTCAGAATGTGCAGGTTTCGGCTGGCGTGTTGAACCAGCCGCCGGTGCCAGGCCAGGCGGCGTTCCAGCTCAACGTGCAGACGCTTGGGCGTCTGTCGACGCCTGAACAGTTCGCCGACATCATCGTCAAGACCGACAATCAGGGGCGTGTGACCCGCATCCGCGACATCGGCCGCGTAGAGGTCGGTGCGTCCGATTACGGCGCCACCGCCTACATGGACCGCGGCGACGGCCTGCCACTGCTCATCTTCGCCCAGCCGGGCGCCAATTCGCTGGCGGTGGAGCACGAAGTCCTTTCGACGATGGATACGTTGAAGAAGGACTTCCCGCCGGGCGTCGGGTCCATCGTCATCTATGACCCGACGATCTTCGTGGCGAAATCCGTGCGTGAAGTCGTCACGACGATTTTCGTCGCGATCGTGCTCGTTGTCGGCGTCGTGTTCCTGTTCCTGCAGACCTGGCGTGCATCGATCATTCCGGTGATTGCCATTCCCGTCTCACTCGTCGGAACCTTCACGGTGCTCTATGCGCTGGGGATATCGCTCAACAACCTGTCGCTGTTCGGCCTCGTGCTGGCGGTCGGCATCGTCGTCGACGACGCGATCGTCGTTGTCGAGAATGTAGAACGCAACATTCAGGCCGGCATGACACCTGTCGCCGCCGCGCACCGTACAATGGATGAAGTCGGCGGCGCCCTGGTGTCGATCGCTTTGACGCTCTGCGCCGTGTTCGTCCCCTCGGCGTTCCTGTCCGGCATCTCGGGCGAGTTCTTCCGCCAGTTCGCGATCACCATCGCGGCGTCAACGGTGATTTCCTGCTTCGTCTCGCTGACCCTCAGCCCCGCGCTGTGCGCCCTGCTGCTCAAGGCGCACGAGCCGGCGCGAAGCGGGCGGAACGGCGTGCTGACCCGAATTGTCGCCTTTGGCTTTGGCCGCTTCAATCGCGGCTTCGACCGCCTCTCCAGCGGCTATGGCCAGTTGACGCGGCGGCTGGTGCGTGGTCTCGCGGTGGTCGTGGTGGTTTATGTCGCGCTGATCGCCGTGGCCGGGTTCCAGCTCGGGCGAGCGCCAACCGGATTCATTCCGGAGCAGGACCAGGGATACCTCATCACCGTCGTTCAGTTGCCGCCGGGTGCTACGCTGGCGCGCACCGAACAGGTGGTTAAGCAGGCCACCGATATCATCCTCAAAACGCGCGGCATCGAACATGTAGCACCATTCGCGGGCCTCGATGCGACGACGTTTACCGTCGGCTCCAATTCTGGAACGATCTTCTCCGGCCTGCCGTCGCTCTACAATCATTCCCTGCCGGGGGTGACCGCCAACTCGGTGCTGGCAGATCTGCGCACGCGACTCTCGGTGATCGAGGGCGCCTATGTGCTGACGATTCCGCCCCCGCCGGTGCAAGGCATTGGCAACGCCGGCGGCTTCAAGATGATGCTGGAGGATCGCGCAGGCCTTGGCGCGCAGGCGCTGGTCGATGCGGCGCGCGCGCTGGTCGGTGCCGCCAACCGCGACCCCGACTTCGCCGGCGTGTTCACGCTGCTCAACACCGGCTCGCCCTCGGTTTACGCTGACATTGACCGCATGAAGGCCGAGAAGGTCGGCCTGACGCCGACCGACGTGTTCGACACGCTGCAGGTTTATCTCGGTTCGCAATACGTGAACGACTTCAACCTGCTGGGCCGCACATATCAGGTAATCGTGCAGGCCGACGGGCAATTCCGGCGCGACACGCAGGATCTCACGGGCCTCAAGGCGCGCAACGCGCTCGGCGAGATGGTGCCTATTGGAACCGTGGCGCGACTCAGGGACACGACGATCCCGTATCGCGTGCCCCGCTACAATCTGTTCCCTGCTGCGGAGGTTCAGGGCGTGGCGGCGCCCGGCGTCGCGACTGGCACTGCGCTGCATCGGATGGAGGAACTAGCTCAGCAGGTTCTACCACCCGGCATCGGTTTCGAATGGACCGAGATCGCCTATCAGCAGGAGCAGAAGGGCACGCCAACGGTGCTGGTGTTCGGGGCGGCGGCGTTGTTCGTGTTCCTCGTGTTGGCCGCGAAATACGAAAGCTGGAAGCTGCCGCTGGCTGTCGTGCTGATCGTGCCGATGTGCCTACTCGCCTCGGTCAGCGGGCTGCTGTTCCGTGGGATGTCGATCGACATCCTGGCGCAGATCGGCTTTGTGGTCCTGGTAGGGTTGGCGGCGAAGAACGCCATCCTGATTGTCGAGTTCGCGCAACAAGCGCAGGACGCCGGCAGTAGTGCCACTGACGCGGCGGTGCATGCCGCGCGGACACGGTTGCGGCCCATCCTGATGACGTCGTTCGCCTTCGTCTTGGGTGTTGCACCACTTGTCGTCGCGACCGGCGCCGGCGCAGAGATGCGGCAGTCGCTTGGCACAGCCGTCTTCTTTGGCATGCTCGGCGTTACCGGGTTCGGATTGATCTTTACACCGGCCTTCTACACGCTTGTTCGACGCATTGGCGTCCTCAGCCACAGCGCACCCGCCGCACTATACTCGCGAGGTCAGGAGCATCCGGCCCATCCGTGGTGAATCAACGCTGGTGTGCGCCGCCGTCTCCCCGGCGGCTCCGCCGCATCTTTGCCGGCCTCGCTTTCGGTGGCAGATTGCTCCGCGTCCTCCAGCACAAGCTGCAGGTGATCGAGGTCGAGCGTCTCCGAACGCGGACCGTAGCGGTGGCGCAGCAGACGTTGGAGACACTGGCATTATCTTCGAGGAGGAGACCTCGACACTGTTTTGCGGCGATCTATTGTCGTTCTTCCGACGCGGTTCTATCCTGACCGGACGATTGATTCCGTGGGGCAATTCTAAGCGTCCTGACGAAACTTCCTTGGGGTCGCAGGAGTGACCGCTGCGCAGGGGCGACGATCGGTCTACGCGTCGGGTGGGTGGGTGGTGGATCTCGCTCGGCGTGAACTGCGGTTTCACGGGGCCCCTGCCCCCATTGGGAGTCGCAGCTTCGACATCTTCGAGGTTCTGGTCCAGTCAGCCGGTGAGCTCGTCACCAAGGAC
>DATAPW010000169.1:0-2280 GCA_036265005.1 Acetobacteraceae bacterium | reverse complement strand
CCGCGACAGCTCTGATGGCCGGTCGTATTGCCTCCAAGAATGCTCCCGAACGGGTCGGGCATTGCCTCACCAGAATGCTCTCGGCGTGGCAGGTAGATGCGAGCGGGATCGCCGATCTTCATCCGCAGCAGCTTGGATGGGCATTGTCACGTTAACCTGGCGTGGACGGGGTGAGGGCGAGGTCGCCGTACCGTGCTGGTTATGCTGCGTTTCGGGTGCACGTTTCCTGGTACCAGACATTGAAGGCGTGCGCCCGGATCTCGCGATAGGCAGGGGCTGGCAATAGATGGCGGCGGGGACGGAAGTGGCCGTAAATGAAGGAGTGAGCGGAGAGAAAGTCCTGGGCTTGCCGAGGCGATCTGAGCCTAAATCCGGCGGTTGATGTCCGGGTTGTTCCGTCGCGGCGCGGCCACTGCAACGGCTGGTTGCAGCTCAAACGGCGGCAAGCAGTCGAGGCGGGTCCAATTGGCGCCCCTTCAAGTATCGCACGAACGCTGCGCTGAGGATGCGGTACCACCGTTCCAGTGGCGTCAACTGCTCCGCGCTTGAACGCAGCGCTTCAAGGAACGCCCCAATCCGTGTCAAGGCCCGACGCACCCAGGCATGCTTGGCATGTGTGCTGCCAACGCGGATCGTTGTCTGCCCGGCATGGGTGGCGCGGCGGCCGATGGCGCTCAGCAGCAGCGGACGGCTGGTGATGGCCTCGCGATGGTGGTCCGGATCCGCCAGGCGCACGAACAGCGTCCACCAGTTGAACACCAGCGCGACGAAGCGTGCCATCAAGCGGCACCGCTTCAGGTCCTGGGTTGTGAAGCCACCCCAGCCCCATTGGTTCTTCAACTCGTCGAAGTCGTTCTCGGCATCGCCGCGATCACGGTACAGCTGCCCGAGCGAGAGGATCTCAGCGTCCACCGAGGTCACCAGGGCAGCAAATTCCCAGACCTTCCTGCGCGGATCGACGGTGGCGAAGCTCAGCCGGTGCTGACCGGCGTCGTCGCGGTCCTCGATCGCCACGGGACGGTCGAGCTTGCGGCGCAACAGCACGACGCGCCGATGGCGGCTCCAGCCGACGAGGCGGAGTTGGATCGCCTGGCCTTCCCAGCCCTGGCCGGCCGGCTGCCAACCTGCCGCCGTCATCGCACGCTCGATCGCGCGCACGACGTTACGGGTCAGGCGCAGGCGGAACAGATAGGGCTGGCCGCGCCGTTCGGCCTCACGCATCGTGTCCTCGCCGGCCCAGGCATTGTCGCCGCGCAGCAGCCACGGTTGCCGGCCAGGGCCCAGACGGTCCAGCAGTGCCCACAGGTCGGGCGCGGAATGTTTCGGCGCATGCTGGTCGCCGGGGCGGACTTCCACCTCCAGCATCAGCCGCAGCGTGCCGATCATGAAGCTGTGGTAGGTATGGCTGGGCCGGCCGGGCTTGGCGGGATTGTAGCCGACGACGGCACCTTCCTGTTCCCCATACAGCGGCTTGACGGTGGTGTCGGCGTCCAGGATCCAGGGTTCGCCCAGCAGCGGACGGGTGGTGTAGTCCAGTTGCTCCTGCAACCACGCAACGCCGGCGTCGGCTTCGATCTTCTCGAAGGCGCGGCGGATCGCATCCTCGCTCAGCACCCGCCTCATGCCCAGCAGTGGCGGGTTGACCGTGTCGGCGCGCAGCGCGGTGATGTGAGCGTAACGGCGGTGGCCGGACAGCACCGAGAGCAGCGCCGTGCCCAGCACGTCTCGCTTCGACGGCGCGTTCGGGCTGGCGTAGTGCAAGGGACAGGCGGCGACGAGATTGTCGAACAGGCCCGACGTCTTCAGGAAGGCGATAAAGAACGCCATCTGGCCCAGCGGGGTGATGGGGGCATCGGGGTCCCATTCGACATGGACGCGGCCGGCGTAGGTGTCGACCGGAACTGCCTGATCGACCATCCGCTCAACCAGAGATTGCTCACCCGCCGGGTGAGCGGGAAGCCGCGCTGGATCTTCGCTCATCCCGCAACAATGCTGGCGATTCGCCAGCAGGCACAAATTCAACCGCGGGATTTAGGTTGATTGGCGAAGCGCCTCGTCGAGGTCGCGATGGCTGACGGAATGCCAGCGCATCACCGCCTGATCGACCGCGCCGCCGCGCCCGAGCTCGATGGGCGTTCCCTCCAGGATGCTCGCCAGCCACTTGGAGCGGGCCGCGGCCTGCGCCAGCAGCCCGTGCAGCACCATCAGCAGGGTTGTCGCAGCAAGCGTGCCGCCCAGTGACGCCTGCCCCGTCATCGCGCGGCTCAGGTTCGAGCCGAC
>DATAPW010000168.1:0-9018 GCA_036265005.1 Acetobacteraceae bacterium | reverse complement strand
CGCGTGCCTCGAAGATCGTCGCGCCGGCGTTGTCCAGCAGCCGTTTGTAGATGCCGTTGAGCCGGGTGATCTCCTTGTCCTTCGCGGCGATCAGCCTGGCCCAGTCATGCCCGCCGTTCTTGATGGTCCAGCCGAAGCCGGCGGCATCCTCGGCCCAGGCGCCGTATTCTCCGGCCTGCACCAGCAGCTTCTTCGGCACGCAGCCGACATTGACGCAGGTGCCGCCCCAGAAGCGCTCCTCGGCGACGCCGACGCGCGCACCGTGGCCCGCAGCAATGCGTGAGCACCGCACGCCGGCGGAGCCGCCGCCGATGACGAACAGGTCGAAATCCATGTGGGTCTCTGCCTTCAGCATTTGCGACACAGAGTAGGGCGGTGTGCCGAAAGCTGACAACTCAACCCGATCGCCGAGGCGCCATCACGATCCGGCAGTGCTCCAGGCCTTGAAGTCCGCATCCGAGACGGTCGGCAGCTTCTTGAGGAACGCGACGATTGACCAGATCTCCGGATCGGCCACGCCGGCCGCGGAAAAACTCGGCATGCCGGTCATCCGGATACCGTTCTTCACCACCCAGAACAACTCGGCTGGCTTGAGGTCTCCGACGACGTCCTTGAGGTCAGGCGGTCCGGGATTGAGGCCTTCGGAGAACTTCGCCCACTGCGCACCGGGACCGCCGTGGCAGTTGACGCAGCCCCTTTCGGCAAACGCGCGGGCGCCCGCTTTCACTGTCGCCGGATCACCGAGCGATGCCGGTGGCGTGTCGGCGGCATGGTGCTCGATCGAGGCTGTCCTGACGTGGATGAGCACCCAGGCGACGGGACCGGGATCCTGCTCGGTCGCGGCGATATTGTAGAACCCACCGAGGAAGAATATCGCCGCGGCGACGGCGACGATAATGCCAAGCGCGCCGATCAAAGCCAGGATTCGCATCCGGGACCCTCCCGATGATTGTTTCCTTGAACGTCAGTGCCGGTCCGGTGCATCCAGTTCGTGCCCCGTCGGCTCGATATGCGGCGTCTGGTTCCTCTCCTGCCGCAGGCGCGACAACTGGAGATACATCTCCCGCCGCGCGCGGTTCTGGTTGCCGAGCGGACGGTGCTCGGGCAGGCAATGCCACGGATTGAGCGACAGGACCTTGGCAAACGCCACATGGGCGGGCGTGTCGATCTGCTGCTTCGGGATGCGTATGGTTGCGACCGGAATGAAGGGCGACAGTTTCTCCGACCAGCGCACCGATGCGTTCTCGATCGGCATGAGATGCGGGTCGGTCTGCACCTGGACCAGGAAATCGAATTCCACGTCCTGCTGCAGGAGGGTCGCCGCCATGTTGTCGTGCAGGTAGTTCGTCGGCACCCGTCCGAACGGCACGCCGGGAATACGCATGTTCACCGGGGTCCTGGGGGCGAACGAGTACATCATCGCCTGCCCCTCGCCGAGCAGGTAGGGCACACAGCTCCAGTAGCGGGTGCCCAGCGGATTGTACAGCGTCTCGTTCCACAGGCCCTGCATGAAGAAATCCAACAGGTGAGAGTCGAACGGATTGAGGAAGTAGAACACCGGCATCGCGCGAAAGCTCCACCACTGGAGCTTGGCGTTCTCGTGCGTGTTCGGCGTGACGAAACTCGGCGTGGAGACCGTGAGGAAATCCTGGGTGAACTTTTCGTCGTCCATCAGCTTCGGTCCGGGGACGTCCATCAGCTTGATTGTCATGCTGCCGAAACCGACATCCTCGATGTCCGGCGGGAGATTGGGGCCCGGGCCGGAAAACCGAACGTAGGCCGGGAACGTACGCGGCGTGGCGAACACGCCGTGCCGGAGGTGCGCGGGCAGTCCTTCGCGCACGATGATTTCGGCGCGGACGATGCCATGCGTCTTGGTGTTGCCGCCGCGCTCGAAGTTGCCGGGCTGGTAGGCGCGCTTCATGTAGCCGCCGAACGCCTCGGTGATCGAGGCGAGGCTTTCCGGTTCGTCCGGCTGGATGCGCTCCTCGGCGAGTTTCAGTCCTTCGTTCGGGAGTTTGCGGTTGATCAGGTATTGCAGCAGCGCCGCGGTCGGCTCGCGGAACAGCCGGTTGAACCCGCGGCGAAAGAACGGCTCGAGGCGGCGCTCGAAGTGCAGTCCCGCCTCGAGCGCGCGGTGCAGGGCCAGCAGCAGGTTCGCGCGCAGCCCGACCGGGGGTGGGTACGGTTTGACCGCCCAGGGTGCGCTACCGGTCATAACGAACCCTGGGGCGCGGCATCGATGTGGCCGGCGCCCTGCTTCCTGGCGCGGCGGCTTTGCAACTCTGCGGCCAGGCCGGCATCAAGCGTGCCGGTGCGAAAGACCTGGGCATAGCTGGCCTCGGGGAACACATCGCGTCCTTCCTGGCTCTTGCGATAGGCAATCTTGCGGGCGACACCGAACGCGGTCGCGGGCTCGCGGACGGTGTCATTCGGATCATGCACCCAGTTGCCGGGATTCGCTCCCATCTCCGCTGCGAGCGCCGCCCAAAGGCCGGTCGCTTCGCTGGCGGGATCGCATTGTGGAAATGTCACCGTTCCGACCCGCTCACGTCGTTCCACCCATGCGCTGGTCAGTTCATCGAGCGAAGTCTGCTGCGCATCGATGAAGGGGATCCAGTGGAGGTCGAACGCGATGGGTCCGCGCGCCTGACGCGCGCGCCACTCCTCGGTCAGGTGGTGCTCGCCGGCGGACAGCGCGCGGTGCTGATTTTCCTGGGTCACCGGATCGATCACAAATCTTCCGGCGATGCCGCCGGTCTCCTCGATCCCGGTCCAGTAAGTCTGGTAGGCAGTCGATGACAGTGCCGCGCGCGACGTCTGACGCAGGACGTGGGCGGAAATCCTGCTTCCCTCGGCTGGTCCGAGGCTGCCGATCAGGCTGACGAGCAGGTGGGCGCCGCTCGCCACGGCGTCTTTGCCGGCGCTCGCCGTCGTGGCGGCGAGCAGCGCCATGAACTGCGGATGGGTATCGGTCGGCGATGCCGGGTCGTTGATCGCGATGAAGTCGACGCGCGCGCCAGCGCTGGTCTGGAACGCCAGCCGCAGTCCGAGAAAATCCGGGCCGGTCTCCGCGTGGGGACATCCAAGGCCGGTCGAGATCCGTCCGATCCCAATATGTGAGGCATTGGGCTGGAACAGTCCGACACCGGTCAGGTTCGCGGGCAGCGTAGGCGCAATTGTCAATACGACCTTGCCGCCTGCGATCTGGTACTGGTGTGCGACGCGATCGCGCAGCTTCAGGGCGGCGTCGCGATCGAGCAATTCCTGCTGCAGATCGGGAATCGCCGCCACGTCCTGTTCGATGCGGCCAAGGTCCTGCGGCGTTGGGCGCAAGGGCCAGGAGGCCATCCGCTTTCTCCCCCTACCGGCGTGCCTGCCGGTTCTGGTGCCGGGCACCGACGCTATCGATCCGGGATGCTATCGATCCGGACTCCGCTGATCGAGGCTAGTCCCGATTCCGTGGGCCCGGCAACAGTTGAACCGATCTGCGCAACGTACGAGGGCGTAATGCTGCGGCGGCGGACGCTGCACGCCTGCAGCGTCCGCCGCCCGATCGCAGGGTCAGGTTCCGATCCCGCCGAGAGCCAGGTACTTGATCTCCAGGTAGTCCTCGATGCCGTACTTGGATCCTTCGCGCCCCAGGCCGGATGACTTCATGCCGCCGAACGGCGCCACCTCGGTCGAGATGATCCCCTCGTTGATGCCGATGATGCCGTATTCCAGCGCCTCGGCGACGCGGAAGATCCGTCCCACGTCGCGCGAGTAGAAATACGACGCCAGGCCGAACTCGGTGTCGTTGGCCAGTTTGATCGCTTCGTCCTCGGTCTTGAAGCGGAACAGCGGGGCCACCGGGCCGAACGTCTCCTCGTGGAAGATCATCGCGTCGTTCGGCACATTGGCGAGGATCGTCGGCTGGAAGAACGTGCCGCCAAGCTGGTGCCGCTTGCCGCCGGTCACCACGGTGGCGCCGCGCTTCACCGCATCGGCGATATGCTCCTCGACCTTCTTCACCGCATCGGCGTTGATCAGCGGGCCTTGCGACACGCCCGGCTCCATGCCGTTGCCGACCTTCATCGCCTCGACCGCGGTCTTCAGCTTGGCGGAGAACGCCTCGTACACGCCGTCCTGTACCAGCAGCCGGTTGGCGCAGACGCAGGTCTGCCCGGTGTTGCGGTACTTGCTGGCCATCGCACCGGCGACCGCGGCATCGAGATCCGCATCGTCGAACACGATGAACGGCGCGTTGCCGCCCAATTCCATGCTGGTCTTCTTGATCGTCGGCGCACACTGCGCCAGCAGCTTGGCGCCGACTTCGGTCGAACCGGTGAAGGTCAGCTTGCGCACCAGCGGGTTGGACGTGAGTTCGCCGCCGGTTTCGCCGGAGGGTCCGGTGATCACGTTGCACACGCCCGGCGGCATGCCGGCGCGTTCCGCCAGCACGGCGAGTGCCAGTGCCGAGAACGGCGTCTGGCTGGCGGGACGGATCACCCCGGTGCAGCCGGCAGCCCAGCCGGGGCCGGCCTTGCGGGTGATCATCGCGGCCGGGAAGTTCCACGGCGTGATCGCGGCGAACACGCCGATCGGCTCCTTCAGCACCAGGATGCGGCGGCCCTTGGCGTTCTGCGGGATCGTGTCGCCGTAGATCCGCTTGCCCTCCTCGGCGAACCACTCGATGAAGCTCGCGGCGTAGGCGATTTCGCCCTTGCTCTCGGCCAGCGGCTTGCCCTGTTCGGCGGTCATGATCACCGCCAGGTCGTCGGCATTCTCCAGCATCAGGTCGTTCAGCTTGCGCAGGATGGTGGCGCGCTCTTTCGCCAACATGTCGCGCCAGGGGGCTTGCGCGCGGTGCGCCGCCTCGATGGCGCGGCGGGTTTCGGCGGCGCCGAGGGCAGGGACTTCGCCGATTGCTTCGCCGGTTGCGGGGTTCTTCACCACGATGGTCTTGCCGCTGTCCGCCTGCACCCACTTGCCGCCGATGCAGTTGGCCTGGCGGAACAGCGTGGGGTCCTTCAGGGGCAGCGGAGACGTCGGGTTCAGCATGGCTGGTACCTCCTTGTCTGCGGTTTACCGGAACATAGGACGGCGCGGGCAGGGTGTCAGGGTAGCGGTTGAGAATGCCTCAGATTGTAGCGATGGCCTGACGGTCTGACCTGTGGAACACGAGTGGGACGAGTCGAAGCGGTCCGGCAATCTGGCCAAGCACGGCGTGGACTTCGCGGCCGTGGTTGAGTTCGATTGGGCAGCCGTCCGGGAGTCCGAGGATCGCCGCAAGAACCATGGCGAACGTCGCTGGGTCGCTGTCGGCAGGATCGGCGCGGGATCCGCGCGCTGGTCTACACCCGAAGGCGCCAGCGTGTCCGCGCGATCTGCCTGCGCGGAGCAGGCAGAAGGGAAAAGGCCGGCTATGCCGCGAACCAAGCCCCAGTATCATTCGGACGAGAAAGAAGCCGCGATCCAACGTGATATCGCCCAGGATTCTGGGGTCCTAGCGTACCGTCACCGGTGCAGCGCCTCCATCACATCGGCTGAACCATCCCAGATCATCGACACCGCCACGTAGAGCACGATCGCCAGCCCAATCCAGGCGATCCAGCGCTGCCGTTCCAGCATGCTGGCCAGCAGGTTGGCAGCGGCTCCCATCAGCACCACCGACAGCAGCAGGCCCACCGCCAGCACCCAGGTGCTGCCGTTTGCCGCGCCGGCCACCGCCAGCACGTTGTCCAGGCTCATCGAGACATCGGCCAGGATGATCTGGGTCATCGCCTGGCCGAGGGTCTTGCGCTGCGTGCCATCCACGGCGGCGTGGCCGTGGGCGCGGCGCAATTCGCGGAACATCCGCCAGCACACCCACAGCAGCAGCACGCCGCCCGCCAGCAGCAGGCCGATGATCGCCAGCAGCTGCAGCGCGACGGCGCCGAGGGCGATGCGGATCACGGTGGCGCCGGCGATGCCCAACAGGATCGCCGGCCGCTTCTGCCGCTTCGACAGGCCCGCCACCGCCAGGCCCACCACGATCGCGTTGTCGCCGGCCAGCGTGACGTCGATCAGGATGACCTGCGCCAGAGCGGTGAGGTCATGGGTCAGCACAATTTCGTCCATGCGAATGCGGCCCTCGGTGGGTATTGCGGTTGGCCCTTGTCAGCGGCCGGCGCAACGGTCTAGCTGGCCTCCCACCAGGACGGGACAGGCAGCGATGGTTCCCCGTTACACCAGACCCGAGATGGAGGCCATCTGGGCCCCGGCCAACCGCTATCGCATCTGGTTCGAGATCGAGGCGCTGGCGGCCGAAGGCATGGCGAGGGTCGGTGCCATCCCGGAGAGTGCCGCCCGCAACATCCGCGAGAAGGGCGGCGCCAAGGTCGCGTCGATCGGCGACGCCGATATCGAGCGGATCGACGCGATCGAGCGCGAGACCCGCCACGACGTGATCGCCTTCCTCACCTGGCTGGCCGAGGCGATCGGCGAGGACAGCCGCTTCGTACACCAGGGCATGACCAGCTCGGACGTGCTGGATACCTGCTTCTCGGTGCAGCTCACCCAGGCGGCGGACCTGCTGCTGGCCGACCTGGACGCGGTACTGGCGGCGCTGAAGGCGCGCGCGCTCGAGCACAAGCACACCCTCACCATCGGCCGCAGCCATGGCATCCACGCCGAACCCACGACGTTCGGACTGAAGCTGGCCGGCCACTACGCCGAGTTCGCCCGCGATCGCGCACGCCTGGTGGCGGCGCGGGCCGAGGTGGCAGTGGCGGCGGTGTCCGGCGCGGTCGGCACCTTCGCGCATGTCGATCCTCGGGTGGAGGAGTATGTCGCCGCGAAGCTCGGGCTGGCGCCGGAGCCGATCTCCACCCAGGTCATCCCGCGCGACCGCCACGCGATGTATTTCGCCACGCTGGCAGTGATCGCCTCCGGCATGGAACGGCTGGCGACCGAGGTGCGGCACCTGCAGCGCAGCGAGGTACGCGAGGCGGAGGAGTTCTTCCATCCCGGCCAGAAGGGTTCCAGCGCGATGCCGCACAAGCGCAACCCGGTGCTGAGCGAGAACATCACCGGCCTGGCGCGGGTGGTGCGTGCCGCGGTGGTGCCGGCGCTGGAGAACGTGACCCTATGGCACGAGCGCGACATCTCGCATTCGAGCGTGGAGCGGGTGATCGCGCCGGATGCCACGCTGGCGCTGGACTTCGCGCTGGTGCGGCTGGCGGGGATGATGCAGCGGCTTGCGGTGTATCCGGAACGTATGCTGGCGAACCTGGAGAGTCTCGGCGGCGTGGTGCATTCCGGCGAGGTGCTGCTGGCGCTGACCCGGGCGGGGATTTCCCGGGAAGACGCCTATGCCATCGTGCAGCGCTGTGCGATGGCGACATGGACCCAGCTTGGCACGCCGGAGGCGCGGAGTTTTCGCGACAATTTGCTGGCGGATGCCGAGGTGTCGCGGCGGGTATCGCCGGCAGAGCTGGATGCGGCGATGGATGCGAAGCTGCACCTCGCGCAGGTGGACCGGATATTCGCGCGGGTGTTCGGCTAGGCGTCTCGGCGGCGGGGATGCCAGCTTGCCGTAGGGCGGCAAAGCGCAGCGCATTCCGCGGGTTCCCTGCATCGCTCACGTGGCATCGGCCGCGGCCTGGGCACCGAACCGCGCCCTGGTCGCCGAATCGCGTCGGCAGGCAGCCCCGTGCTGGCAGGCATGAGCGCCTGTCCATTGTCTGCCGCCCGGCACCCCCTACCATACCGCTGAAGCCGCCTGAGGCTGCCATTCCTGGGATACCCCCCGGCACCCATGTGCACCGTCGTCCTGCTGATCCGCCCCGGCCATGCCTGGCCCCTGGTCCTCGCCGCCAACCGCGATGAGATGCTGGACCGTGCCTGGGATCCGCCTGCGGCCCACTGGCCGGAGCAACCGGGTGTGGTCGCCGGGCGCGATCGGTCCGGCGGCGGCACCTGGATGGCGCTGAACCGGCACGGCGTGGTGGCGGCGGTGCTGAACCGGCCGGGCAGCCTGGGACCCGCGTCCGGCAAGCGCAGCCGCGGCGAACTGCCGCTGGCTGCGCTGGCCCACCGCTCGGCCGTTGCAGGCGCCGCCGCCATCGCGGCGCTGGACGCCGGGGCGTGGCGCAGCTTCAACCTGGTGGTGGCGGATCGCCACGGCGCGGTGTTCGTCCGCGGCCTCGGGCACGGGCACTCGGAAACCCACCCGTTGGCGCCCGGACTGCACATGGTCACCGCGCACGACCCGGACGACCCGGACAGCCCCCGCGTCGCCCGGCATCTGGCGCGCTTTCAGGCGGCGCAGCCGCCTAAGCCCGGCAACTGGCGCGACTGGCAGGACATCCTGGCCGACCGCTCGGGCCCCGCCGGGGAGCAGATCAACGTCGACCCGCGCGCCGGCTTCGGCACCGTCTGCTCGTCCCTGCTGGCGCTTCCAGCGGCCGGGCTGCCGGTCTGGCTGTTCGCTGCCGGACCGCCGGACCGGGCGGCGTTCACCCCGGTCGCACTGTCGCCGCCGGCGGCGCCGGAAGCGGCCCGGTAGACGCGGTCGGGGACCAAGGGCGCCGCCAAAGCTGCGCCTCCGCGACGCTGCCGCAGGCCGGGTTGCAGGTGCAACGCCGCGGCCCTGGGGGCGTGGCGGCATCGGCCGGGCACTGCTATATCCGACCTGCCATCCCCGCCCGGTCGGCCGGGAAGGTGAACCGCCTAAAGGGGATCGTGATGGCACGCCGCCGCCAGCTCTATGAAGGGAAAGCGAAAATCCTGTTCGAGGGACCGGAGCCCGGCACCCTCGTGCAGTATTTCAAGGACGATGCCACCGCGTTCAACGCGCAGAAAAAGGGCACGATCAGCGGCAAGGGCGTGCTCAACAACCGTATCTCCGAGCATGTCTTCACCCTGCTTGGCCAGATCGGCGTGCCGACCCACTTCATTCGCCGTCTCAACATGCGTGAGCAACTCATTCGCCAGGTTGAGATTGTGCCGATCGAGGTGGTGGTCCGCAATGTCGCCGCCGGCTCGCTGGTCAAG
>DATAPW010000167.1:0-2215 GCA_036265005.1 Acetobacteraceae bacterium | reverse complement strand
AACTGCGCGACCCTCAGCACGTCCCGTCTGCTCTGGGCCCGTCCGCCGATGGCCTGGACGTTGTTAGCGCCTTGGCCTGCATCTCGGACATAACCGGAAAGGTTCTGGCACCGTCGAGGGCACGCGCTCGCTCGACGTGATGACGCTTGCGCGCGCCGGCTACATGTCCGGTCGATCGTTAGGGCGCTGGCCGTGGACCTATCAGTACGGCACCACGGCTTCGATCCATATTTTTGGCGGCCGGACGGAAATCACTCTGGCTTATCGGTTCAGGACAGCCGGGGAGGATTGGAAAACGATCGATCAACGTGTGCCGATCGCGTGGACCGAATGCCGCTTCGGTGGGGAACGCCCCTGGTTCCTTTGTGCGGTCTCGGCGAACGGACGCTATTGGGTAAGCGGGGCAAAACCCCGGGCGTGCTGCATTTTTCCGCTTCCCCCGACGCGGTGGGGCACGATTCGCTGGGTGGATGTCGCCGCCCGACGATCTCGCGAACATCCCCCGCGCCGAGCTCGAAGCGCTGGTGATCCGGCTGTTCGGCGAATTGGCCGAACTCAAGCGCACTGTGGCGGAGCAGCGCGACGAGATCGCGCGCTTGAAAGGTCTCAAGGGCCGTCCCGACATCAAGCCGAGCAAGCCGAGCGGCCTGGAGAAGGGGGCGGCGCCGAAGCCGCCGCGCCGCGGCAAGCATCGTCGACGCGGCAAGTCGATGCCGCGGCTCAGCATCGAGGATCGCGTCATCACCGCGGCGGTGCCGGCGGGATCGCGGTTCAAGGGCCACGAGACCTACGTCGTGCAGGACCTGGTGCTGCGCGCGCAGGTGGTCCGCTACCGTCGCGAGCGCTGGGTGACGCCGGACGGGCAGACCGTGCTGGCGCCGTTGCCGGCCGGCATCGCCGGCCATTTCGGGCCGGAACTGCGCCGCTTGGTGCTGCTGCAGCACCATCAGGGGCAGGTGACGGTGGAGCGGCTGACGGCGCAGCTGCGCGCGGTGGGCCTGAGTATCTCCAAGCGTCAGGTGATGCGGCTGCTGATCGACCGCCAGGACGATTTCCTCGCCGAAAGCCGCGCGGTGCTGCGGGCGGGCTTGCAGACTGCCGCCTGGATTACGGTGGACGACACCGGCGCGCGGCACGCCGGACGCAACGGCTTCTGCACCCAGATCGGCAACGACGACTTCACCTGGTTCGGCACCCGGGCGAGCAAGAGCCGGCTCAACTTCCTCGACCTGCTGCGCGCCGGCCACACCGACTACGTGGTCAATGAGGCAGCCCTGGCCTACAGGCGCGGCCGCTGCCTCGCCGGGCCGATGATCAGCCGCCTGGCCGCCGAACCGAAAACCCGTTTCGCCGACCACACGGCCTGGCAGGCGCATCTGCGGCATCTCGGCATCGCCGACGTGCAGGTCACGCCCGACCCGATGTGCATCGCCACCGAAGGCGCGCTGTGGGGTGCGGTGACGGCGCACGGCTTCCTGCATGACGCCACCATCGTCAGTGATGATGCCGGCCAGTTCGCGGTCGGCCGGCACGCGCTGTGCTGGGTTCATGCCGAACGGCTGGGGCACAAGCTCGATACGTTCACCGACTTGCATCGCCTCGCCCAGGAGCACATGCGCGAGCTGATCTGGTGGTTCTACGCTGACCTCGAAGCATATCGCGCCGAGCCCACGGCCCGGCGCCGCAGCGAGATGCGCGCCCGGTTCGACCGCATCTTCCACCGCCGCACCGGGTTCGCGCTGCTTGATCGCCTACTCGAGCGGCTGCATGCCAACAAGCCCGAGCTGCTGATGGTGCTCGACCGGCCGGAGATACCGCTGCACACCAACGGCTCCGAGCGCGACATCCGCGCTCACGTCATCAAGCGCAAGATCAGCGGCGGCACCCGCAGCGATGCCGGCCGCGACTGCCGCGACGCATTTCTGGGTCTGATGCACACCTGCACCAAGCTGGGCATCGCCTTCTGGGATTTCCTCGGCGACCGGATCGGCATCCCGGGGCAGGCAAACGTGCCCGCGCTCGCCGACCTCATCCGCTGCCGCGGCCAGCCAGCCTGACGCATCATGCCCGGGGTTTTGCCCCGCTTACCAGCACTGTACTCACGGGGGCGCCCAACATCGGCACATTACCGGTACCATTAATTTCCCCTACACGGACTTTGTCCCGCAAGCTGCGGGCATTCGTGCCCGAGACTCTGGCGTAACGGGTTACCAGG
>DATAPW010000166.1:0-54795 GCA_036265005.1 Acetobacteraceae bacterium | reverse complement strand
TCATCCTTGCCGGCGGCGCGGATGTTGGTGAGCTTCTTCTCCTTGACCGGGTTCACTTCCAGGTCTGACCCGCGCGCGTTCTCGCCCAGGATCATGCCGACATAGACCTTGTCGCCGGGGTTCACGAACAGCGTGCCGCGTTCCTGGATATAGAACAGCGCATAGTGCACCGCCTCGCCGTTCTCGGTGGAGATGAGCGAGCCATTGCGCCGGCCTTCGATGGTGCCCTTCCATGGCCCGTAACCGGCGAACAGCCGGTTCATCACGCCGGTGCCGCGCGTGTCGGTGAGGAAGTCGTTGTGGTAGCCGATCAGGCCGCGGCTCGGGATGATGAAGGTGAGCCGCAGCTTGCCGCCGCCGGACGGACGCATGTCGCGCATCTCGCCTTTGCGGCGGGACAACTGCTCGACCACCACGCCGGCGTAGGGTTCATCCACATCGACCAGCACCTCCTCCATCGGCTCCTCGCGGGCGCCGGTTTCGGGGTTGTTGCGGGTCAGCACCCGAGGGCGGCCGATGGCGAGTTCGAAGCCCTCGCGGCGCATCTGCTCGATCAGCACGCCGAGTTGCAACTCGCCGCGGCCGGCGACCTCGAACGCCTCGGTCTCGTTGCTGTCGGTGACCTTGATGGCGACGTTGCCCTCGGCCTCGCGGAACAGGCGGTCGCGGATCTGCCGGCTGGTGACCTTCTTGCCCTCACGGCCGGCCAGCGGGCCGTCATTGATGCGGAAGGTCATCGCCAGGGTGGGCGGATCGACCGGGATGGCGGGCAGCGGCGCGGCCAGTTCCGGCGCGCCGATGGTGTCAGGCACGGTGGCCTCGGACAGGCCGGCGATGGCGATGATGTCGCCGGCTTCCGCCTCCTCGACCGGCACGCGGTCCAGGCCACGGAACGACAGCAGCTTGGTCATCCGTCCGGTTTCGCCGGACGTGCCGTCGGCGTGCAGCACCTTCACCGGCATGTTCATCCGGGCGCGGCCCTGCTCCACCCGGCCGGTCAGCACGCGGCCGAGATAGGGGTCGTATTCCATGATCGTGGCGACCATGCCGAACGGGGCATCGGCATCGACCGTCGGGGCCGGCACGTGGCTCACCGCCAGGTCGAACAGCGCCGACAGGTCCTTGCGCGGTCCGTCCAGCGCCACGTCCGCCCAGCCCTGGCGGCCCGAGGCGTACAGCATGGGGAAATCGAGCTGCGCATCGGAGGCGCCCAGCGCGGCGAACAGGTCGAATACTTCGGTATGCACCTCGTCAGCGCGGGCGTCGGCGCGGTCCACCTTGTTGACCACGACGATGGGCGACAGTCCGCGGGCCAGGGCCTTGCCGACCACGAACTTGGTCTGCGGCAGCACGCCTTCGGCGGCGTCCACCAGGACGATGGCGCCGTCCACCATGTTCAGGATGCGCTCGACCTCGCCGCCGAAATCGGCGTGGCCGGGGGTGTCGACAATGTTGATGCGGGTGCCGTGCCAGACCACCGAGGTGCACTTGGCGAGGATGGTGATCCCGCGCTCGCGCTCCAGGTCGTTGCTGTCCAGCGCGCGCTCGGCCACCACCTGGTGGTCGCGGAACGAGCCGGACTGGCTGAGCAGCTTATCGACGAGGGTGGTCTTGCCGTGATCGACGTGGGCGATGATCGCGACGTTGCGAATCTGCATGGGGGCCTGGGCTGTAGGGATGTTGCGCTGCACACATAAGCGCAGACGGCGCGATGTGCCAGGGCAATTGCGGGGAGTGAGGCAAGGCCGGGGCTTTGCCCCGGACCCCACCAGAGGGCGCCGCCCTCTGGGCTCCCGCCAAGGGCACAGCCCTTGGAACCCTTCACGTATCGGATGGATTGCAAAGGCTCCGCCTTTGCTGGGGGCTCTGGGGGCAAGCCCCCAGGCGGGTTTCAGGGCGGAGCCCTGACCCTGCTTCGCTCAAGCGATAGCCCTGGCGCGGTCCATGCAGGATCCGCGTGGTCGCCGGGAACGAAGGCAAACATGCGCCGGTTCAGCTTGCCGAGGAATCCGGCGAGGCTGCCGCCATAGGCGATGATGGCGTGGCTGAGTTCATCCCAGAATGCCCGATCGAGCCGGCCGGGCGCGATGCCGAGATCACGGCAGATATCGGCAATCACGGCGCCGACCGGGCGGCGACGCACCTCGGCGGCGATTTCCGCTTCGGTGGGCAGGCGCGCGAGGCGCGGGTCCTCGGTGTGGTCGGCCTGGACGTCTGGCGGGACGACCTGCGGTGCGGCTCGCGGCCCGCGTGCGGCGGGCAGGCGGACGGATGCTGGCTCGAGGTCCCGGCCGCGGGCGGCCCGCTGGCAGAGCGTAGCTTCCAGCGCCGCGGCGCGCCGCAGGCCAGCGGTGATGCGGTCGAGGATGGCGGCGAGGTCGGCGGTGCCGAAGGGTTTGGCGAACAGGGCGAAGCCTGGAACGGCGGCGCGGTGCCGGACCGTGCCGGCGAGCTGCTTGCCGTAGTCGATCAGTTTGCGGACGAGGCTAAGAACGCGGTGGAGGGCGGTGGGCGTTGCTGGGTCGGCCCGAGGCGGATCGCGGTCTGGGGTTGGGGCGGCGCTCATGAACAAAACAAGAACACACCGGCGGGGCGTTGTCAAGGAAAATCTTCCTGCGCTGCCCGCGCCGGCTGACCACGCCACAGCATGTCGCGGTCGGCGTAACGATGATCCGGCTCGCGGCACCGGCGGCGAGATGGTTGTTCATTCGGCTCAGGAAGCGCCCACATCCCGGCAGGATCGCGCGCGGCATGGCGAAGCCGTCACAAAACGTGCCTGGCCACGCGGCCCGCATTTGTTCGTCGCTCGCAAATTCGCCGCGCGAGGCGGCGGATTTCACCTTCTCACAGGCATCGGCGCGGAGGTGCCGCACCCTGCGTGGCCACGCCCCGGCTGTCGGTCGAGACTCGGGCGTAGCCGTTTTTCATGGCACGGTACGAGGCTGCTCCCGGGAGGCCGCTCCAGTGGACTGCCCTCGCTTGGGACGGCGAATGGAGACCGTGAGAGTCGGATGGAGCTTCGCGATGGGCGACAGGCTGTCAGACGCAGTTGAGTATGGACTTCCACGGAGGCTGATGACCGTACTGCTTTTCAGCCTTGCGGGCATTTTCGCGGTTCTGCTGATCATTTCGACGAGCGATAAGGGGAGTATTGCCTTTTGCTCCTTTGGTTCGGCGCTGCTGGCGGTCTTTTGGCCACTTGTCGCGAAGGTCGAGAGCCTGAAAATCGGTCCGACCGGCGTGGAGTTGAGCAAGAAAGTTGATGAGGCGAACGCTAAAGCAGAAGTTGCAGACAGCAAGGCCGACGCTGCGCTCGCCACGCTGACCCGCTTCGTGTTCAATAGCATGCCTCAGCCAACATTCGAAAATCTGAGGAAGATTTCAACCGGCTTCGGCACTTTCGGTATGTCAGAGGGCTTTCGCCAGCAACTGCGCTACTTGAGAGATAGTGGCTACATCCGAACGAACGACATCGCGATTGCGGACATCCCGGCGGCGGGGGACGAGCTTTCCCAGTTCGTCTATGCGACCAGTCTTGGAAAGGAATTTATCGCCCAACGCCTCGCAGCGGAGGCTGCCGCACCGCTGTCGTTGGTACAGAAGTCCTGATTTCGCGCTGCAGGCCGCCTCCTGCTTTCGGATATTGCATGATTGTCGCGCCAATCACCGTACAAGCCACGCTGCCACATTGGCGGCGGCGCCGGCGCGATGACCGGGGCGGCAACCAGCAGAGACACGAGTACCAGCGCCGAGCCGAACGGCACAATCAAGCCCGTATCGGTAAGCCTCGTCAGCCGGCGGCTGGAGAAGGGGCAGCGAGGCTGATGGATTGGGTCCCGACGGAGATTTCGAGATGGTAGTCGGCCCAGCTGCTCACGTAATCGGATGGCACCGGTATCAGGGCTGAGGCAACGTATTGATCGCTGATTTCGGACGGGGTCGGCCGACCGAGCGGCAATCCCACTCCGATGCCAGAGCCGAACCCGCTGCAGCATCCTGAGAAGCCAAAGCCGCCGACACCAAGCCCGATCGAGGGCGGCGGGTTGTACAGTACGTGCGGACCGCTGATGAGTGCGATCCCTGACGCCGGATAGCGTTTCCCATCATTGGAAACCAACGCCGCGGCCGTCGCAGGCTGAAGGCCGCTGACCATAAGCTGCACCGCCCGCTCCCGGCCATCATAGCGTGCATCGGCACTGTTCGGGGCAGGCAGTTTCGGCCCGGAGCATGCGGCAACCACTGCAACGCCGGCCAACAATAGAGCACACCGCATCGTACGCCTCCCTTGGAGCTGGAGCGAAACGCCCACACAGGCCCATCGGCTGTGCGCGCACAGCCATTTCAACGCCATTATCCCTCCGCCCGGCAACGACCGACTAATTCAAGCGGGCCGGGCGGAACCGGGAGAGCCGAACCCGCTTATTGCAGGCAGTTCGAATGCAAGGTCCGCCACCCGGCGGAGCGTCTTGAGGGGCACCGGCTGCTCGGCGGCGGTTGCGCCATGGAAAACACGCTTTGAAGCGTCGAGCCGGATTCGGTTGTGACTTGACGTGAAATCGGTTGGATGAGCTACGACGCTCCGGACATGTTCGAGGAGGGTCAACGCATGGCCGAGACGCTTGAGGAACGCATTCGCGAGTGCGCCTACCACATCTGGGAAGCCAGTGGCCGACCGTCAGGCCGCGACGCGGAATTCTGGCAGCGAGCGTGTGAGATGTTTGTCATCGATGGCGACCAGCCGGGTCCCAAGATGGCCCGACGCGAGCGAAAGAAACAGACACAATCAGCCCAGCCGCCACGCAAACGTAGCCGCCGGACACCGCCGCCTGCCTCATCCGGAATTTCGGTCCCGGCCGGCTGACGCAACACTGCGACCAGATGGGGCGCGCGCACGGCGTGCCGGCCAACCGCTAATTTGCGGCATGCGAGGCAACGCTGCGGCGCGACCGGCTCCCATGGTGATGGGCATAGACTTTTGTAAACTCCGCACCAAGGAGGAACACCTGTGCGGAGTAGTATATCCATAGCAGAACGATAATCAGACTTCCCGCCGCACCGTAACTCGATGCGACGGTGCTGCTGCCGAGGTAAAGGCCGATGAGGAATTTGCCCACCGTGAACAGCAAAGCCGTTACGACGGCGCCCACGAATACATCCCGCCATTGGATCGGCTTGTCCGGCAATACCTTGTAGATTGCGGCAAACAACACGGTGATCAGTGCATAGGACGCCAGGAAATTCAGTGCCTGCAGGATCAGATAGCCAAACGGAAGCAATGCATCGACGTAGTTGCCAAGCGCAGTCAGCACTGCGCTGATCACCAGCGAAACCAGCAGCAGAAACCCGAGCGCCGCGACCAGGCCTAAACTGGCAGCGCGGGCTCGCAGCATGCCGGACAGGATATTTTCCTGCGGTTTGGCCCGCCAGATCACATTCAGCGTCTGCTGCATCTCGGTGAACACGCCGGACGCGGTGACCACAAGTGTGACCAGACCGGCGAAGGTCGCCAAAACGCTGGATGCCTTTCCTGAGGCATTTTGGATGACCGTCTGAAGCAACTCGGCGCTCTGCCGGCCCATCAAGCCCGTCAGTTGGGCCGAGATAGCACCAGCGGCGGCGTCCTCCCCGAAGAACAGACCCGCGATTGCGACGACAATGAAGAGCACCGGACCGATGGATGTGACCGTGTAGAATGCAATGGCCGCCCCCCGCGTCAGTGCCTCATCTTCCAGATAGCCGTAAATGCTTTCTCTCAACAATTTCCAGAGTTCGTCGATCATTCCCGCCCTCGTGCTACCTGGAAAAACAGAATTTCGCGCCTGGAGCCGACGTGGCCGGGACATTGCGTGGGATGGCGCCGTCCACTCCCATTAGGGAGACGGGATTCACCATTCCATCCACAAGCCTGGTCACGTGGCAGTTACGATGCTCACCTCGCGGTGCATCATGCGCCGCTGCATGCCGGGCTTTAGCGCGATCGATAAGCGCGCGCCCGGCCCGCATTGGACGTGCCGCCTGAACGGTCGTCTCTCGATAAAGAATGTAAATTCCGCGTGGTGCCGCAACCTGCGGGCCGCTTTCTCTATTTCTCCGTGGTGGCTGCTCCGCCCAACTATGCCGCTTCCAGAGCGACCGCTGATTGCGCGGGGACTGACGGTCGGAGGGATTCCCGATATGGCAATCCGAACTCAGACTAAGGGCATCGCGTTCCGCTTGGTCGGTGCGACGACTGCCATGTTCGCCTGCCTGCTAGCCGAGTGCACATCTCCCAATTCGGCCGACTACGCTGCGGCCGCGGCAGATCGGGCACGGCAGGCCCGGGAGGAATCAGCCCTGGCTGAACAGCATGCGGCTGCAAGCGCGATCCTTCGGGACCAAGGTGACGAAACGGGAGCCGCGATCTCGCACGATGCTGCCGATGAGGCGGCACGGGACGCATACTGGCAGCGGCTGCAGGCCGCGAAGGACGAGTGGCTAAGCCGCTGGTGGCCGGTACGCTGACGGACTGATCGAGCCTCGGATGCTCTGATGCCTGATCGGGCCGTGGAGATGCGGCAGCGACTGCCCTCTCACCACCCCGCCGGCACGAACGCACCGCGCGGCATGCCACTGCTGGCCAGCTTCGGCAGATCGGTTGCGTTCCAGCCGCCGCCGAGGGCCTTGACCAGCAGGACGCTCGCCTCCATGCGGCGCCGCAGAATATCGACGTCGTTGCGCTGGTTCATCAGCGCCGCGGTCTGCGCGGTGATGACGTCCAGATAAGGGTCCTCGCCCCCCAGATACAGGTTGGTGAACGCCCGCAGCGATTTCTCCGCCGACGCCACGGCTTCGCGCTGCTGCTGCGCCTCGTCCTGCAGGATGTGCAGCGCCGCGAGATTGTCCTCCACCTGCTGGAACGCCGTCAACGTGGTCTGCCGATAGGTCGCCACGCTGGCATCGTACGCCGCATGCGCGGCTTCCGACTGTGCCTTGCGCCGGCCGCCGTCGAACAACTGCTGGGTCAGCGACGTGCCGACCGCCCAGAACAGGCTGGGCCAGCCGAACAATGTCGCACCGCTGGTGCCTTCGAAGCCGGATTCCGCACTGAACGTCAGTGACGGATAATACGCCGCCTTGGCGATGCCGATTTGCTCGTTCGCCTCCGCCACACGGCGTTCCGCGGAAGCAATGTCCGGCCGGCGCTGCAACAGCTCCGACGGAATGCCAGGCGGAATCGAAGGCGGCTGCAGATCGAGCGGGGACGGCGGCAGGCTGAATGCCGCCGGCGGCTGGCCGATCAGGACGGCGATCGCATGTTCATACTTCGCGCGCATCACGCCGATATCGGTGTCCTGCACTCGTGTCGTGTCGAGCTGTGTCTGCGCTTGCGCCACGTCGGACTCGGCCGCGTCGCCTCCCGCCAGGCGGTTCTGCGTCAAACGCAGCGCCGCGGTATAGGCCTTCACCGTGTCGTCCAGCAGGCGCTGCTGTGCATCGGCGGCGCGCAACTCGATGTAGTCGATCGCCAACTCGGCATGCAGGCTCAGGGTGACGGTGGCAAGGTCGGCGGCACTGGCCTGCGCTTCCTCGCGGGCCGCCGCAACCATGCGATGGATGCGCCCCCACAGATCGACTTCGTAATTCAGGTCGAACGGCAGTTGCAGCTCGCCTTCCGGCTGCGGATTGGGAATCAGGAAATACGGCTGGTGGCTGGAGTCCTGCAGAGAAAAAGTGTTGGCCCCCACCGAAATCGTGGGAAACTCCGACGCCCGCTGATAGCCGATCATCGCGCGCGCCTCCCGGAACCGCGCTTCGGCGAGCTGTAGATTGAAGTTCGAGGTGGTGAGTTGATCCTCCAGCTTGTCCAGTTCGGGATCGCCGAAGACCTGCCACCATGAGCCGCGCGGCAGCGTGTCGGCAGGCTGCGCGCGTAGCCAGGAGCCGGCGGTGCGATAGTCGGCCGGCGTCGCCTCCTTGAAGCTGTCGGTCATCGGCACCGACGGCGTCTGGTATTTCGGTCCGACCGTGCAGCCCGCCATCAGCAGTGCGAGCGTGCCGGCGATGCAGCGGCGCGCCGACATCACGTAGCCCCCTCCGGTCTGCCACCGGCGATCCGTACCGCCGTGCCGCTGATCAGCGCATCGGAGGGATTGACGATCACCTGGTCGCCCTGCTGCAGGCCGGTCAGTACCTCGACGCTGCCACCATAGTCGCGTCCGATGGTGATCGGCACGAGTTGCGCGACACCGTTGCGGACCACGCCGACACGCAGACCTTCGCTGCGGAACAACATGGCGTTGGACGGAATGGTTACCGAGTGCACGCGGTCCGACAGTTCGAAATGCACCAGGGCATAGGCGCCGGGCAGCAGCTTGCCGGCGGCGTTATCGACATCGACCTCGACCAGCAGCGTGCGTGACTGCGGGTCGATCGCATCGGCCGTCCGTACCAGCGTGCCGCGGAACACCTGGCCGGGGAATTCATCGAGCGTCACAGTCGGCGTCGCGCCGATATGGATGGCGGGCGCGTCATCCTCCGGCACCGCGACATAGATGCGCAGCGTGCCCGTCGCCATCATATGGAACAATTGCGTGTTGGGCGTCCCCGCGCCCGCGTTGATCAGGTCGCCGACATCGGTGTTGCGTTGGGTAATCGCGCCATCGAACGGCGCATAGACGTTTTCGTAGGATTGCAGCTCCTCCAGCCGTGCCACTTCGGCCTGGCGCGAGGCGACGATCGCCTGGTCCGCGGCGTAGGCGCCGGCGGCGTTGTCACGTGCCTGCGTCGAGACCGACTGCGTGCGCAGCAGATTCGCCGTGCGGTCCGCCGTGATGCCGGCCAGTTTGGTGTTGGCCTGCGCCGTCTCCAGGTCGGCGCGCGCCTGGCGCAATTGCGCGTCGAGCTCCGGCGTCTCGATCTGCGCCAGCAATTGGCCTTTGCGCACATGCGCGCCGATATCGAAATACCAATGCGTCAGATAGCCGCTGGTGCGGGCATAGATCGGCGTGTCGGTGAAGGCGACGGTCTGGCCAGGCAGAGTCAGTTCCTGGTCAGGCGCCCCGGCCTGAGGATGCACGACATCGACGATGGGGACCGCCGTCTCGGCGGTGGTGGTGGCGAGGCTGGCCTCGGCCGTCACGCGACCGCTGATGCCATGATAGACGCCAATCGCCAGAGCGGCGAGCGCGATGATTGCGGTCACCACTCCTGCTCGGCCGCGGCGTCCGATCCGCGGCGCCGCGATATCGGCCGGTGCCGGATCCGGTTCGCGCGCTTCCGGCTCCCTGGCGGGCGGTTCTTTCAGCATGCCTTATGCCTCGTCCGAAGATACCGCGGTGCCGCGCCGCGCATGCAGCAGGGAAAACACCGACGGAACGAAAACCAGCGTCGCCACGGTGGCCAGCATCAGCCCGCCGATCACTGCGCGGCCGAGCGGAGCGTTCTGTTCGCCGCCCTCGCCAAGACCCAGCGCCATCGGCACCATGCCGATGATCATCGCCAGTGCGGTCATCAGTACGGGGCGGAAGCGGGTGAAGCCGGCCTCGATGGCCGCGCGCACCGCGTCGCCATGCACCGCCAGCCGCTCCCTGGCAAACGACACCAGCAGAATACTGTTCGCTGTCGCGACGCCCATGCACATGATGGCGCCCATCAGTGCCGGGACGCTCAACGTGGTGCCAGTGAAGAACAGGCACAGCACGATGCCGGCCAGCGCCGCCGGCAGCGCGCTGATGATGATGAACGGATCGCGCCAGGACTGGAAGTTGACGACGATCAGCAGATAAACCAGCACGATGGAGAAGCCGAGACCGGCGATCAGACTTATATAGGCGCCACGCATCGTTTCGAGCTGTCCGCGCAGCGTGACGAAGCTGCCGCGCGGCAGCGTGTGCCGGTTGGCATCGACGATGCGCGCCACATCGCGGCCGACGGCACCAAGGTCGCGGCCCTGCACGTTGGCGAATACATCGACGACGCGCCGAATGTCATAGTGATCGATCGCCGCCATTTCCTGCGACCGCTTGATGGTCGCGACATCCGCGAGGATCGCCGGCTGCCGCGCCGTGGGACCGCTGACCGGAATGTTCTGCAGCGCCTGCAGCGAGGTCTCGTCATATTGCGGCGCCTGTGCGGCAAGGTTGTAGCTGACGCCGTTCTGCCAGTTCAGGAAGAACATCGGCGCGGTCTGAAAGCTGCCGCTCAGGGTATTCAACACGCTATCGGCCACATCTCGCTCCGTCAGCCCATCCTGCAGCGCCTTGGTGCGATCGACATTGATGTTGAAGTCGGGATAGTCGAACTCCTGCTGGATACGCGCATCGACCACGCCCGGCACGTTGCGCACCTGGTTCAGAATGCGATCCGCCACCGCGCGGTTGCCGTTGATATCGGCGCCGTCGATCTGCACGTCGATCGGTGACGGCAGGCCGAAATTCAGAATCTGCGAGATCATGTCGGCCGGCAGGAAATAGAACATGACGCCCGGGAACTGCCGTCCCACGGCCGCGCGGATCGCCTTGACGTAATCGTCGGTCGGGCGGTGATCGGGTTTCAGCGTTACCATGATGTCGGCATCCGCCGCTCCGATCACACCAGACGAGGTGTGGCTGAGATTGATGGTGCTGTACGGCAGGCCGATATTGTCGAGGATCGTGTCGAGGTCACGGGGCGGGATGATCTTGCGGATCGAGGCCTCGACCAGATCGGCGAGCTGCGCGGTGTCCTCGATGCGCGTGCCGGTCTTGGCGCGCATATGCAGGATGAACTGGCCGCTGTCGGTGTTGGGAAAGAAGTTCTGTCCCAGCCACGGGACCAGCGCGAAGACCGTAAAGCAGCACAGCAGGAATCCTGGAATGAACAGGGCGCGGCGTTGCACGATGCCGCTCAGTGCGCCGCGATAGCCGAGCCGCCATTGCTCGAAATGCCACTCGAATCGGCGTTGCGCGAGCACCAGCGGATTGCGTGACGGCGCGCTGTCATGCGGCTTGGCGCGCAGCAGAAACACCGCCATTGTCGGCACCAGCGTGCGCGACAACACGTAGGAGGCCAGCATGGCAAACACCACTGCTTCCGCCAGCGGCACGAACAGATAGCGCGCCACGCCGCCGAGCAGGAACATCGGCACGAAGACGATGCAGATGCACAGAGTGGAGACCAGCGCGGGCACCGCGATCTGCGACGCGCCTTGCAGCACGGCGTCACGCAGAGGATGGCGTTCCTCCAGGTACCGCTCCATGTTCTCGATCGTCACCGTGGCGTCGTCCACCAGGATGCCGACCGCCAGCGCTAGGCCGCCCAAGGTCATGATGTTGATGGTCTGGCCGATCAGGCTGAGCACCATCACCGAGGCCAGGATCGACAGCGGAATGGACACCGCGATGATCAGCGTGCTCCGCCAGCTCCCGAGGAAGACCAGGATCATCAGCGCGGTGAGACAGGCGGCGATCACCGCCTCGCGGATCACGCCCGCGACCGCTGCCTTCACGAAGACGGACTGGTCCGCCAGCGCCTCGACGCGCAACTGCGGCGGCAGGGTCGAGCGGATGCGCGTCAACATCGCGCGGATGCCGTCCACCACGCTGATGGTGGAGGCGTTGCCGGCCTTCAGCACCGTCACCAGCACGCCGCGCCGGCCATTTTGCCGCACGATATTGGTCTGCGGCGCAAATCCGTCGCTGACGGTGGCGACGTCGCGCAGATAGATCGTAGCGTTCCCGACAGTGCGAATTGGCAGGTCGTTCAACTGCTGTACCGTGCGCGGCGTGCCATTGACCCGCACGTCATATTCGAACTGTGAGATCTTTGCGGTGCCGGAGGGGACCACCTGGTATTGCGACGAGACTGCGCTCAGCACGTCGTTGGGTGACAGGCCTCTGGCCTGCAGTCGTTTTGGATCCAGGTTGACCATGACCTGTCGTTGCTTGCCGCCGTACGGGTACGGAATCACCGACCCCGGGACGGTCACCAACTGGGTGCGCAGGAAATTCAGGCCGATGTCGTTCAGCGCCTGCTCCGACAGGCCCGGGCCGGAAAGGCCAAGCTGCAGGATCGGCACGGTGGAGGCGCTGTAATCGATGACCAGCGGCGGCTGGGTGCCCGGCGGCAGTTGTCGCAGCAGCATCTGCGATGCAGCGGTCACCTGCGCGTTGGCGGTGTCCAGGCTGGCGTTCGGCTGCAGGTAGATCTTGACCATTGACAGGCCGTCATAGGTGGTGGACTCGATATGCTGGATGTTGTCCACCAGCGTGGTCAGCGACCGTTCGAAGACCGTGGTGATGCGGCCTTCCATCTCCTCCGGGTTCAGGCCCGTGTAGGTCCATCCCACGGCGATGACCGGAATGTTGATATTCGGAAAGATGTCGGTGGGTGTTGCCAGGATCACGATCGGGCTGAGGATCAGGATCAGCAGTGCCAGAACGACAAAGGTATATGGTCGGTCCAGCGCGATACGAACGATCCACATGCGGCGCGGCTCCACGCGACGCGCCTGACCCGCCGCGACGCCCAAAATCATGATTCTGTCGGGCTTGCTTGATGCATTTTGCAGTGCAGCAAAACCTGTCCAGCGCCAGATAGTGAGCGTCCGCGCGGGACCTGAACCTGATTTTCGAGATAGGGGTATGCAGCGGGTGAATGACGATGGTCCACGGGGGCGTGAAGCCGCTGTCTCCTTGATCAGCCGCAGGATCGCTTGATCGTTCGCTGCGTTCGAAGCCGCTGGCCGAGAGCGACCTTCTGCAAGCGAGATTGCAGGTCACACGGCAAGCGCGGCGCGATGCTGCCGGACGGCCGCAGGGCAGTGCAATCTCCGGCGGGGCTGCGGGTGGCCACATCGGCGACGCGCGGTGATGACCCCTCGCAGAGTGGCGGAATTCAGCCGGTCGGCCGACGGCGGGCCGCTGCAAGAGCGAACATCGCGAACCCCAGAATAGCGAGGCCGGAAGGCTCGGGGGTCGGAATGTTGAAGCTGTCGCTTATGGACAGCGTGTTATCGAACTCCACGCTGTCTCCCGGCGCCAGTGATGAGAGGTCGACGAAAAGCATAGCGCTATCCGAGTCTGGTGACTGCACGCCGCACGAAAGGGTCGTAAAACCACCATAATAGACCTGACTCGCCGGCACCGGCAGACTGCAGGCGTGGTAGTCTCCTCCAATCCCGTCCGACGTCCCGTCCGACTCGCTGCTGAAGCTCGCCGATTGCTGCGCGTTGTCGATCGAGAGGCCAACTTCCGGTCCACCCGGGTTGAACGCGCTCCAGCCGACGCCGAATACAAGGTCCCCCGAAGACGAAGTGTCGCCAGCATTCGTAATGACCAGGCTTGCCGAGCTTGAATATCCTTCCGTCAGGCTGTGAGTGACCGTGTGAGAAACTTCCAGGCTATTACTGCATCCGTCGCTCGCATATCCGTCGCAGGTGATCACGATGCCAGATGGAATATCGCCGGCCATGGTTCCGTCTGAAGCCATTATCCCCTCAAGGTACGCTGACCAGGACGCGCGCACGTCGATGAATGGCGTGGCCAAGGCCGTGTGACAAAAGGCCGTCGCCGAGACGGCGGCAAGCAGCGAGAGACGGCACGCTTGGCGGGTTGTGTTCATTAGGGTGCCGGTCATTTTAAGTTCCCCGATCAGTGTTCGCATCGCAACGTTGGGCACTCGTGCGCTGGCCGGAGCGCCCGGCATCGCGCTCTGCATCCTGCTCCATCGCAGTATAATTGCCATACCATGATAATTGTGGCCACCCCCAACTTTTATTGCCCCACCCGCCCCTACGGCGATCGCCGGCTGTCGAGCGCGGGCTGGTCGGCAGGACGGCGAACATGATGCCCGACCGCCGTGCGGCCTGCTCGATTCGGATATGCCGAGGGAGCGCGCTATCGAAGCTTGGTCCCGAATACCGCTGAACCGGTTGCGCTGCCCGGCCACGCACTCGATGTTGCAAAACTACGGAACGGGGGTATCGTACGGTCACGTGCTCTGCAACGTCCTCGCATTGCGCGCAGTTGGAGCGACTGGATGAAGGTGTCCATCGAGGGTCAGTTTCAAAGACCCGGTCCGCTCGCTCCGGAGGCGGACGCGCTTCTGGTGATGCACCGCAGAACGTGGATCAGCCGGCGTACCACACCGTTTGCATATCTGCTGAACGCGCCTTCGATTTTGGTGATCGTCCTGCTGGTCGGTTATCCGATCTGCTATTCCATCTGGGTCAGCCTGCACCGCTACGATCTGCGGCGGCCGCGGATCTTCCGTCTTGTCTGGCTACAGAACTACTTCGACATCCTGGCAGATCCCGATTTCTGGACGGCCCTGCGCATCACCGTCGTGTTCACGGTGATTGCCGTCATCATCATCGTCTCGGTTGGCCTTGCGGTCGCCCTGTTGCTGAACCGTCGCTTTCCCGGCTGCGGCTTCGTGCGGACCGTCATCCTGATCCCCTGGGCGATTCCACCGGTTGTCAATGGTCTGATGTGGCAGTGGATCTATGACCCGAAGATCGGCGCGTTGAACGCGCTGCTGCGCTGGCTCGGGATCATCGATCACTATCAGGGATGGTTGGCCGTCCCCACATACGCGCTCGGCGGATTGATCGTTGCGCACACGTGGAACGAATTCGCGCTTGCCGCGATCCTGTTTCTCGGTGCATTGCAGCGCGTCCCCGCGGAGCTTTACGACGCCGGGCGTGTCGACGGGTGCCGGTCATGGCAGCTCTTCCTGCACATTACGCTGCCCTGGCTCGCCCAGGCGCTGCTGATCGTGCTGATCCTGGAGACGATGCTCGCCGTGAGGGCATTCGATATCATCTATGTGTTGACCGCCGGCGGCCCGGGCACGTCCACGACGACGCTTACCTGGGCGACCTACCTGACGACGTTCGAAAACCTCGATTTCGGCCACGGCAGCGCTTACGCGTATATCGTTACCCTGATCACACTCGGCCTGTCGGTGATCTATTTCCGCATCCTTTATGGCCGCGGCGAGTTCGAGGCATGAGAGCCGCACGCGTGCAGAGACGAATCCATACGGTTATGCTGATGGGCGGCGGCCTGCTGGTGACCATGTATGTCCTCGCACCGTTCTCGTGGCTCGTCCTGACCAGTTTCATGCACGAGAGCGATGTTCTGTCGGTGCCGCCCAGGATCGGCTGGGACAGCTTCACGATCGGCAATTATCTGACATTCATCCACGCTTCCGGCGTCGAAGCCGTTGTTGGCAGCCGGGCGGCGGAGAACACGCTGCCGGGGATCTTCAACTCGCTCGTGGCGGCGACCGCGACGGCGGCGCTCAACCTGATCCTGGGAACGCTCGCGGGATACAGCTTTGCGCGCCTGCGCTTCCCGGGGCGGATGCCGCTGCTGCTGATGTATCTCGGCTCGCGCATGGTGCCGGGCATCGCACTGATCGTGCCGCTGTACCTGACGATCAGGACGTTCCACCTGCTCGATAACCTGGCGGCCCTGGCGATCACTTATCTGACGCTGACGCTCCCGTTCACGATCTGGCTGATGAAGAACTATTTTCAGGGTATTGCGCGGTCTTTGGAAGAGGCCGCCATGGTCGATGGCTGCACCTGGACGCAGATGCTCTGGAAGATCCTGATCCCCGTGGCCGCGCCCGGTCTCGCCGCCGCCGCGATCTTCGCGTTCATGACCGCGTGGAACGACTATCTCTTCGCGGTCATACTGACCACCACGATGGCATCGAAGACCGCGCCGGTCGTGGTTGCGGGGTTCGTCACCGATGTGACGACCGCGCGGACACTGATGGCAACCGGCGGTGTCCTCGCCGTACTGCCCCCACTGTTGCTCGCGCTGATGTGCCAGCGCCTGATAGTACAGGGCCTGACCAGCGGCGGGGTCAAGGGATGACGTCGCGAGGCGATCCTATCAAGGCAATCGGAGAGAAGCTCATGACCACGCATCGGCTGTCGCGTCCGCTTCAGCGTCGTGCCTTCCTGGCAGGGACGGCGATCGCTGCCTCCGGGCTGCCCGCGTGGGCGGCCGCGCAAACCCAGATCACGTTCTCCGGCTGGGCGTTCGAGCCGCAGGTGACGGAAGCCGACGTCAAACTGTTCATGCAGCAGAACCCCGACATCTCTGTCGGCTACACGCCGCTGGACATGCAGTCCTACAATCAAAAGATGATCGCGCTGTTCGTTGCCGGATCGCAGCCGGACTCGTTCTATGTCCGTGACACCGATCTCGGCGCGTGGGTCGAGGCCGGCTGGGTGGACCCGATCGACGGCATGAGTGGCCTGGACGCACTGAACGCCGACATGTTCCCCTATATTCGCCAGGCGATGTCGTACGGCGGCAAGCAGTATGGCACGCCGTATTACGGCGACATCTTCATGTACATGTTCGACAAGAAGGCTGTGGCCTCGGCAAATGTTGCAAAACCGCCGGTTACGCTGGATGAACTGAAGAACGCTGCGCTCGAGGTCAAGAAGGCGGGCACCGAATACCCGATCCTCAAGGGCTACAAGACGGACGTGGACGGGTTGAGCGAATTCTGGTCAATGGTGCTGGCCTCGGGCGGGCATCTCTTCAATGCGGCGCTCGACCCGGTCTATCCCAATGAAGACACGACCGCGCTCGGTGTCCTGGAATGGCTTGTGGACGCCATGCACACCTGGAAGATCATGGACCCGCGCGGCCTCCAAATGGATCAAACGCAAGCGCGCGATGCGTTCCTGGCCGGGCAAGGCGTCTTCACCTCGAATGTCGGCAATGTCCTGCCGCGCGCCAACAACAAGGCGTACAGCAAGCGCGCCGGCGACATCCAGATCACCCGCTTCCCCGCATTGAAGGATGTCGGCAAGGGGCCGATGGGGTGGGCACGCATGTACGGCCTGAGTTCGAAGACGAGCCAGAAGGATGCCAGCTGGCGGCTGATCTCTTACATGGGCGGCAAGGACAAGAGCGGTGCCTACTATACGGCGAAGGACTGGTACCTCAGGTTCGGCGTCGGATATTCCTACATGTCCTTGGATCATGACCCCGACATCATCGCGGCGCAGAAGGCCGCGGGCTACGATCTTGAGGTGCGCAGCCAGCAATACGCGACCGCACAGATGCGCGAGAACATCAGTTCTCCATGGTACAGCCAATGGGATCGCTTCACCCAGGAGCAGATCCAGAACGTGCTTCTGCAGCAGACCAAACCTCAGGCGGCGCTGGAAGCTTCCGCGGCCAAGGCACGCGCCTTGAAGAAGCAGAGCTGATCGCGCGATGTACTTCGTGGAGCGCCGCGGCGCGGGCCTGCCGGTGGTCTGTTTGCATGGCTTTTGCCAGTCCTCGGCTTACTGGCAACCTACCCTGGATCGGCTTGCCGAGAGCGGCCGCGCCGCTATCGCACCGGATCTTCCCGGCTTCGGCGGCTCCGCGGATCAGCCCGGGCCATATACGATGGAAGGCTACGCCGACGACGTCGCCCGCATGCTCGACGCGCAGGGCATATCGCACATAGCACTGGTCGGCGGATCGATGGGTGGAGTGGTGGCGCAGCATTTCGCGTTGCGCCACCGCGATCGGCTCAAGCGACTCCTGCTGGTTGCGACAGGCGCGTTCACGACTGATCCGGTGGCGGCACTGGCCAAGGCCGATGTTCTCGCGAGCGGCCCATGGAACGCGGCGACCGCAGAGTCCGTCGTCGCGGGGTTCTTCCACCAGCCGCAATCCGGCGAGCGGAAGGACATGGTCATGCGTATCGCGATGGGCGCGTCGCAATCCGCGGTGGTGGAAGCGGCGCGTTCGAACGCAAGGTCGAATACGTTCGATCGCCTTGGCAGCATCACGGTTCCCGTCATGATCATTCAGGGCCGCCACGACAAGGTGCGCACGGCAGAACACGCAGCGGCCATGCGGGAGCAGATGGCCGATTGCCAAGTCGTCGTACTGTCGAACTCCGGCCACACGCCGCAACTGGAAGAGCCGGACGCGTTTCACGACCTGGCTCTGCCGTTCCTGACTGCGGAGGGCGCCGGGATCGACGGCGCTCCCCTCGCGACACCTTGACCTGTTGCCTTGCCGCGGTTCAGCAGTTTTGCACGCAGACCGACGGTGGCGTCATCTTCATCTGCGTGACGTGGCAGTGCGGACGGGCGGCGACGGCTGGCCGTCGCCCTACGCGGCGGAGTGCGCGTCGAGGAAGCGGCCCAGCACGGCGTTGAACCGAGACGCCTGCTCGATATTCGGCAAATGCGCGGCGTGTTCGATGACCTCGAGCTGCGATCCGGAAATCGCCGCGTGCAGGGCTTGCGCTTCGGCAACCGGCGTCGAGCGGTCGTCGCGTCCGACAATGATCATGGTCGGTTGGGTGATGCGGGGTGCCACGCTCTCGAGGCGCATGTCGCGCATCGCCATCGCACAGCCGAGATAGCCTTGGAGTGACGTGGCGCGGATCATCGCGCGCATGTTGTCGACAAGCTTCGGTTGGCTGGAGCTGAAGCTGGGCGTGAACCAGCGCTCGATCGACGGCTCGACTTGCGGTTCGAGTCCGTTCGCCCCGATCGCCGCGATCCGCTCGATCCACATGGCACGCGGGCTGTGCATGGTCGTGTCACACAGTACCAGGGACCCGACCCTGTGCGGGTGACGGACGGCGAGTGACTGCCCGATCATTCCGCCGAGTGAGAGACCGACATACGCGACCTTGCCGATGCCGAGCCGATCGAGAAGATCGACCACATCGTCGGCAAGCCGCTCAATCGTGTACGGCGGCGGCGTCGCCTCGGTCGCGCCGTGCCCACGCACATCGTATCGCAGCACGCGGAAACCCTTGGAGAACTGTTCTGCCTGCGGCTCCCACATGGCCGTTCCGGTGGCCAGACCGTTTCCGAACAACACGACGGGAGCGGTTTCCGGACCTTCGAGACAGCAATTCACGGCGATCCCGTTGATGACGATTGTCCGGACGGTCTGAGCAGCGGCCATCATAACCTCGAAGGGATCGACAAACGTAACGCGCAGCCTGGGTCTGCGCCACGTCATGCTGCGGGACCGACGGCAAAAGACACTTCGGCCACTGCGCTTCCCGCAATGACAGCCGCTCACGTCACGAACAATTGTCGCCCGTCTCACCGCACGACCGTCATCCCACCCCACGCGTCATGCGACTGATCCGCGACCCGCTGGACGGCCCCCGACCCTGCCTGCGAACATGAGCACATGCCGCCTTCCATCACCCTGCTCGGCACCGGAGGCCCGCGTCCCGATGTTGCACGCGGCGCCACCTCGCTGCTGATCGAGACCGGCGACGACGCCATCCTGATCGACGCCGGCCGCGGCGTGGTGCGCCAGCTTGCCGCGCTCGACGTGCCGCTTGCGAAGATCGACCCGGTGCTGGTCACCCACCACCACTACGACCACATCGGCGAGCTGCACGACGTCATTCTGTCGTCCTGGCTGATGGGACGCGCCCGGCCGCTCCGCCTGTTCGGGCCACCGGAAACGCGGCGCATCGTCGAGACGCTGATCCACCAGATCTACGACAAGGACATCGAGTTCCGCGTCCACGAGGCTGGCAACGTGCCGTGGCAACCCGCCATCACCACCGACATCCTCGCCGGCACAGTGTGCGAAGGCAGCGACTGGCGAATCATCGCGGACATCGTGGACCACGGGAGCCGGCTCGACTTCCCCGATGCGTTCCGCCAGCGCTGGGTCTGTCTCGGCTATCGTTTCGAATCCGCCGCAGGGGTCATCGCGTTCAGCGGCGACACGGTGGATTGCCCCGGGCTGCGCCGGCTCGCGGCGAATGCCGACATCCTGGTGCAGTGCTGCTACCTTGCGCGCAGCGAGATCGTCTCGCCGCAGACCCGGCGATTGGCCGACTACACGCTGGCCTGCGCCGACACGGTGGGACGCATCGCGACCGAGGCCGGCGTCGGCACGCTGGTGCTGACCCACCATCGCCAGAAGTCGGACGCATTGCTCGACGAGATGCGTCATAACGTGGCACAGGACTTCGCCGGACGGGTTATGTCGGGATACGACGGATTGCGGGTTTCGCTGTAAGCAACACCGAAATGATGGTGCGGCGCACAATTCAAAGTTCTGTGGCCGGGCTAGATTGTTGCGCAATTTCACTCTTATCATCGCCACAATTCGTCCATACCCGCGCCACGCCACCTTAAGCAGGAGCCAGACCGTTGACGCTTGCCGCCGACACCGCGCACCCAAGGCACCGGAACTGGAAAACACTTGCCGCCGAGGCGCTTGCCGGCACCGGTGTCCATGCATCACGGCCGGTGCTCGCCAACCTCGCCGCGCCGGCGCTGGTGGCCGAGGCGGTGCGGCGCGATGAAGGTCAGCTGTCGGTGGATGGCGCCCTGGTGGTGACCACTGGCGTCCACACCGGACGGTCGGCGCAGGACAAGTTCGTGGTGGACGAACCCTCGGTCCGCGATGACGTCTGGTGGGGCAAGGTCAACAACCGCCTGCCCCCCGACAAGTTCGACCTCCTGAAAGCCCGCGTGCAGGCCTACCTGCAAGGCCAGGAATTGTTCACCCAGGACCTCTACGCCGGAGCCGACCCGGCGCATCGCATCCGCGTCCGCCTGGTCAGCACGGGCGCCTGGCAGGCACTTTTCTCCCGCAACATCTTCATCCGTCCGAAGCCCGAGGAGTTGGCCGGCTTCCAGCCCGACTACGTCATCCTGCACGCGCCGCATTTCCAGGCGGACACTGCGGTGGATGGCGTGCGCAGCGGCACCACCGTCGCGCTGTCGTTCGAGCAGCGCGCCATCGTGATCGTCGGCACCGAGTACGCCGGCGAGATAAAGAAGTCGATCTTCACCGTGATGAACTGGATCCTGCCGGATCGCGGCGTGCTGCCGATGCATTGCAGTGCGAATATCGGCAGCGACGGCGACGTGGCGCTGTTCTTCGGCCTGTCCGGCACCGGCAAGACCACGCTGTCGTCGGACCCGCATCGCAAGCTGATCGGCGACGATGAGCACGGCTGGGGCGACAGCGGCGTATTCAACTTCGAGGGCGGCTGCTACGCCAAGGTGATCAACCTGTCGGCCGAGCAGGAGCCGGAGATCTGGGCCGCCAGCCATCGCTTCGGCACGGTGCTGGAGAACGTCGTTGCCGATGACTACGGGCGCCTGGACCTCACCGACCAATCGCTGACCGAGAACACGCGGTCGGCGTATCCGGTGGAATACATCCCCAACATCGAGCTGTCGTTGCGCGGCGGCCAGCCCCGCAACGTGGTGATGCTGACCTGCGACGCGTTTGGCGTGATGCCGCCGATCGCCAAGCTGACGCCGGCGCAGGCGATGTACCACTTCCTGTCGGGCTACACCGCGCTGGTCGCGGGCACCGAGAAGGGACTGGGTGCCGAGCCGCAGGCCACGTTCAGCACCTGCTTCGGCGCGCCGTTCCTGCCGCGTCGTCCCGAGGTCTACGGCCGGATGCTGACCGAGCTGATGGCTCGGCATGGCGCGGACTGCTGGCTGGTGAACACCGGCTGGAGCGGCGGGCAGTACGGCGTCGGGCAGCGCATGGGCATCAAGCACACCCGCGCGCTGCTGCGTGCCGCATTGGACGGCAGCCTGGCGCGCACGCGCTTCCGCAAGGAGCGGTTCTTCGGCCTGTCGATCCCCGAGCAGGTGCCCGGGGTGCCGACCGAGGTGCTGGACCCGCGCGAGGCATGGTCGGACAAGGCGGCCTACGACCGGATGGCGAAGGAGCTGGTCGCCCGGTTCGAGAAGAATTTCTCCGCGTTCGAGGCCGAGGTGGGCGACGAGGTCCGTGCCGCGGCGATCCGGGCGGCGGCCTGACATTGGACTGATCCCGGCGGGCGATCCGGGCCCTTCCAGGCGATCCCATTTTCCGCGACCCTGCCGGCGATTGCTGGAGGATTTGCCGTGTACGTTCCGCCGCTGTTCAAGGAAGACCGCATCGATGTGCTGCATGCGGCGATCCGCCGGGCCGGGCTGGCGACGCTGGTCACCATGACGGCGGACGGGCTGATCGCCAGCCATGTGCCGATGCTGCTGGACCGCGAGCCGGCGCCGAACGGCATGCTGCTAGGCCATGTCGCCCGGCCGAACCCGCAGGCCCGCGGCAGCGTGCCGGACGTGCAGGGGCTGGCGATCTTCCAGGGGCCGGACGCCTACATCACCCCGTCCTGGTATGCGACCAAGCGGGAGAACGGCAAGGTGGTGCCGACCTGGAACTATGTGGCGATCCACGCCTACGGGCCGGTCGAGTTCTTCGACGACACCGAGCGGCTGCGCGCCATCGTCACAAGGCTGACCGAGCGCCAGGAAAGCAGCCGGGCGGCGCCCTGGGCGGTGACCGACGCGCCGGCGGACTTCGTCGAGGGGATGCTGAAGGGCATCGTCGGCTTCGCGATGCCGATCGCGCGGCTCGAGGGCAAGTGGAAGATGAGCCAGAACCGCCCGGCGCAGGACCGCACCGGGGTGGTGGACGGATTGGCGGACGAGGGCCGGGAGGACATGGCGGCGCTGATCCCGCGGTAGCCCCCTCCCCGGCGCTCGCCCGCGCAGCTTGGGAGAGCTGGGAGGGGGCGTTGCACCGCAGCCCTACCCGTGGCCATATGCGGTAGCCCTTTCGCAACCTTGGCACCATGGACAGCATCTACCGAGGCGATGCCACCACCGCCCGCGGCCGTACGCTCGCCTGGATCGATGCGCTGTTCATCGACCATGCGGTGTTCCGACTGCTGTGGACCAACTTCGCCGCCGTCGCGCCCGGGCGGCTGTACCGCTGCAACCACCCCACGCCGCAGCGCCTGGCCGCGCTGACCCGCCGCTACGGCGTGAAGACACTGATCAACCTGCGCGGCCAGACACGCAACGGCTCGGACGCGCTGACCCGCGAGGCCGCGGCGAAGCTGGGCCTCGACTTCATCGACATGGCGCTGGAAAGCCGCGGCGCGCCGCAGCGCGACCGGATCCTGCGGCTGCACGGCATCTTCCGCGACATGCGAGGCCCGGCGCTGATGCACTGCAAGTCGGGGGCAGACAGGGCTGGGCTCGCCGCCGGGCTGTTCGTGCTGTTCGAGGGCGGCACCGCGCGCGAGGCGCTGGCCCAGCTCTCGCTGCGCTTCGGCCATATCCGCCAGGCGCGGACCGGCATCCTGGACGCGTTCTTCCACCACTACGCGCGCGAGGCCGAGGGGCGGAAGCCCTTCCTGGACTGGGTGCGCGAGGACTACGATGAGGCGGCCCTGCGGCGGGATTTCCACGCCAACGGGCTGGCCAGTTTCATCAACGACTGGGTGCTGGTGCACGAATAGCGATGGATGCCCGCGACGTCATCGAGGAACTGCCGATCGCCGAATGGCACGGGCCGTTCGAGCCGGCATTGCAGGCCCGCGCGGTGGACGCGCTGGAAGCCGGCCGCGTGCTGCTGCTGCCGCGGCTGCCGTTCCGCGTTTGTCAGGACGAAGCCTTCCTGCTGTCGCCGAAGATCATGGGCAGCGAGCGGAAGAACATCAGCCTCGACCCTGCCACCGGCACGGTCAGCAACACCGCCCTCGGCGGTGACGAGGCGGCGAAGCTGGCTGGCATGATGCAGCGGTTCTCGACCGATGCCGGACGAATGCTGGGCGACCTGCTGCCCGGCTACGCCGCGGCACTGGAGCGCGCCCGCACCAGCTTCCGGCCGGCCGAGATCGCCGGGCGCGACTACTCGCCGCGGCATGACGACAGGCTGCTGCATGTCGATGCGTTCCCCAGCCGGCCGATGCGCGGGCGACGCATCCTGCGGCTGTTCTGCAACACTGCGCCGGATGGCGCCGCGCGTGCCTGGCGGGTGGGCGAGCCGTTCCCCGACTTCGCGCGCCAGTTCCTGCCGCGGACAGGCTCGGCGTTGCCGGGCAGCGCGTGGCTGCAGGCGCTTCTGGGCATCACCAAGGGGCGCCGCAGCGAATACGACCGGATCATGCTTCGCCTGCACGACACCGGAAAGCTGGATGCAGCCTACCAGTCCGATGGCCCGAAGGCGGACGTGGCATTCCCCGCCGGCGCGACCTGGCTCTGCTTCACCGACCAGGTGCTGCACGCGGCGCTCGCCGGACATTGCGCGCTGGAGCAGACGTTCCATTTGCCGATCGCCGCGATGGCACATCCGCAACGGTCGCCGCTGCGCGTGCTGGAGCGGCTGGCCGGGCGGGCTCTGACCTAGACCAGCGCGAGCTTCCGGAGCGGTACGGGCGCGCCGCTCCACAACGCTTGTCGTCCATCGCATCACGGCGCAGCCGAGCGCTTGGCGAGGAAATCGTGGGAAGCCGCCGCGCCAGCCGCCAGTCCCCGGCGAAGCCTCGGATTGGACAAGCCGATTGCCCTGGCGATCGTCCTCCGCCCGCACTTCTGTTCCGCAGCCAATCCGGCTACCCTGCATAACGCCATGACCGAAACCACGCTCCAGCTTGACGGCCGCCTCGAGTCCACAACGGTGCCGGCATTCGAGCGCCGGTTGTCGGAAGCCAGCCTGCTCGGCAACGAACGGCTGCTGATCGACATGTCGCGGGTCAGCTTCGTCGGCAGCGCCGCGTTGCGTGCCATCCTGGTGGCTGCCAAACGCCTCGGGGCGTCGGGTGGCCGGCTGGCGATCTTCGCGCCACCGCCGATCGCGCAGATCTTTTCGGTCTCCGGGCTGGATTCGGTGCTGCCGGTTCACGTCTCCCTGTCGCAGGCGCGCGAGGCGCTTGCGGGCTGACCCGGGTCGGCCGACTTGCCGGTCATGCCGACGCTGCTCATCGTGTTCCATTCGCGCACCGGCGGCACACGGCAGATGGCCGAGGCGGCGCGTGACGGTGCCGCCGTGGAGCCGGGCGTACAGGTGCGGCTGCTGCGCGCGGTGGATGCGCAGACGGCGGATGTGCTGGGCGCCGATGGCTACATCTTCGCCGCCCCGGAGAACCTGGCTGCGCTGGCCGGCGCGATGAAGGAGTTCTTCGACCGGACGTATTACGACGTGCTGGAGCGCATCAACGGCCGGCCCTACGCGACGCTGATCTGTGCCGGCAGCGACGGCGAGAATGCCGCCCGCCAGGTTGCGCGCATCGCCACCGGCTGGCGGCTGCGCCCGGTTGCCGACCCGCTGATCGTGTGCACGCATGCGCAGACCCCGGAGGCGATCCTGGCGCCGAAGGTCATCGGGGCTGCGGACCTGGATCGGTGCCGCGATGCCGGCATGGCGTTGGCAATGGGGCTGGCCGCGGGGATCTTCTAATACCAACGCTCGTTGATAACGCCTCATCGATCCCACTGTCATGGCCGGGCGTGGCCCGGCCATCCACGTCTTCCGGCGAGCAGCATGTCGAGCAACAGCGGCTCATCCCGCGACATAGGCCGGCTGAGGCACTTGCAATACCGGTCGGCGCCGCCGGTAACTGGCACTCTCGTCGAGGGCCTGCCGGTCAACACGATCGACACGGCGACCGACCGCCTGTTCAAGCGCTTCCGGTACATCGAGCAGAGTGGTGATGTTCAGCTTCACATCAGGTTCGAATTCGCTCAGGAAATCGGCGTCACTGCGAGCCGGATTGAAATCCGTGCCGCAGAACCGAATACGTCCAGCCGCCCGGCGTGGCATCGCCGCCACAACATCGCGTCTGCTACTGACGATGGCGTGCATGGCCGGTTCCGGTCCCAGACAGGGTCAAGCCGGTGGTGAAAATCTGACGCTCGATTCCCGGTTCCGACCCGTTACAGACCAGCGGAAAGGCCTGCTAATACCAAAGCTCATTGACGGCGGCGTCCGGAACGCCCCGAGTTGCACGGCTCACTCACCAACCCTTTGAGACGAATCAGGAATCAGTGCGACCGCACCGGCAGCAAGCGCCGACGCCAGTGCCGCCATTCCGAATGTCCCGGTCAGCGACCAGGTGACCAGCATGCCGCCCAACGCCGAACCGAGTGGGCCGCCCGCCAAATTCAGGCTCATCGAGATAGACACGACGCGCCCCAGTTCGACAGGTTCGGTGCTGCGTTGGCGCAGTGTCAGCACCCCGACATCGATCGGCCCCGCAGCAGCGCCAACCAGCATCAGTCCAAGCATCAACCCGATCAGACCGAATTCAGCCGCGAGTGGCCATACCGCCAATGCAGTCACCAGCATGCCGATTGCCATCACCTTGCGTTCGCGTCCCGCCGCGCGCAGATGGCCGGCGACCAAAGCGGTGATCCCGCCAACCAGACCGAGTCCCGCCCAAAGCAATCCGGCGACCGCGGCACCTGCGCCTCCGGCAAAGCGCTGTGCAGCGAACACCGGCACCGCGACGACCAGCATGCCCCAGCAGATTTCGTACAGCGAATAGGACAGTGCCAGTCCGCGCAATGTCGGCTGGCCGAGGACGCGCCGCAGCCCGTGCCATGCCTGTGCCAGCAATGGCGCCACGCGCGGCATCTCGCCTGGTGTCGGACGCACGCGTCCAACGCTAAGCGCTGCCGCCGCGTAGATGACGGCGATGCCGACGAGCGCCAGCACCGGTCCGCCGAAGCCCACGATGGCACCGGCCAGCGCCGGACCCGCGATGTCGGTCAGGCCATTGATCGCCGTATCCAATGCGTTCGCACGATCCAACGCATGCGCAGGCACCAGGCGCGGGAGCAGTGCACGGATGCCTGCGAAACTCAGCGGGCTGGTCAGCGAGAAACACCCTGTGAGTACCAGCAGTACGGCTGGGTCCGCCCAGCCAACCCGATCCACCACCGCCAGCGCCGTCACGCATATCGCGCTCGCCGCCATGTCCACGGTGATGGCCCAGGCCGACCCGACACGGTCGATGAGGGCGCCGGCGATCGGGCTGATCACCAGGCCGGGTGCCACAGCGGCGAATGCCAGCCAGCCCGCGAGCAGCGGCGAGCCGGTCCGTGTCAGCGCATACAGCACGATTGCCAGCGCGAACATGCGTCCGGCGAATCGCGACAGCAGCGTCGCCAGCAGCAGCGCACGAACATCGGGCTCGCCAAGCAGCTGGCGATAGGAAAGGGCGCGGCTTGTGTTCACCGCGCCCTCAGTGTCCGCCTCGCCATCCAGGGGTCAAAACCGGAATGGCGAGGGTTTTGGAGATACGCTCAGCTGTGCCAGCGGAACTCCTGCGCCTTCCGCTGCGAGCCCAGGCTGAGCTTGACGTTGACCAGCGCCGGCCCCGGCGTCCGCATCGCCTCGTCGAGCGCCGCGCGCAGGTCCTTCGGGTCCTCGACATAGGCGCCGTAGCCACCGAAGGCCTTCATCATCAGGTCGTAGCGGGCGCCCCAGATCAACGAGTTCGGCCGCATCTTCAGCATCGGGTTGTCGGGAATTTCTTCCATGCCAGGCCCGATGCCGCCGTTGTTGAACACGACGATCTTTGCCGGCAGCCCGTAGCGGCACAGCGTCTCCATCTCCATGCCGGAGAAGCCGATCGCCGAGTCACCCGACACGTGCACGATGGGCTTGTCGGGATGCACGACGCAGGCGGCGACGACGAAGCCCAGGCCGACGCCCATCGTGCCGTAGCTGCCGGCATCCAACCGCGAACGCGGGTTGAAGTTCGGCAACTGGGTGCGGCCGATGTCCATCGTGCTGGCGCCTTCGCTGCAGATGATGGCGTTCTTCGGCACCCAGGCCGCGACATCACGCAACAGCCGGTAGTAGCCGCCCGGCGCCGAGTCATCGGCGATCTGCGGCGCGATCAGGGCGGCGTTCTCCGACGACTTCTTGGCGATCGCCGCGTGCCACGGCGTCTCCTTCGGGTAGAACCACTGGCGCGAGGCAAGCGCTTTGTTGAGCTGCCCGACGATTGCCTTGCCGTCGCCGACCATCGCGACCTCGGCTGGCTTGTTCTGGTGCATCGCCTCCGGCTCGATGTCGAGCTGGATGACACGCACGTCCTTGTTGTAGCGCGGCGGAAGGCCGAAATGCATGATCCAGTTGAACCGCGCGCCCATCAGGAACACCACGTCGGCCTGTTGCAGCGCGAGGCTGCGTGCTGCGCCGACCGACAGCGGATGGTCGTCCGGCATCACTCCCTTGCCCATCGGCGAGGCGAGGAACGGCAGGCCCGTACGTTCGATGAACGCACGCACCTCGTCCTCGGCGCGCGAGAACGCCATGCCCTTGCCGATGATGACCAGCGGCCGCTGCGCGGATTCCAGCACGTTCAGCGCCTGGTCAATGTATTCCGGCATGGTCTGGATGCGCGGCGGATCAGGACACTTCGCGGCCTCGACCACCTTGTCGGTGTCGCACGAGCCGGTGATGATATCGTCGGCGATGTCGAGATAGGTGGCGCCCGGGCGGCCGTAGATCGATTGGCGGACCGCCATCTCCACATAGAACGGGATGCGGTTCACGTGCTCGATGGCGTGCGCCCACTTGCTGACCGGCGTCGCGGCCAGCACCTGGCGCTCTTCCTGGAAGGCGCCCATGCCGTTGCGGTAGGTCTCCGATGCGCCGCCGATCAACAGCATCGGCCAGCAGTTCTGCTGCGCATTCGCCAGGCCGGCGAGACCGTGGATGACACCGGGACCGGTCACCACGATGCAAGAACCGGGACGCCCGGTCAGGTAGCCAACGGCGCCGGCGGCATAGGAGGCGGTCTGCTCGTTGCGCATGCCGATATAGGGCAGGCCAGCCCGCTGCGCTGCCTCGGCCAGCGGACCGACCGGGAACCCGACCACGCCGAACATGTACTCCACGCCTTGCTCTTTGAGGCTTTTCGCCAGCAAGTCGGCGCCTTTGATCTCAGCCATGTTTCCTCCTGACATCGGGCAGCTACGATTGGGCCCGTTACGAAAAAATCCGCACGACGGTCACATTACGCATATATGCCGCCGCGGCAAATCGAGGCGCCGCGGCCATGACGAACCGGCACCTGCGCCTACACCTTCTCGATGATCTCCATCTGCGCACCGTCCGGGCATTCGACGAAGGCAACGTGTCGCCCATTGTTCGGCGGCAATTCTTCCAGGATGCGCACGCCGTTCTTTCGCAACTGCGCCAGGGTTCCCGCATAGTCGTCGGTTTCCACGGCCATGTGCTCGATGCCGTAATGCTGTTCGTGGTTCTGGCTGGCGATCAGGCCGGTGATGTTGAGCTGCACGCCATGCAGATCGACGCGGAAGCCGCGTCCGGGAATATCGCCTTTCAGCGTGGCGCCGAAATTGTCCACATAGAACTGCACGGTCTGCTTGGGATCGCGCGTCTTGAGATGCACATGCTGGACGGCAAAGCTCATGGTTGTCCTCCCCTTGCTGCATCCGGCACGCTGGGAGAATTCCGCCGTTCCGTCAAATCCGATCTATGCTGCCACGAAGCAACGTGGAGGAACGTGCAATGACGGTAGCGCGCCAACTGGCAGAGTTTCTGACCACGACGTCCACCGCCGACCTGCCACCGCAGTGCATCGACCATGCCGCCATGCTGATCGCCAGCACCATCGCCAGCGCGGCCTGCGGCAAAGGGCTGCAATCGGCACAGATCATCCGCGCCATGGCGCGCGAGCGCGGCGGCGTTGCGGACGCATCGCTGTGGTTCGGTGACGGCGCCAGGCTGCCGATTGCCGATGCAGCGCAGGTGAACGCCGTGATGAGCGATGCCGCCGCATCCGACGACAGCGACCTGCGCAACATCATCCATGCCGGCACGCCGCTCACCGCGGCCTCGCTTGCGGTCGCGGAACGCCATGGCGCCAGTGGCGCGGCGGTGCTGACAGCGATGGTGTGCGGCTACGAAGCCGCCGGGCGGATCAGCGAAGCAATCACGCCGGGCTTTCGCGACCGCGGCTTTCACGGCTGCCTTGGCGCGGTCTTTGCGGCGGCGGTTGCAGCCGGAAAACTGCTGCGGCTGGATGCGCCCCAGATGACGCAGGCGATTGCGCTGGCGGCAACCTCGATCGGCGGGTTGGCCACCGCCGCGAACACCAGCGTCGCGCGCGAGTATCACGCCGGGCTGGCCGCGACTCTCGGCGTCAACGCAGCGCTCGCGGCGCAACGCGGCTTCCTGGCCGAGCCAAGCGTGCTGGAAACGCGGCACGGATTTTTTGAAGCGTTCGGCGGCGTCGATGGTGCGACGGCCGGCGCGATTGCGCTCGCCGACCTTGGGCAAAGCTGGGACATCGTCACCGATATGGCGATCAAGCTGGTGCCCGGCGGACATCCGTACCACGCGCTGGGCGAGGCCGCCGCCAATGCAGCGCGCGACGGCAACATCGCCGCGGCCGACGTCGCCAGCATCTCGGTGTCGCGTCCCGGCATGACGGCGCTGAGTGGTCCGCTGCATCCGGCCGACCTGATCGACATGGCGCACAGCCCGGCATACTTCGTCGCCGCCGGCGTCGCCGACCGCGAGTTCTCATGGAGGCACGCCGGCGCGGCAAAGATCGCCGATCCGGTCATCCACCGCCTGATCGACAGGGTGCGTGTCGCGGCGCCGCCAACCGAGCATGTCGCACGCTACCGGCAAGGCGCGACCGTCACGATCCATACCCATGACGGAAGGAGTGCCACGAGTACGGTCTATGCACCGAAAGGCGCCGCCGCACTCGGCATCGCCTGGGGCGATGTCGATGCGAAGTACCGCACCTTGGTGCCCGCCGCCGGCCTGCGGAAAGCGGAGATCGAGGCAAGCCTGACGGTCATCCACGACTTCCGGCAGGTTGCCAATGTGTCGGCGCTGACCGGCCTGCTGCGGGTAAGCGCGGACGCTGCGATGTAATTGGTAACTCGCAGGGCGGAAAAGCGCTGCGCTGTTCCGCCCTGCGATTTACCCCGCCGTTGTCGTGCGGTCCGGCTTGAGATCGATCAGCGGCGTGCCGTCGATACAATCGAGGCCACGCACCTGCACTGTCGTGCCCTCTATCGCCACCAGATCGACGATTGAGGACGCAATCGGATTCGGCCGCATGGGCGAACGCAGCGCGAAGGTGCCGGTGGTCTGTCCGGTGCGGTATGGCGTCTGCAGCACAAGGTCGCGGCGGCCGCGATGCATCCAATAGAGCACCTGGATACGCCGATGGTTCACCAGATCGGTGAGCGCCGCGCGCCACCGTTCGTCAACCACGATCGAACAGACCGGGCCGTCCGGACTGCCCCGCTTGGGGCACTCGCTGCGCGATCGCCACGGTGTGCGGATGGTGCCGATGAAATACACGCCGGCATCGGGCTGCGGCGGCAACGCGACAGCGGCCTCGCCCGGACGCAGGTCAGCCTCGGCTTCGGCATGTCGGTTCTGCATGGTGGAAGGGTGGCAGCGAAAGCCGCACGATGTCCACTGCCGCGCGGCAGCGGTTAGGTCAGGGCCCGGCGCGCATCCAAGCGACGGACCACGCGCTGTTGCGGGAAGATTGCGCTCACCGTCGTGCCATGGCCGCGACGGCTGGCAATGTTCAGGCTGGCACCGTGCATCTTCAACAGCTTGCTGCAAATCGCCAGGCCGAGGCCGGTACCGCCATGCGCCCGGCTCATCGATGCGTTGGCCTGGTAGAACGGATCGCACAGATGCGGCACGGCCGCTTCGTCAACCCCGATCCCGGTGTCGGCGATGACCAGGGCGAACTCGCCGTCCACGGACGACACGCCGATCCTCACGCTGCCGCCAGGCAGTGTGAATTTCACCGCATTTGCCAACAGGTTGAGCACGATCTGTTTCAACGCCAGCCGATCGCCGATCAATTGCACGCCGGCGAGATCGGCAATCTCGATGGCGACCTGTCCCTCCGACGCCCGGACTGCAACCATCGCGGTGCATGCCCGGATGATCTCCTGGAGATCGAGGCACTCGGTGCGCAGCGTGTAATGGCCCATCTCGATCTTCGACATGTCGAGCACGTCGTTGATCAGGTCGAGCAGATGCCGGCCGCTGGCATGGATATCCCTGGCGTAATCGACGCAGCTGGCATCCCTGCTGCTGAACGGATGGTCGCGAATGAGCTCGGCGAAGCCGATCACCGCGTTGAGCGGCGTGCGCAGTTCATGGCTCATGTTCGCCAGGAACTCCGATTTGGCGCGATTGGCCGCCTCGGCCTGCTCCTTCGACGACCGCAGTGCCGCGGCCGCTTCGATGTCCCGGGTGATATCGCGTCCGGTGCCGCGATATCCCAGGAATTCGCCGTTGCTGTTGAACACCGGGTTCCCGCTGATCGAAATATGGTGCAGGTGACCGTCGCCGCCGATGCGTTCGTAGCGGAAGTCGCGAAACGGCCGCCTGGCGGCCAGATCTGCCTTGTGGCGGCGCCACCGCTCATCGTTGGGATCGGACTCCACCATTTCCCAGCGCCGCTTGCCGACATACGGGCGGTCGTTGGGGCCGATCATCGGCGTGCCGGCGGTGATCGAGACGAAGCGCAACTCGGCGTCCTGTTCCCAGAACCAGTCGGACGCCATTTTCGCATAGTCACGCAACCGGGCCTCGCTGATCCTGGTGGCTTCGGTCATCTGCTGCAACGCAGCATTCTGCTGTTCCTGTTTGCGGAATTGCAGGCCGACAATCCGAAACAGCATGATGAAGGCGAAAGCGGCAACGAACTCTCCGGCCATGACATACAGCAATTGCTGGCGCCAGGTTGCCAGGGCGTCCTGCTCGTGCATCGAGGCGTCGATCACCAACTCGTAATTGGTCAGCGGATTGACCGAGACGATTGACGGGACCCCGCTCCTGAGGCCGGGCGAAATGTAACTGCCGCCGCCCGCCGCCGCCTGCCCATACCACTGCGAGCCAGCCCGTACCGGCATGCCGACGAAGCGATCCGTATCGGGATAGCGGGCCAGAACAGTGCCGTCGCGACGCAGCAGGGTCACCGCTGCACTCTGGTGCATGCTGATGGTACGATAAAAATCGACCAGGTACTTGACGTCCAATGCGCCCGCCACCGTTCCGAGGAACGCGCCATCCGGTCCGGAGATGCGCCGCGCCAAATAGATCGTCCACTCGCCGGTCACGCGGCTTTTGATCGGCCGGCTGATGTAGAGGCCGGCATCGTCGGACGCGTGGAAGTGCATGTAGATGTCGCTATCCGACAGGTCCACACGCTGCGACCGCCCTTCGCGCGAACTGTTCAAGAGGTGCCCGTCCGCGTCGATCAGCACCAGTGCGTCGGCCTGCGGCAGGTTGACGACCCGTTCGCGCAGGAACTGCCACGTGGCGTCGCCTTCCAGGCCGTGGCGGAACTGCTCCTGGGTCTGGATTTGCAGGTCGTGGATATGCGCCTGGGTTTCCTGCAGCAGCAGGTCCACCACCTGGACGTAGCGTGCCGTCTGCTCTGCCAGGACGAAGCCCAGATTAGCCATCTCTTCGCTGGCTTCCCGCATCGTCTTGCGATACAGGTCCCAGATCGTCAAACCGGCACACAGGATGGTCACCAGGACAACTACAGCGCCGATACCCCACACGCGCTGCGTGGGGCTCAAACGAAACGGCGCGGGCGTTGCGACTCTGGCCAGGATGGACGGGTTTCCTTGGTGCAGCCGCCTAATTGACGAACCCGTCGTTTCATCGTGGTTACGACGTCCCGGGCTGTCCTCGCCTGGGACCAGGCGGTCCGCTATGGATTGCAGATCCGGTCGTTCGTGCCGGCATTCCCGTTGGGCCCGCTCGAGCACAGATCATAGTCGTGGCCAGGCCGCTCCGACGGATTGCGATAGGTGTAGGGATGGCTCCACGGGTCGAGCGGGACGTCATCGCCCTTCAGGTAGGGGCCGTTCCAGTTGGCCGTGCCCGACGGCTTGCGCACCAATGCCGCCAATCCCTGCTCTGTGGTGGGATATGAGCCCATGTCGAGGTTGTACAGATCAAGTACCGTGGACAGTCGTTCGATCGACTGTTTGGCGACCGACATGCGAGCACTGCCCAATTGCCGCAAGGCGGCCGGCGCAACCAGCCCGATCAGCAGGCCGATGATGGTGATGACGACGAGGATTTCCAGGATCGTGAAGCCGGCGTCACCTGAGCCGGCGCTGTCACCGGCCGGTGCCGCCAGGGTGACGCTGCCAGGATGACGGACAAGGCCCAGCGCTATCGCACCACGATGCAATCGACCTGTCATCAGCGCGCGCTCCGCTCTTCGCTTCCTGGCCCATACCGATTCCGCGATGCCATTGAGCACGCTTCGTAGCGGCAGGGAAGCCGCCCCCGGACCGGTTCCCGAACCCGTGGATCACATCCTGGGGCGCCTGACCGATTGGCGCGATGCTCGCATCACTTTGCAGTGCCCACGTAATACGTTCACTGGCAGAGTGTCGTCCGCCGCCAGACTTGGCGGCACCGCAACGCGTGGGTCTTGCCGATGGACCGGGCTGAAGCGAGAGGGATGGAAGCAGTGACGGGCGCCGCCCCGGAGACGGCCGCCGCCGGGAATGCTGGTGGCATGAGCCTGCGATTTTGGGGGGTGCGCGGCAGCCTGGCCGCGCCCGGCCCGGCGACGGTGCGCTATGGCGGCAACACGCTGTGTGTCGAGCTACGCTGCGGCCCGCATTTGCTGATCCTCGATGCCGGCACCGGGCTGCGGGAATTCGGCGTCGAGCTGTCCGCGGCCGGCCTGCCGCTGGACGCGGATATCCTGCTCAGCCACACGCATCTCGACCATATTTGCGGATTGCCGTTTTTTGCCGCGATGTTCGACCCCGAGGCGCGCATTCGTTTCTGGGCCGCCCACCTTGCTCCGCCGAACGGCATCGCCGAGGCATTGCAGCTGAGTTGGCAACACCCTCTGATGCCCAGCATGGACGCGGAATTTCGCGCCCAGCTGGAATTCCACGATGCCGTTGCCGGCGAGGATCTGTCGCTGCATCCCGGGCTGAACGTGGCAACCACCGCACTGAACCACCCCGGGAGCGCAACCGGATTCCGCGTCGAGTGGGGCGGCGGCTGTGTCTGCTACATCACCGATACCGAACATCCGGCAGATGGGCCGGACCGCGACCTGTCGCGGTTCGTCGCCGGCGCCGATGTCCTGATCTACGATGCCAGCTACACCGATGCGGAATATCAGTCCCGCGTCGGCTGGGGGCATTCGACGTGGAACGCCGGCGTCGGCCTCGCCGACGCAGCCGCGGTCGGGCGACTGGTGTTGTTCCATCATGATCCGGCCCATGACGATGCGATGATGGACGAGATTGGCCGTGCCGCCGCACGGCGACGCCCCGGCTCCATTGTCGCCAGGGAAGGCATGCGGCTTGCGGTGGGCGTCGCTGCAGTGCCGGATGTCGGCCGGAAACGACACGGTGCGCGGCGCTGACTGGCAGCATCGTCGCGGCCGCGGCGGATTGCCCGCAGAACCCATCGCCGTTCCTGCAGTATAACGGCCACTATTCAGCAGCAAGCCGTTGCTGCCTTTGCGCGAAAATCGCCGCCCGCTGACGGATATAGTCACCGACACCTCGGGTCGCGCCTCGCGTGTCATGCCGAACGCCGGGCGCCCGACATGAAATAGTGAAGAGCGGATGTGCGGACCCCGATGTCGGCTAACGCCACAAATTGGTTCGTGCGAGATCGAGCACCTCGTCGCCCCGACCGCTCATCACCGCCTTCACCATGTAAAGCGTAAAGCCCTTGGCCATCTCCGCAGTAACCGCGGGCGGCATGGCGAGTTCGGCCCGGTTCACGACGGCATCGACCAGTACGGGCCCGCGATGCGCGAGTGCCTCGGCAATGCCCGTCTCGACTTCGCCAGGATCCTCCAGCCGGATCCCGCGAACGCCCGCAGCTTCAGCCATCGCCGCAAAATTCGGATTCCGCAGTTCCGTGCCGGCGGCGAGGAAGCCGGTCGACTTCTGCTCGAGCTCGACGAAGCCGAGGGCACCGTTATTGAACACGACGACCTTCACCGGCAGGTCGAGTTGCACCAGGCTGAGGAAGTCGCCCATCAGCATGGCAAACCCTCCGTCTCCCGACAGCGAGACCACTTGCCGACCGCGGAATGTAGACTGCACGCCGATCGCCTGCGCCATCGCGTTGGCCATCGAGCCGTGCCAGAAGGAACCGAGCAGCCGTCGCTTGCCGTTCATCGCCAGATAGCGAGCCGCCCACACCGTGGGAAGCCCGACATCGCAGGTAAAAACCGCATCGGCTGCCGCGTGATCGCTGATCGCCTTGGCTACCTGTTGCGGATGGATCGGCTTCCTGCCTGGCGTGCCGGCAGCCAGTTCATCGAGGCTCCTGCGCGTCTTGTGATAATGTTCCGTCGCTCGCTCAAGGTGCCGGCGGTCGCGATTTTCCTCGAGCAACGGCAGCAGCGAGTCGAGCGTCGCGCCGACATCGCCGACGATGCCGAGGTCTACCGGTGCACGGCGCCCGATCTGCTCTGCCCTGAGATCGACCTGCGCAATGCGGACCGCCGATCCCTGGGGGTAGAACTGCCGATATGGAAAGTCCGTCCCGAGCATCAGCAACACGTCGCAATCCATCATCGCGTAGTAGCCGGACGCGAAGCCAATGAGCCCCGTCATGCCGACGTCGTAGGGATTATCCCACTCGACATGCTCCTTGCCCCGGAGCGCATGGACCATAGGCGCCTTCAGCCGGTCGCCGAGTGCAATGAGCTGGTCATGCGCTCCCTCGCACCCCGAACCGCACAGGATGGTCACGCGGCCTTTGCCGTTCAGCATTGCCGCCAGCCGTTGCAGGTCCTCGCGCGCCGGGGTGACGACAGCTCGTGGCGGCAGGATGCCAGCGGGCTTCGGCGGCGCGGCACTCGGCGCCGGCTGCAGGGCCAAGTCGCCCGGTATGACAACGACGGATACACCGCGGTTGGCCACGGCCCGCCGGATCGCGATCTCCAGCGTACGCGGCATCTGGCTGGCGTTGGAGATCAGTTCGCAATAATGGCTACACTCCCGGAACAAGATTTCGGGGTGGGTTTCCTGGAAGTAGCCCGAACCAACCTCGGCCGATGGGATTTGCGCGGCGATGGCAAGGACCGGCACGCGCGAACGGTGGCAGTCGAACAGACCATTGATGAGGTGGAGATTGCCGGGTCCACAGCTACCGGCGCAAACCGCGAGATCGCCGGTCAGATGCGCCTCGGCGCCGGCCGCAAACGCGGCGACCTCCTCGTGCCGGACATGGATCCACTCGATCTTGCCCTCGCGTCGCAGCGAGTCGGTCAGTCCGTTCAGGCTATCGCCAACGATGCCGTAGATTCGCTTCACGCCAACGGCGGCAAGCATTTCCGCAATCTGGTCTGCGACAGTTTTTGCCATGCAGGGCCTCTCGTCCGGATTGATTCGCTGTCACCGTTTGCCCGTCTGCGCGGTCCGTCTGGAACTCTCTTGCGGCGATCCGACGTCCGTTGCCCAGACCTTCAACGGAAATCCTGATGCGCTGCTGACAAGACCGGGGTGGTCCGCACCGCGCCTGGATTGGACAAATTTCGGCGGCACCGGACAAGAACCGCATCCTGAGGCTCCCTGTTCCTACAGGTGTGGGCCGCGTGACCCCGGAGCGCCAAGGCAACCTGAATTATTGATCCAGATCAATGCCGCAGGTTATGGCCCGGGTCGTGCGCTTCACGGATGATCGCTGGACCTGCACAGACCACGTGAGCCAGGCTTCGCGCGGTCCCAGGTTCCGTTCCCCGGGTCTGATCGCTGCGTGTCCGGCCCGAGCTGCACTTTTATCGCGCAGGTTGCCTCGCGATCGGCGACGGGCGGAGAGGGGCGCATGGGCCTGAGGGATATCGTAGTATTTCTCGACGCACTTCCCGCCAGCGAAGAGCGACTGCGGCGACCCATGTCGCGCGGAATCATCGGGCCCACCTCGGCGTTGTCTTCGTGCACGATGATCAGGCCGTTGCTGAAGCGTCCGGAATCGTGGCGGGGTACGGGCTGATGCACGACGCGACAACCGTCACCGTGATGACGATCCGCGTCCGCGACGAAGATTTGCGGCATGACCATGAGGCGTCCCAACGGGTCGTCCGCCACTGGCGCGCCACAAAATTCCCGCGCGCACGGACCGTCTGCTGCGTAACGGCGACGCCGTACCCGACATGCCGCTGTCCGTGGCAATGGACATCTCCGCCGATTTGTTCGTCGCGGGAGCATATCACCATTCGCCGCTGCGTGAGGCGCTGACGCGGGGGGTCAGTCGCGAGCTGCTGCAACACATGACTGTCCCGGTTCTGATGTCGCACTAACCGTTGGCAATTCCGGCGCCGACCGCCGAGTACGATCACAACACGGAGGGAGGACCATGACAACCAACAATAGCCTGACCGCCCTGTCGCCCGAGGAGCATCGCGCGCAATTGCGACGTGCGGTCATCGCGAGCACTGTCGGCACCACGATCGAGTGGTACGACTTCCTGCTCTACGGCACGATGGCTGCACTTGTGTTCGGCAAGCTGTTCTTTCCAAAGTCGTTGCCGATCATCGGCATCCTCGAATCGTTCGGCGTGTTCTTTGTTGGTTTCGTCGGAAGGCCGATCGGGGCCGCCATCTTCGGCCATTGGGGCGACCGCATCGGACGCAAGGCCACGCTGATCGTCACGCTGCTGGTGACCGGCATCGCCACGACCGCCATCGGACTGGTGCCGACCTATGACAGCGTCGGTGTCTGGGGTGCGGTGCTGCTGACGGTTATTCGCCTCGTCCAGGGCATCGGCGTTGGTGGCGAGTGGGGAGGCTCGGTCCTGCTGGCAATGGAATGGGCGAATACCAACAACAACCGTGGCTTTCTATCGGCCTGGCCGCAGTTCGGCGCGCCCGCCGGGTTGTTCCTCGCCAATGTCGCAGTGCTGGCGTTCAGTTGGTTGTCGGGCGACCAGTTCTATACCTGGGGCTGGCGTATTCCATTCCTCCTCAGCCTGATCATGGTCGGCATCGGGCTGTGGATCCGCCTCGGCATCCTCGAGACCCCGGTCTTCCAGAAAGTCATCGAGGAGCAGCGCATCGAACGCGTGCCCGTGTGGGAGGTGCTGAAGCGCCAGCCGAAGCAGGTCATCCTGACCGCCCTCCTCCGCTTGCCCGAGCAAGCACCAGGCTACATCGTCGGAGCCTTCATCTTCAGCTACGGCACCACCGTGCTGGGAATGTCGCGAAACTTCCTGCTCATCGCGGTGATCTGCCAGACTGTACTCGGTTTCCTGTGGGTCGTGGTTGCCGGGCATCTGTCCGACCGCGTGGGCCGCAAGAACATGTACATGCTCGGCGCCCTGTTCATGGGTATCTTCGGCTTCATCTACTTCGCGATGCTCAATACCGGCAACCCGGTGGTGATCTTCATCGCGGTCGCGGTGTCGCTGCTGCCGGTGATGACCCAGTACGGGCCCGAGGCTGCCTTGATAGCGGAAAGCTTCACACCCCGACTGCGCTATAGCGGCTGTTCGCTTGGCTACCAGCTTGCGTCGGTCATCGCCGGTGGCCCGTCGCCGTTCATCGCGACATGGCTGTTCGCCACCTATCATTCGAGCCTGCCGATCGCCATCTACATTGCGATCTGTGCGGTCATCGGCATCGTCGCGACATCACTGTTGACCGACTATACGAGCAAGGACATTTCGGCGGAATATGCCGGCGTCTGAACGACGGCACGACGATGGGGCGGCCCTCATCCGGCCGCCCTTTCGTCCGTGTCGCTCGGTTCGACGACAGGCGATATCAGACCAGCCATACGCCCGGCTGGCTGGTCACGACTTTCCCACGACCACACGCTATCACGAGGGACGTGATCCTCGCGGGCCAGCGCGATGACGATTGTCCCACGGAGGCCTCGAATGGACCCAGGTTCTTTCGCAACGACCCTGGTGGCGGGAATGTCGGATGCGCTTGTCTATGCCGATGCCGACGGCGCGATCAGGGTTTGGAACCGCGGTGCCGTTCGCATCTTCGGCTTCACCGAAGCGGAGGCGGTCGGACAATCCCTGGACATCATCATCCCAGCCAACCTGCGCGAGCGGCATTGGCGTGGCTATCGCGAGACCATGCGCACGGGCCAGACACGCTACGGCGACGGCCAGATCCTGTCGGTGCCGGCGGTACGAAAGGATGGCGCGCGAATATCCGTCGAGTTCACCATCGTGCTGTTCGCCGACATCAACGGCCAGATGACCGGGATCGCGGCGATCATGCGGGATGCCACCAAGACATTCGAGGAACTGCGGGCCTTGCGGAGTGCCGCACGCGCCACCGGCGCCGACTGAAAGCGCTCGATCCGACGAAGCCGCGTTCAACGCACGCGGCACGGCGCCACCCGGTCGGCGCGTTCTGTCGGGCTGCGCCCCGCTCCGAAGCGAAGGAACGTGTCGCCGTTGCCGCTACAGCAAGCCTGGGATCGGACGGCGGGTCAGATAGTGCTCGTCGAAACCGGCGAGCGTCGAAAGCGATGCCAGATCATGGATCACAACCCGATGTCCCTCGATCGTCGCCAGGCCTTCGTCGCGGAGGCACCGCACCATTCGGTTGATATGTGGTCCGCTGAGCCCAAGCACGTCCGCGATCAATTCCTGCGTCAGCGGAAGCGTAAACGACAGGTCCTCGGCAAGGCCTGCGACGCGCAGCCGCACCATCAGTTCCAGGATCAGGTGAGCCAGCCGCTCGTATGCCGAGCGACGGCCGAGATCAACGAGATGCTCGTTGTATATCGCCAGCTCGCACGCCGAGGCACAGAACAGGGCAGCGCCGATGCGAGGGAACCGGGCGAACAGGCTGAACAGTTGCGCGAACGATACCGCGGAGATCTCGACGTCGGTCAGCGAGGAGACCGAGTTCACCGCCACATCGAACAGGCAGGACGGATATCCGATGAAGTCGCCCGGCAGCCCCAGATCCAGGATCTGGCGCTTGCCGTCAGGCAGAACCTTGTAGCGGGACACAATGCCGCTGCAGAGGATGAAAAAGTGGTCGCAGCGGCGTCCAGCAACGATGATCTCTCGGTGCCGGGCATATTTGCGCCTCGGTCCGTGCAGATCGCCAAGGAACTCCACCTCGGCGTCCGACAGCGCCAAGTAGGGCCTCAGCTTCTCCACCAATGGGAACGTTGCCACGGGTGGGGTCGGCGACGCGAGCAACACCGACTCTTGAGTCATGTTGAAACCTCGGTACGGATCGACCAGAACCACCGCCGGCCGCAACAACCGGCCAGGCGATCACATGACACTGATCCAGGCTAGATCGGATCGGATCGGGAGAGCAAGACCGGGCATTGATCTTCATCAATGCGCCAGATGCGGTTCCCACGCGGCGGCTCGGAGCCATTGCAGTCCAGCAAAGCATCCCGTGCAACAGTTGCCATGCAAATCAATGGCGCCGTGGTGTCGTTTGCGTGAAGGCAGAGAAAATCCAAATCAAGGTTTGGCGGTCTTGGCCGCCAGTTGTTCGATCAAATGGACGAATTCATTGTGCACACGTGTTTTTGGATCGGCCAGTTCGGCAGTAGAATATTTCTCGGTGAGGCGATTGAGTTGCGTCAGGGTTCGGATCCGCTGTCGCCGACCGAGCTTCAGTTCGGTGGAACGATGCCTGAACAGGATGCGAGCCAATTCGCCCTGGCCGAACAGCGCGTTGAACTCGGACGCTGTCACATAGATCAGGAAGAGCACCAGGATCCAAAGTTGGATGAACGCGAAGCGGTGCCAGGAGAAGCTTTCGAGCAAGAATGCGGCCGCACCAGCCAGCGTCCCGTTGTCCACAAGGTAATGCACGATTGCTTCCAGCAGGCGGGCGATGAAAACGAATACCCAATAGACTGCGGTCTTGAACAGGATCGGCCGTATCAGCGGAGCGGCGTCAAATCGCCGCAGAAGCGGCATCGTATCGGCAACCAATACCGCCTTGCCGACGATGAGCGCGGCCGTGGTCGCCAGCATGAACCTGCTGAAGTCCACCAGGTACCGACCCAGGATGAGATTTGTCGAGAGCGCCACAAGGTTGAAGCCGACGGCGAAAAAGATCGTCGGCGGCAGGAGGAGGAAAAATTCGTGCTTCAGGAACCGCAGTACGCGGGCCCACGACGCCATCTGGGCGGAAGGTTCAGCCGCATCAGCCTGGATGGGTCGTATCGGAGTCATCGATCCTCAAGGGGTGAAGGCGCCAACCGCGAATTACGCGCTTATAGAGCAAACTTCGTCCCGCGCCCACACGTTCGGGCAGGAAAGGCCACACAACCTGGGGCCGCACCGAACCTTGCAATTCATGCAAACTCGCCTGACACAACTGCAAACCGACCCGGCATTCACGCTACCGGCAACACAACCCTGATCCGCAAGCCGCCAGAATTCTGATTGACGGCGCTGATCTGGCCGCCGAGCGACAGCGCGTTTTGTTTCGCAAGCCAAAGTCCGATGCCGAAATGCGGCGTGCCGTCGGCATCAGGCCTCGACGGGTCGGACGGACGATGCGTGTAGTAACGATCGAAGATACGCTCCAGCCGATCCAGTGCAACACCAGGTCCGCGGTCCTCAACCGCGATGATCGCCCGGCCGCCATCGAGCTCCAGGCGAACCACGACCTGTCCCCCTATGGGCGAAAAGCTGATCGCGTTGTCCACCAGGTTCTCCAGGATCGCTTCCAAGGAGTCCGACTGCCCGGTCACGGCGATGCCGTCAGCTACAAAGCTCTCCAGCCGCACCTGCCTGGCGAGGTGCGCGGTCGCATAGCTCGCGACGAAGCCACGAACCAGGCCAGACAGGTCGACGCGCGACTGATGCGGCTCCAGCAACTCCGCTGCGGCGCTGTCGAGATAGCGGGCGGATTGCACCAGCCCGTCGAGCCGGTCCAGCGCGGCGACAACGGTCCGCAACGTGAGGTGAGGCGCAGCATCGTGCAATGGGGCGCCGCGCGACGGCAATTCGATCGCCTGGCGGATCGTGGCGATCGGCCCCTTGAAGGCGTGGGCGTTGTCCTCGGCAGCCTGCCGCAACATCTCCGCGCTTTGCCGCATGCGCTGTACCATGCTGTCCAACGCTGCCGCGAGCGACGCCAGCTCGGGTATGCCCGTCGTCGGCGCAAACGGCGCCTTCTGTGTCGGCGACAATGCGAGTTTGCGGAACCGCAGCAGGTCAAGCCAGACGCCGGCGAAGATGGCGACGATCAGCAACGCCATCAGGGCATAGGTCGCCATGGCGATGCGGACTTCCGGGCGCGCCCAATAGGGCCGGGCCTCGATCGCGCCCAGGACCCGGCTCTCACTGGTGGCGATGACCACGGCCCAACAGCCGGCCACTCCCTCGACCGACGTCACCGCGGTGAGGACCTCGGCGCCATTGCCTGGTAGCGATGCGTCGCGGCCACGCAGGAGCCGCGCAGCGCAGCCCTGTGACAATCCCGGCAGAATTCCCAGTCGAAGCAGTTGCTGCCTTTCGGCCTCGGTCCGTTCAGCCGAGGACGGCGGAACCGTTGCGACAAAATAGAACCCCTCGGCGGTTGTGCCATTCGCCGGCCTGAAGAGCACCTTGATGCTGCGGTCGGCGGCGGCAAATCGCGCCAGCTCGCGTCGCAGCGTGGGAAGCTCGGCGAGGTGCAGATCACGCAATGTGGGTGCAATTCCGGCAGCGATGGCATCGCCGGTTTCCGCCACGGCATTGCGGATCAGCTGACTCCTCTCGGCCTCGGCATTGCCCAGCACGGTGAAGACCAGAATTGGCAAGGCGATCAGGATGACCGTCAATGCGAACGCCTGCAGAAACACGGATCGCAGCCAGCGCATGCGTCGCCAACCGGCTGCGTCAGCCATCCCGACGCCATCGGTATCCAAATCCGGGGTAGTTCTGCAACACCGTGAAGTCCGGATCCAACTGCACGAATTTGCGCCGGATCCGTTTGACCATCGCCCGTACGTTGGCGCGGTAGCCGTCCTCGCCCTGTCCGGCGACGAAGCCGTTGCCGCGAACGACATCATAGATCTGGCGATAGCCAACGTCGTGGCCCGCACTTTCCGCCAACAGCGCTACCACGTCGAACTCGTTCCGGCTGAGCGGCACGCTGCGACCACGCCAGGCCGCACGCTTCGACGCCTGCGACAGCAGCAGATCGCCGACTTCAATGTCCGCCCGACCTGGCTCGGTTGGCGCTGCGCGTTGCGTCAAGGCACGCGATAGCCGTTGAAGGATAATGGCGAGGCCCCGTGACTTATCGACAAAGTCCGCCGCTCCTGCGTCGAGTGCCGCTTCCTCGAAGATCGGTTGTCCGTACGAGGTCAGGAACAGCACCGGTACCGAGATATCGCGTGCCCGCAACTGGTTGAACAATTGCAGCCCATCGAGACCCGGCATGTTCCAGTCGAACACACATGCATCCGGCGGAACCTCGCGTAGCAGGCCGGCCAGAGCCTGCTTCGGATCATCGAAGCACTCGGTGCGATAACCTGCCGCCTGCAGGTTGGCGGCGAAGAGGCGCAGGAAAACCGGGTCGTCATCCACCAGCGCTATGCGCGCGGCGCGCGGGCTGGCGCCGGCCAGGTCAACTGCTTTGGCCATCGCGCAACCGCCTCAGGCAGGCTTGCTTGGCGTCATTGCGCGCGCCGGCGCCGCTGACCCGATAGTCGAGCACCTGCAGGCCGCCGTGTTTGACATCGGGAAACAGGTACAGCTCGACCTCGCAGCCGCCCGATCGATAGGTCCATGTTTCGCCAGGGGCAGGGCCGGCCTGCGTCGACGGCTGGCCCAGCAAACTGCGGACCGCCGTCCCGGACAGGCCGTTGACGACGACCGGCGGCGGCTCTGACGCGGGCGCCGCCTTGGTTTCCGCCGTGCCGGCGGAGTTCCAGGTCGGTGCAGGCGGGGCCGGCGGCGGTGGCACGCGCGCAGGTGCCGTGTGGTGGGGCACCCTGAATACCGATTCGGCAGCGTCGGCTACCGTGTAGTACGCTCTGTCGAGGCTGGCGCAACCGGCCAGAACCAAGGCCTCGGCAAGGACGACTGCACGCCTCACCCCAGGTAGCACGCCGACCCCCTGTCATTTCTGCCAGAGGGTGGATCACGCGGGGGTGACCTGACAAGTCCCATGTCGTCACGGGTTGTGACAAAGCGGGGACACGGCTTGCCCCGCCGCGCGCGCTCCCTTAGCTCATCGTTCCTGAAGCTTAATCACCAGCGCCAGTCCATGCATGGATTGAATGGTTCGAGGCCAACAATGATGCCACGTGGCAGCAGCTCTAACACCGCCCGCTTCGGCGCCTGGCCTGGAGCGCTTGCCCTGATCGCAGTCATGCTGCAGGTCTCCGGTTGCGCGGCGCCGGCGGGCCTGGCCCTGTTCAGCGCCGGCACCGGCGTCGCAATGGGCACCAGCGTCGATTACACGCTGAACGGCATTGCGTACAAGACCTTCGTTTCGCCAATGCCAACCGTGCGGCAGGCAACCCTGACCGGCCTGAATCGGATGGGCGTGAAGGTCGTCCAGGACAAGAAGACCGACGCGGGCTGGACAATCTCCGCCACCGCAGAGGGTCGAGACATCGACATCGACCTCGAGAGGCTGAGCAGCCGCACGACCCGCATGCGCGTGGTCGCCAACAATGGGATCCTTTTCAAGGACCGCGCCACCGAGGCCGCAATCATCGACGAAGCCGCCGATGCGCTCGATCACCGAGCTCTCGCGCGCAGCTAGTCAACGAGGGCAGGTCGCAGTGGCAGCGGTATCACGCGAGAGCAGGAGGTGACCGTGCGGAACGCTATCGTCTATGGGACTTTGGGCAGCCTGTTGCTGATCTCCGGCGCGTGGGCCCAGAACACGTCAGCCGACGAGAGGAGCGGTTGGCCTGGCAACCCCTCCCCCGGCGCATTCAGTCGTCTCTCACCGGGCCAGCAGGCGAATACCCGTGCGCTCGCGGCATCGCAGGTCCAATGGGATGACAGAGGCCCCTTGAGCAGGAACCAGATCGCGACGCTCAGGGAATCGGGCAAGGGCTTCGGCGAGGTCCTGCACGATATGCACGCCGCCGGCGATACCAATGCGAAGAACCTCGGCAGTGCAGTGAGCGATTTCCACCACGACGTGAATGCGGATCGCCGCGAAGATCGACAGGCGACGGCGCCGCGGCCGGATCATGACGGCGATCGCGACGGCGCCGGCGCCCCGGATCACGACGGAATGCGCCAATTCGATCGCGATGATGGCCGCCACGCCGATCGCGACGACACCCGCCACGCCGACCGCGACGACACCCGCCACGCCGATCGCGACGATAGCCGCCACGCCGACCGCGACGACACCCGCCACGCCGACCGCGACGATACCCGCCACGCCGATCGCGACGACACCCGCACGCAGGATCACGACGCTACGCGCTCTGCTGATCGGGACGGCACGCGACGGTTTGGTCCGGATGACTCGCACAACGCGCAGCAAAATGCCGCCGGCGGATCCGACCGGGGCGGAGCGCAACGCGGAACCGAGGGCCCGGGCGCGGCAACGACGGCCAATCCCCCAACCAGCGGCCGCGGCAATGGAACTGCGCCTGTGCAAGTCGCTGCGCGAACAGGCAACCAGCCCGCTACAGCCAGCGGAAGGCAGAGCACAGCCGCAGCGTCCGGCGCGCCGCAGACCACAATGACAACCGCAACCGGCGAAAGTGTCATGGCAGCGGGCAGCGCGGCCGTCAGCACCGGCAAGGGCGCGCAAGCCACAGCAGCGCCCGGAGGCGCACAGGCCACAACGCCAATGACCTCCGGCAGTGAGGCAACGAACACCGGGAGTGTGACCACGGCGATCAACAGCAGTCCTGCCGCGCTGGTCCACGTCAGCCATGGCACCGGAAACTCCAGCGCTAAGACCGCCGCGAGCAACAGCAGCCTGACCACCGTGAGCACCGGTCATGCCATCGCGACGCCGACACCTCAGCAGGCCGCGATCACCACCGGCCTCAGCACGGTGCCCGGCGGCTCCCACAGCTTCGTCACCGGGGGCAACAGCAACCAGGTCGCGGCGACCGGCGGCAGCCACTCCACTGCGACGACCAGCACGCAGCAGGCCGCGGTCACCACCGGCCTCGGCAACGTGTCCAGCGGCGCGCACAGCTTCGTCACCGGGGGCAACAGCAGCCAGGTCGCCGCGACCGGCGGCAGCCACTCCACTGCGACAACCAGCACGCCGCACACAGCGATCACCACCGGCCTCGGCACGGTGTCCAGCGGTGCGCACAGCTTCGTCACCGCGGGCAACAGCAGCCAGGACGCTGCGACCGGCGGCGGCCACTCCACCGCGACAACCAGCACGCCGCACACAGCGATCACCACCGGCCTCGGCCATAGCACGGCCAGCACGAGCGGCGTCGTGACCGGCGGGAGTGCCAGTACGTCCACGTCGGGCAGCGGCGCACATCTGCACACCGGCTTCCATGGCTGAACGCTCGGCCATCGGCCGGCACATTGCTCATCCGGGAAGTGACAATGGAGGAGAGGTCGCGTTTCCTATGCAGCATTCCACGGCATTTTATGCAGCGGTATCGACTATGGTCCTGTCGCTGGCGGCCTGCAGCAATCCGTACGATCCGGGACAGCGCGCCCTCGCCGGCGGCCTGATCGGAGCGGGATCCGGAGCGGCCATAGGGGCCCTGGCCGGCGGCGGAACCGGAGCGGCCATAGGCGCACTGGCCGGCGGTGCGGTGGGAGCAGTCGCCGGCGCCGCGACGACGCCGCGTCCACCTCCGCCCGCCTATTACCGGCCACCCTCTCACGCCTACCGGACACCGCCACCGCCACCCGACTACTGATGGCTGTGACGGTGCTTTCGCGCGGCAATTGACCCGCGTCGAAGCCGACGCCCGGTGCGCCGAAATCCTCCATCTTCTCCAACGCAAGCGCCTCAGCCTTGACAAGTGCGCAAAGGCGAGGCGTGAACTGCCCGGCAAGGTCATGAGTGGAGAACCGGCGCAATGAAGCTCAGCCTGATCGTTCGCGGCCAGCATCCGGCCGGCGACACGGCTCGACACCTGCATGACGATCTCGAACTGGTGCGATGCGCCGACCGTCTCGGCTTCGACGGCATCGTCAAGGGCTCCCACTACAGCGCGCATCCGTTCGAGTCAGTGCAGCAAATTCCGTTCCTGTCCTATTGCGCCGCAATCGCGCCGCGCCTGCGGATCATCTGTGGGCTGGTGCTGCTTCCGCTGCATAAGCCGCTCGATATCGCCGAACAGCTCGCCACGCTCGATCTCCTCAGCGGCGGCAAGCTGGTCTTCGGTGCCGGGATCGGCTACCGCGATGTCGAGTTCAAGGCCTTTGGCATTCCGCGCGGCCAGCTCGGCACACGTTTCGAGGAATGCCTCACGGCTGTCCGCCGTCTCTGGACGGAAGACTTCGTCACCATGAAGGGCTCCGGTTTCGAGCTCGATAACGCGACCTGCTCGATCAAACCGTTGCAGAAGCCGACGCCGCCGATCTGGATTGGCGCCAATGCCGATGTCGCGATCCGACGCGCGGCCCGCGTCGGCGATTGCTGGTACATCAACCCGCACAACACGCTCGCGACGATCGAGCGGCAGATGGATCTGTACAAGCGTGCCCTCGACGAATACCGCCGGCCGTTCCCGGCCGAGGTGCCGATGCGGCGGGAGGTCTTCATCGCTCCGACCCGCGCGGAGGCGATCAGCCGCGCACAGCCCTATCTGGAGGAAAAGTACAAGGCTTACCGGTCCTGGGGGCAGGACAAGGTGATGCCCCAGGGCGACGATTTCGATCACGCCTTCGACGAGTTGCTGGAGGACCGCTTCCTGTTAGGTTCGCCGGCGGAAGTCGCCGATCAGCTCAATCGGCTGAACCAGCGGCTCGGCGTCAATCACCTCGTCGCCTCGATCCATTGGCCCGGCATGCCGAACAGCCTCGCGCTCGATCAGCTTCACCTGCTCGCCGAGCAGGTACGGCCACTGCTTCGGTGAGGGCGTCGGCAGCTACTCGGCCGCCATCATCCGCAACTCCTCCTCGGCCGATCGGATCGGCAGCCCTTCGATGGACCTCGAGGGGTTGCCGTCGACGCCGACCAGAGGTTCGCCCACCAGCGTGATCCGATAGAGCTGACGGTCGAAGTCGGATTGAAAGATGTCCCTGGGCGCCAGGTGCGCGGTCGAGCGGTTGTCCCAGAAGGCGATGTCACCCGGATTCCATTTGAAGCGCACGGTGTATTCGGGGCGAACCACGTGCTCCCACAGCAGTTCGAGTATCTTGGCGCTTTCCCGCGGCGTTAGCCCCACCACGGATTTGAGGAAGGATGGACTGGTGAACAGCACCCGCTCGCCGGTCTCCGCATGGAGCGTTACCAGCGGATGCTCGCTTTTCAAGGCACGACGTTTGACGCGCTCATTGTATTCGCTCCCGCCGCGCGGCTCGAAGGCATGGATGCCGCGCAATCCGTCGACGAATGCGCGCATTGGTTCCGACAGGCCGGCGTAGGCGGCGACCAGGTTGGTCCAGAACGTATCCCCGCCATAGGGCGGGATCGTCACACCCCGCAGAATGGAGGCGCATGGCGGGTTTACCGCCGCCGTGACGTCGGTGTGCCAGCCAAACCAGGGCGTGACCGTCATCGCCTCGTATTTCTCGTTCGCAGTCCGCTTCTTGGCGACCGAGTAGATCTCGGGATGGCCTTCGACATGGCCGAACACCGCATGGCCGATGGTCGGCTCACCGAACTGGCGCGCCATGGCAACATGCTGTGCGTGATTCAGGTTCTGGTCTCGGAAGAAGATGACCTTCCATTTCAAAAACGCATCCCGTACCGCCTTCAGCTGGTCCGGCGGCAGCGGTTCGGTCAGATCGACGCCGCGGATTTCCGCACCGATATGCAGCGTCAGGGGAACGACCTCGATGGACTCTGATGTGTTGCCACCGGTGGCCGGCGGACGCGTCGAGACCATGTGCAATCCTCCTCGATCGTCAGTGTTGCTGAACCGTGATCTGCCCTGCGCAAGCTGTCAATTTCCGCGCAACGCTCGCACGCCGCCGATCCGCGCTGTTCGGCTGGAACGGCGGTCGCCACCCAACATGCTGGTTCGGTGGCCTATAAACCGTCAGAGTTTGGTGGCCGAGCGGGACAGCAGTTTCCAGTCAGTGCCTTGCTTTTGCCAGTTCATCAGAATCGCGAGATTGGTGGAGCTCTTCTTGCCATCGGAGAGTGCTTCGCTCTCGCCCACCCAGTGGAATCGCACGATCGCGACATCGCCAACCACGCGGATGGTAGGATCCTTGTATTCCAGCGACAGGAACTTCGATTTTCCGGCGGTGGCGTTCTTGATGAACGTCGCCTTGTCCTCGACATGGGCATCCGAGTGGCTGTAGCTCAGTTCCGGCGCGCAAAGCTCGTCGAACGCCTTCGCGTCACCGGCGACCTGGGCGGAACGAAACGCTTCGAGCCGCTTCGCCACAACCTCCTCGTCGGCCGTCAGAGCCTGGGCTGCGCCGGCTCCCAACAGACCGAACGCGACCAGGCCGAGGACGGGCAACGGCACGGTCAGATGGCGACGACTGATGTTCATGTTGTTTCCTCCGCTTGATTTGGTCTGGGTCCTTGTGGGCAGGGTCCTTGTGGGCAGGCTCCTTGCGATCGAACCTGCGTCGGTCTGCGCCAGGTTGACGTGACGGTCAGCCTGCGCCACGCGTTCGACCGAGTAAAGTCGGTCGTTGCCACCGGACACGTGCCCACGACACCGAGAACGGCTCGGTTCTGGGATGCGAATCGATGTCGAGCAGGCCGGGCCAGCGCAATGCGCCATTGATGGTGATGTTCACCCGGCCGTGGTTGCTCTTCAGTTCCCGCGTCTCGCCGCTGCGGATCCAGCCATGGCTCGGGTGTGACGTGCAAGACGGGTGGGTCGCATCGACGAAATACAGCGGGTTTTCGCTATCCGCTGCGGCCATCAGCGGCGCCAGGGTCTGTTCGATGAACTGCCGCTGCACCGCGGCGTCGGCTTTGGCCGGGACGCATTTCGGCAGCTTGTACGACACCAGACGTCTCATACAGGCGGCGATGGTCGCGCACCGTCTCGGCATCGATGAACAACGCCTCCGCCACACGCTCCGCCGCCCAGCCGTCGTCCAGCAACAGCAGCGCATTCATCCGACGGTGAACCGTGCTCGAGGTCTGGCGACGCATCATCCGAAGCAGATGCGCTCCGCTCATGCCAGTCAGCGAATCCGGCCCGAACGCGCGTGTAAAGACGTCCCACCAGAGTATCACGGATTCAGGGTACACTTGGCGAACAGTCCTATCGGGATCGGATCAACGCGGTTGCAAACGCCCAGCCATGGCGGGCGCCCGGCTGGCTCGCTGGATCAAGTGCGGCCGGACGCGTTGTGGGTCAGCGCCGCTCGGACAAGCCAGGACGGCAGTCCTCAAGCGAGTGGAAAGAGAGCCGCTGCCAGCCCGGCCCTGTGGCGAACCTGATCGTCCCTGCTGACGCGCCGGTCGCGGCCATGTCAGACCGAGAACTCGCCCTATTAGATGCTCGTTTGGAATACCTCATGCGTGAGAAGCCTGAGCTGGCTGCGCCCTGCACGCCAATTGGCCGCAACATTATGAGGATTTTGAGCGATTCTGATCATTCCCGGATTCATCAACGGTAAGAATAGCTTGCGCTAAGTGTTGACAGTTTATACGTGACAGTTGTCAGCTGCGCCCCGGCATTTGGGGTTTCAGGTGAATATTACATGTTTTTCACAGGCTATGTGACAATTGGCAAAATAACCTACGTCCAAGCGCACAGTAGTGCCGGAGACGCATATTGCCTGACGCGCGAAGAATGCGAGAAATTAGCGCGCAATACAGGAGACGAGGAAGCGGCCAACGCGCTGAAGCATTGGCCGGTTCTTCAGTCTACTGATACGCCATAATCAAGTGAACCGACTGACTGGTCAACACCAGGTCGTTAAACCTGGCTGCGCCATGAGCTGCCAGACCGGGGACGCTGCGGTTCCTGCCGAGTGTGCGGGAGATACTGGGGGTGCTGGTAGCACAAGCGGCCGCCTGCGAGCGTGATTCTCCCGTCAGTGGCGGCGCACAAGATCGATGACATCCAGATTCTGCGCGGCGTCGCTATTAGTATGGTCCTCATCTGCCATCTGAGTTTTTCATCGACAGTGCCGCGTTCGCGAGTTCCCGTCTTGGTATCTCCGCGAGAAGTGTGGGCGGCAGCGGTATCTTGCCGAGACGCACCTGACGCTCGATGGCAAGGGTGATGTTCGCATCGGGATCTGATCGGCCGTATGCGGCACTCAGGCTGCGGCGGTCATCCCAAGCTGGTGGAGTTGGTCACGGGAGTCGTGGAGGTGACGGCGAACCCGGTGCGCAGGACCGTTGTTCATTCGGGTGCCGCTCGGCGTAGCTGATAATCCGGCGGTACCTCATTGCGGATGCCCATCAGGCACTTTGTCCTGCTGCGACTCGCCGGCTGGTCCGATCCACGCGCAACCGAGGATGGCGATGACCAGCGCCCCCAGGCAAACCAGAAATGTTCCGACCATCGCCGCCTCCATTGGCTGACCGGCCATTGCCATGGCCGGCGCCCCCACGTTCACTGGCCGTCGCTGTTCTGGTTCGCCTGGTACAGATACATCTTGGAAGCGTTTGCGGTCGGTGCGAGAGCGGTCGCGGCCAGTGAGAGGCCAAGAACCGCAAGTGCCGCAAAGATTGCCTTCCTCATAGTCAGTCTCCTTGATGCGCTCCATCCGCGACGGAGCATGGTTGCTTTGGAACTGCGCCCCCGTCTGGCCCTGCGTCTCGTCGCGTCAGCCGTCCTGACAGGATGGAATATGGTCCAAACGACGCAGCGGCGAAGTGAGTCCATTCACTCCGCCGCTGCAATTTCTTGAAGAGCCGTTCTCCTGGGTCCCTTCAGGAGGAGCTGACCCGAGCTGAGATGACAGCCGTCGCGGCCGTCGGAGCAATGTTCAACAGCCTCGTGCCATCCGACAACCTGAAGAAGCTGTTCGCATAGCGAAGCCAATTGCCGCATGGACCCGTTCGCCTTGGCGAAGGCCGCGATGGAATCGTGGACCGGTCTGAGGACTTCCGAGCGCGCGATGATAGGCGATCACTTGAGCGTGGTTGAGGAATTGCAGCCGAGCGCAAGCGTCAGATCACTGAACCTCGGTTAAGGAGCAAGGCATGACCGAAGCAGACTTGGTGCCAAGATCGCGGAGATAATGGCCGACGCGCGCGAAGGATCCTTGACAACTGCAACCACAACGCCAAGGACAATGACATATACAGAGAATTCCCGTCTCCACCCCCAGGCAGGATCAGCTGCCAGCGCTATGGCCCGTTAGCAGGCGCTCTGCCGCTGCAACGATGCGCGTCACGATCTCGGCCGCCGGCGGGATGTCGTGGATCAAGGCACACGCCTCGCCGGCTATGACGCCAGCGACGTCGAAATCGCCTCGTGCCCGTGCCGCAGCGTAGTCGCGGCCAACGTCTTCCGCCCCGGCCTCGAGCTCATCCTCATGACCCAGCCAACGCTCGAGGTGAGCGTTGCGAAGCAATCGGCCCGTATAAGGCGTCGGCCAGCGATTGCGGCGTGAGAGATCGAAGACGATCGAACGCACGGTCTGACCACCTTCCGCCTCGAGTATGCGCCGCTTGGCATCCGGGTGCCCGTCAGCCTCCTGCGAGGCGTAAAAGCGGGTGCCCATCAACACGCCCTCAGCCCCTAGCATCATCGCTGCGGCCAAGCCGCGGCCATCGGCGATCCCGCCCGCGGCGACCACAGGCGTGTCAGGACAGGCATCCACCACCTGCGGCAGCAGGGTAAAAAGCGGCTCGGTCAGACCGTGCCCGCCGGCCTCGGTGCCCTGCGCGACAATGACGTCGGCGCCGGCGTCTAATGCCTCGCGTGCCTGTGCTACAGTCTGGACCTGACAGATGAGCAGCGAGCCAGCCGCGCGGATGGCGGGCGCGAACGGACGCGGATCGCCAAAGGACAACATCACGGCGGCGGGCTGGCGAGCAAGGGCAGCGTCCAGCAAGCCGGGGTGCTTCGCCAGACTCCAGGTGATAAAGCCGCAGCCGATCCGCGCGTTGCCCGCGCGCGCCCATTCCTGTTCGATCCATTCTCCGTCGCCATAGCCGCCCCCGAGCATGCCGAGTCCGCCCGCTTGGCTGACCGCCCCGGCAAGTCTGCCACCGGAAACGAGGTCCATCGGCGCCAGCAGGACCGGGTGCTCGATCCCAAGTGTCTGTGTCAGGCGATTCGTAATGGCCATAACAGCGTCTCCGACAGGATGGTAAGAAAGTCTGGCAGGAGCGGCCACCGTACCCCAAGAGGAATATTCCAGGCCCACCAGCACCACCGAACGACCTCATTTTTGGAGGTGGCAAGAGGAGGGTGCGGTCATGATCCGCTATGGTCAGTTCTGCCCGATCGCCAAGGCGGCGGAAATCGTCGCGGAACGGTGGACACCGCTGGACATTCATGAGCTCCTGGCTGGCAGCACGCGATTCAGCGATATCCGACGTGGCGTACCACTGATGTCACAAACGTTGCTGTCGCAACTTTGAAGGAGCTTGAGCGGGTAGGCATCGTCGAGCGTCGGAGTGATGGTGGCCGGACGCATGAGTGGTGTCTGACAGGCGGTCGCTCCTTGGGGCCGGTGATCCAGGAATTCGGCGAGCCGGCGTCCGCACTGGCGAGAATTGAGGCAACCACCCTCGCGACTTGCGCGAGCGGCTGCGATCTTGGTTGGCGATGGCCGGGTGGCCGGAGGCTTGCCGGCTCTTCGTCCGTAACTCCTGTATCGTGTGACGCCGATGTCCATGTCCGGTTTCGAGAAGTGCGCCGTAGCGGCTGAGTGTCCGGCGTGGTGAAGGTTTTCGGATGCCGGCCCTCGCAGGTCGAGCGAGAGGCATGGGGCCGGCGTACGGAAACCGCCCAAGCACGAACCCGCGGGGCACAGGTGCGACGTTATGGGGATTTGAAGATTTTGGTGTGGCCGTATGGGT
>DATAPW010000165.1:0-12513 GCA_036265005.1 Acetobacteraceae bacterium | reverse complement strand
AGCGCCATCTGGCGAAACTCACCCGCGAGGCGCAGCACGCGCGCTCGGCGCGGTTGCGCACGTTGTTGCCGCTGCTGCGCAGCGCCTTGCTGATCACCATCCTGATCGTGGTCGGCATGATGGTGCTCAGCGAGATCGGCGTGAACATCGGTCCGCTGCTGGCGGGCGCCGGCATCGTCGGCGTGGCGATTGGCTTTGGCTCGCAGAAACTGGTGCAGGATCTCATCACCGGCATTTTCCTGCTGCTGGAGAACGCCATGCAGGTCGGTGACACGGTCACCGTGTCGGGGCTGACCGGTACCGTCGAGAACCTTTCCGTGCGCACCATACGCCTGCGCGCCGGAGATGGGTCGGTGCACGTCATCCCGTTCAGCTCGGTCACCACCGTGACCAATGTGAATCGCGGCATCGGCAACGCCGCGATCAATGTCAGCGTGGCGTTCCGCGAAGATACCGACCGGGTGAGCGATATCCTGAAAGAGATCGCCGCCGGGATGCGCCAGGAAGCGGATTACTCCGCCAAGATGTTGAGCGATCTGCAACTCTTTGGCGTGGACAAGGTGGATGGCGCGGCGGTGACACTTGCCGGACAAGTGGTCTGCACCGATTCCGGCCGTTGGAGCGTGCAGCGTGAATTCAACCGCCGCATGAAGAAACGGTTCGAGGAGCTGGGCATCGCTATCTACAACCCCTTGGGGCGCGTGGTCGCCGTGACGCCGATGCAGGGCGACCCCGTGACACGGGAGGATGGTCCGCATGAAGACACAGGACGAGCTGAGCAGCCTCACGAGTCGGATCGCGGCTGACGGCTTTGCATTCATGCACGGGGGCGACATGCGCGCGGTGTTGGCCCGGCATGGTTCGCTCGCCGACTGGCCGGCGTTTGCGGCGAGCTGGAATGACCTCGGGCTGGACACCTACATGGCGGACGGCGGGCGCTACCGAAAGCGCCGCCACGCCACCTTCGCCGCAGTGGCGGGCGAGCCGATCCATCGCGCCGAGCACCAGCCGCATTACCAGAGCCGCGACTACAATCCGCTGAACGGCGGCATCGCGCGCTGGTTCGACCCGGTGCTGCCTGAAATCGGCGCTGGCGCCAGCATGACGACGATTTTGGCAACCTGCCGTGCCTTGTTCGAGCGCCTGCTGCCGGCGCGCGCCTGGCACATCGAGGTCCACCAGTTCCGCATCGAGGCGCGCAGCGGTGTCGAAGGACGACCGACGCCGGAAGGCATGCACCGCGACGGCGTGGACCAGGTGCTGGTGCTGTTGATCGGGCGCCGCAATATCCAGAGTGGCGTGACGTCGATCCACGACGCGACTGGCCGCAACCTCGGCAGCTTCACGCTTGCCGAGACGCTGGATGCTGCCTGGGTGGACGATCATCGCGTCATGCACGGGGTGACGCCGGTGGAACCGATCGACCCGACGCAGCCGGGATTTCGCGACGTGCTGGTGGTCACCTTCCGGCGCGAAGACGGCGCAACGATGTGACCCTGGACCCCTGATATGGCACGTGTGTTTGCCGTCACGCGCTCGCGCGGCCCACGTTGGGATCATTCGCGTCCAATGGAGCAGCAGGCCGACTGGGACTCCCATGCGACATTCATGGATCGTCTCACAGCCGATGGTTTCGTGCTGCTGGGAGGGCCGCTCGAGGGAACCATGGACGTGCTGCTGGTCGTTCGCGCCGACGATGAGGAGCAGATCAGGGCGGCGCTATCCGCCGATCCATGGAGCGGCACCGACCTCCTGACGCCTGTCCGGGTGGTTCCCTGGACGCTCCGGCTGGGAGCCCTCGGTTAGCCGCTAAGGCTGCACATCCGAGTGCATCATCAGCATCAGCGCCCGGCGCAACCGCAGGATGCCGCCCCGCGTCTGGCCCTGATCGCACATCCGCTGCCCCTCGCTCGACAGCGACGTCACCTCCTGCGGCGGCGGCGCTGCGGCGACGCGGACCAGTTCACTGACCCGGTCCAGCAGCAGCAGGCAATATTCCGGCGTGTCGCTGGTGACCCGTTGCGGCGCCTGGCCGACCACCGGGGAGGAGCCGAGCAGCACCCCGCCGAGGCCGAGGCAGGTTGCCACGCCGGCAAATCCGGTCGTACGGGCGCGCATGGTCGGCGACATGGCGGCCAAACTGACTCTTCCGGCCTCACCGGTGCGTGGTGCGGACATGACAATGATGTTAGCCGTGACCAACCAGGACGTCAGCCGTGAGAGGCGGGCTCGTCATGTCCGGGAAGCGACAGAATCGCGACAACGCCCGGCTGGGCATCCTCCAGATGCAGGCTGCCGCCATGCAACTGCGCCACCGCCTGCACCAGCGCCAGGCCGAGGCCCGACCCCGGGCTGCTGCGGGCGATCTCGCCGCGGAAGAAGCGCTCTGTGGCGCGCTCCCGGTCCGCCGCCGGAATTCCCGGGCCGTGATCGGCCACCACGATGTCCACCCCCGAGGGTGTCGCCGAGGCAGAAATCCGCACGGCCCCGCCGGGGGGTGAGAATTTCACGGCGTTGTCGACCAGATTGGCCAATGCCTGCTGGATCAGTTCGCGATCGCCATAGGCCGGCAGGGACGAAGGCGCCGCCACCGACAGCGTGATGCCCTTTTCCTCGGCGACAGCGCCGTACAACTCCGCCACATCGTCGATCAGCGGCGCCAGATCGACCCGCGCGAACGCCGCCCGACGCGAACCGGCCTCGATCTCCGCGATCCGCAGCAGCGCCTGGAACACTGCCACGATGCCATCCAGGTCGGCGGTCGCGCGCTCGATCGCGGCGCGGAGTTCGGGCGCGCTCTCGGCGTGCAGCGCGGCATCCTCCAGCCTGGTGCGGGCGCGCGTGATCGGCGTGCGCAGGTCGTGGGCGATGGCATTCGACACCTCGCGCACGCCCTCCATCAGCCGTGCGATCCGATCGAGCATATCGTTGATCGTTTCGGCAAGCTGGTCGAACTCATCGCCGCGGCCGGACAATCGCACCCGCTGAGCGAAATCGCCGGCAGCGATTGCCGTGGCGGTGGCCGATACATTGGCGAGCGTGTGCCGGAACAGGCTGCGCACCACCAGCGCGCCGATCGATGCCATCACAGCGACAACCAGCAGGGCCCATAGCAGCGCATCGGTCAGCAGCGAGCGCAGCTGGGCGCGGACATGGACGTCCCGGCCGATCAGCAGATGGTAGCCGCCTGGCAGGTTGTAGCTCTGCACCAATGCCAGCGACCGCATGCCGGCGCGCTCGATCGGCAATTCGTACCACGGGCCGTTTTCCGAGACCCCCTGTGGCCAGTGCTCCAGGTTGCCGGCAATCCGCCGCTGGCCCGGGTCGACCAAAAGGTAGATCGCGTCGTCCTCGACGTCCTGCGTCAGGCGGTCCTCGATGGTCAGCACCAACGCCGGCAGCGCGCCACTGGCGAAGCGCTCCGACAGGCTTTGCGCGTCTGCCTGGATGGCTGCCTCGGTCTGCCGATCGAGCAGGCCCGCGGTGGCCCACCACAGGAACAGCGCCAGAGCCGCCGCACTCACTGCCAGCAGCACGGCGTACACCGCCGCAAATCGGACCCCGGCAGAACGCAACAGTCGCCTGGTCGCGCCGCCGGCCGTTCGGTCGCTCGCCTCGTCCTGGAAGGGGCGGGACAGGACCGAAGACTGCGTCACGCGCTCTCGGCGCGCAGCATGTAGCCCGCATTGCGCACCGTCTGGATCAACGGCACCGGGAACGGCTTGTCCACCTTCTGGCGCAGCCGCGAGACATGCACATCGATGACATTGGTCTGCGGATCGAAGTGGTAGTCCCACACGCCTTCGAGCAGCATCGTGCGCGTCACCACCTGGCCGGCATGGCGCATAAGATATTCGAGCAGGCGGAATTCGCGCGGCTGCAGGTCGATCTTCTGCCCGGCGCGCTTCACCTGGCGCGACAGCAGGTCGAGTTCCAGGTCTTCGACGACCAGCTTCGTCACCGGCCCCTCGGCCTTGCCGCGCCGCGCCAGTGCCTCGACGCGGGCCAGCAACTCGGCGAAGGCAAACGGCTTGGTCAGGTAGTCGTCGCCGCCGGCCTTCAGTCCGCGCACCCGCTCGTCCACGTCGGCCAGCGCCGAGAGGATCAGCACGGGCACCGAATTCTTTTGCGCGCGAATGGTCTCGACCAGCCGCAGCCCGTCGATGCCGCCGGGCAACATGCGATCCAGGACGACCGCGTCGAATGCCTCGCTGGCAGCCAGGAACAGCCCGTCGCGACCGTTGTCGGCATGTTCGACCACATGCCCCGCCTCTTTCAGCCCGCGGACCACGAACCCGCCGACATCCTTGTCGTCTTCCACAACCAGAATACGCATGACTTTGCTCCTTCAGCCGGCTCCCTCGGCGGGGCGCCGGCCGATTGTCACCGAGACATTCATCTCGCGGCCTTGCCGGCGGATCGACAGGTTCACGTCCTTGCCCGGGGCCACGGCAGCGATGGTGCGAATCAACCCGCGTGAGGTTTCGATCGCCTCACCGTTCACCGCCAGGACCGCATCACCCTGGCGGATACCGGCGTGCGCAGCCGGACTGCTGCGCTCCACATTGGCAATCGTCACGCCGTCCTTCGAATCCTCGACCGCAACGCCGAGCCAACCCCGGTCGATGCGCCCGGTGTCGCGCAATTGCGCGATGATCGGGCCGACCAGTTCACTCGGCGTCGCGAAGCCGATGCCGACCGAGCCGCCCGAGGGCGACACGATGGCCGTGCTGACGCCGACGACCTGGCCGTCCATGTTGAAGATCGGCCCGCCGGAATTGCCCGGATTGATCGGCGCATCGAGCTGCAGGAAGTTGTCGAACGGGCCGGCGCCAAGGTCGCGGCCGCGTGCCGAGATGATGCCGGCAGTCACCGATCCGCCCAGGCCGAACGGGTTGCCGGCGGCAAGCACCCAATCCCCCACCTCGACCTGCCGGGAGTCGCCCCAGCCGACATACGGCAGCGGTCCGGGCGCCGCCACCTTGATCAGCGCGACGTCGGTCAGTTCGTCGCTGCCGATCACCTTGGCCGGTAGCTGTTTGCCGTTGGTCATCAGCACCACGATCTTGTCCGCATGGCCGACCACATGATTGTTGGTGACGATCAGGCCGGACGAATCGATGATGAAGCCCGAACCGGCGCCCATCGTCTGCTCGCGGCGATTGCCGAAGCGGCGGCGGAACTCGCGGCCGAGGGGCGTATCGCGCAATTCCTTCGGCAGTTCGGCAAGGACGTCGCCGCCCGAGAGGGTTTCCGTCACCGAGATGTTCACCACAGCGGGCAGCACGCGCTTCACCAGCGGCGAGAAGCTCTCCGGCGCCGACCGCGCGATGGCATCGCTTGGCGTGCCGGCCGCACAGGCGGTGACGAGCAATGCGAGGGCCAGGATGAGGCCCTTTGGGTGGCAGCGTCGTGGCATCGAGATGGGTTCTCTCCCGGCCGATGTGCAGCAGATTGAGCAGCAGATGGCATGCTGACGCGCCTGCAACAAGAATTGACGCTGCAGAGTTCGGTCAATCGCCCTATCCCAGAAGCATTCCGCGAGCGAAAATCGCTAACCGGCATGACACAATGGGTTGTCATGTGTGAGGGCGAGACGGGTCTTCCGGCCAATTGTGCTTGGGATAACGGCCGCGCATGTCGCGCCGTGCATCGGCCCAACCGCCACGCCAGAAGCCTGCAAGGTCCGCGGTGATGGCAATTGGCCGGCCGGCAGGAGACAGCAGGGCAAATTGCAACGGGACCCGGCCGGCCGCCAGCTTCGGCACCGCGGTCAGGCCATAGAACGACTGGGCCCGGGCGGCGGCGACCGGCACCGGCTGGGTATAGTCGATCGCGACGCGGCCGCCCGGGAGCGCGAGGTGTGCCGGCAGTGCCTCGTCCAGGCGCCGAGCCAGGTCCCACGGCAACAGCCCGCGCAGGACGGCGGCGAGATCCAGCCGCACCAGCTCCGCCAGGCGCGACAGGCCGACGAGCCGGGGCGTTAGCCAGTCATGTGCCGATGCCGCCAGCGCATCATCCGACATATCCGGCCAGGCGCCCGTGGGTTCGATACCGCGCATCAGCCGCACCCGGGCCTGGAATTGTCGCGCCTGGTCGGTCCACGGCAGCGACCGCAGCCCGTCCGCGACCGCGGCGGCGCACAGCGCGGCAGCAATACCCGCCGGGCTTGCCGGCTCGGTACGGTCCGCCAGGATCAGGGCGCCCAGCCGCCGTCGCCGCCGCGCCAGGACTGCGCCGGAGACCGGATCGAAGCCGGTTTCCACCTGCTCGGTGATCCGGGCGGCCAGCGTTGCCGGTAGCGCCTCCGGATCGAGCACAGCTGCCAGGCGGATGCGCGCCGAGGCCTTCATCTCCAGCGAGGCGACCGCCAGCAGCCTGGCATCGGCCAGCGGATCGGCGCGCGGCAGGCGCGCGCCGCCGCCGCCGGTGAGGCGGAAACTGCCGGGTTCGCCGCGCCGTTGCGCGATGCGATCGGGGAACGCGGCAGCCAGCAGTCTTGCCGGGGCTGCCGTCGGCGCGCGCATCGGCCCGCAGCCCCAGCCGACGGCGATATTGACCGGCAACGCGGCGGATCCGCGCCAGCGCACCCCGATCGGCGGCGGGATCGCCGTCGGCGATCGCGGCCAGCCGCAGGCCGATCTCAGCCGGAGAATCGGGCGCGCGCAAAGGATCGCGCTCCTCCAGCAGGGCGGCCAGGTCTGCCGCACATGCCGCCTCGCCCGGCGTTTCCGCTGCCAGCATCATCGCGGCGAGGCGCGGGTGCGCACCCAGTGTGGCCATCTGCCGGCCGGCGTCGGTGATCAGTCCACGCCCGTCGAGTGCGCCGAGTTCGGTCAGCAGCGCAGTCGCCGCCGCGAGTGCGCCGGACGGTGGCCGATCGAGCAATGCCAGGTCGGCCGGTGCCGTGCCCCACGCAGCGCAATCCAGCGCCAAAGCCGCGAGTTCCGCCTCGAGGATCTCCGGGCGATCGAAAGCGCCGAGACCGCGATGCAGTGCCGCCGACCACAGGCGCACAGCCACGCCCGGCGCCTCGCGCCCGGCGCGGCCGGCCCGCTGGTCGGCGGCGGCACGCGACACGCGCAGCGTCGCCAGCCGGGTCAGGCCGGTGGCCGGGTCGAGCCTCGGCGACCGCCGCCATCCGCCGTCCACCACGATGCGCACCCCGGGCACCGTCAGAGAGGTCTCGGCGATCGAGGTCGCCAGCACCACCCGCCGCCCCTCGGCCGGGCGCAATGCACGATCCTGCTCGGCCGGCGGCAGGTCGCCGTGCAGCGGCAACACCAGAGCACCGCAGTCGGCAAGCGCCGCCTGGGTGCGGCGGATCTCCGCCATGCCGGGCAGGAAGGCCAGGATGTCGCCGGTATGCTCGGCCAGCGCCGCACGCACCGCGCGGGCCATTGCGTCGGGCAGGTCGCGCGCGCTCGGGATGTCGCGTGCCGAGTGGCGAACATCGACGGGAAATTGCCTGCCCGCACTCTCGATGACCTCCGCTCCCATCAGGCCGGCGAGCCGCGCGCCGTCCGCGGTGGCCGACATCGCCAGCAGCCGCAGTTCCGGCCGCAGCACGCGCTGCAACTCGAGGCAAAAGGCCAGCGCCAGGTCGGACTCCACCGACCGCTCGTGCACCTCGTCGAGAATGACCGCCGCGACGCCGTCCAGGCCGGGATCGGATTGCAGCCGGCGGATCAGCAGCCCTTCGGTGACGACTTCGATGCGGGTGTCGGCGGATACCGCGGCGTCCAGCCGGGTGCGAAACCCGACGGTGCCACCCGGCGCCTCGCCAAGCAGCGAGGCCATGCGGGCGGCGGCGGCACGGGTGGCCAGCCGGCGCGGTTCCAGCACCAGTATGCGGCCATCGGTGCGCCAGGGCGCCGCGAGCAGGGCCAGCGGCACCAGCGTGGTCTTGCCGGCCCCAGGCGGCGCCACCAGGACCGCGTTGCGGCCCGCCGCAAGCGCCGCCACCACCGCGGGGATTGCCTCAGTGACCGGGAGTTCGGGCAGTTTCATCCTGGGTAACGCTGGTCGTAGGGTGTCTTTTGCCCCATATGCTCACGAATTCTGGGATCCGGGGAAATCGATGTCGCGGCTGCCGAGTATCCTGCTGTCGTTCCTTCTGCTGGCCGGCTGGGCGCTGCCGGCCGCGGCATTGGAGAGCAGGTCGGTCGCCAGCCAGCGTGCCACTGTGTCCCTCCTGTCCGATACCGATGCGGTGACGCCGGGCCAGCCGTTCCACATCGGGCTGCATATCCGTCTGGCGCCGGGATGGCACACCTACTGGAAAAATCCCGGCGACGCGGGGGCGCCGCCCGATATCGCCCTGACCCTGTCGCCCGGAAGCCAGGCCGGGCCGATCAGCTGGCCGGTGCCCCAGCGGGTGACCGAAGGCCAGCTGATGACCTACGCCTACACGGGGGATCTGTTGCTGCCGATCAGCATCACGCCGGCGGCCACGCGCGGAGCGACCACGGTCAAGGCGCATGCCCAGTGGCTGGTATGCCGCGAAATCTGCGTGCCGGAGGAAGCCGATTTCCAACTCGACCTGCCCGCCGGCGTCGCCGCACCATCCGCCCAGGCGCCGCTGTTCGCCGCGCTCGATCGGCAATTGCCGCGACCGTCGCCCTGGCAGTCGGTAATCGGCAGCGATGGCACGATCTGGGTCCAGGGGCCCGAGCTGACCCCGGCAACGGTGGTCGATGCGTGGTTCATACCCGATACGCCGGGCGCCATCCGCGACAGCGCAGCACAGCCGCTGACCGTCTGGCAGGGCGGCTTCACCCTGGCACTGAAGCCGGCCAAGGCCTTTCAGGCCGCGGATGGCCTGTCCGGCATCCTGTCGGTACGCGATCGCAGCGGCCTCGAGACGGACGTGATGCTGCGCGCGACTCCCGGCATCGTGCCGCCGCCGCCGCCAACGATGCGGCTCCAGCGCATGCTGGGCCTGGCATTCCTAGGCGGGCTGATCCTGAACCTGATGCCGTGCGTGTTTCCGGTGCTCGCCATGAAGGCGGTCGGGCTGGCCGGGACACCGCGTGGCGGCGCGCGCTGGCAGGCCGTCGCCTATACCGCGGGCGTGCTGGTCGCGTTCGCCGGCCTGGGCGCGGCCCTGCTCGTCGCGCGCGCGGCTGGTGCGGCGGCGGGCTGGGGCTTCCAGTTCCAGTCGCCGATTTTCGTCACCGCGATGACCTGGCTGCTGTTCGCGGTCGGGCTCAACCTGTCGGGCGTCTACCAGATCGGCACCGGCCTGACCCACACGGGCCAGGGCCTGGCGGCACGCAAAGGGCAACTCGGCAGCTTCTTCACCGGCCTGCTGGCAGTGGTGGTCGCCACGCCCTGCACCGCGCCGTTCATGGGCGTCGCCATCGCGGCTGGCCTGGCGGCGCCGCCACCGGTGACGATGCTGGTGTTCCTGGTTATGGGACTGGGCCTGGCGGCGCCGTACGCCGTGCTGGCCGCCATGCCGGCGCTGGGACGCCTGACGCCGAAGCCGGGACATTGGATGGAGGTGCTGCGGCAGGCGCTGGCTTTTCCCATGTACGGTGCAAGTGCCTGGCTGGTCTGGGTGGTCAGCCAGGAGGCCGGTTCGGCAGGTGTGCTGGGGACCGCCGCCGGCCTGGTGCTGCTCGGCTTCGCCGCCTGGGTGCTCGGAATAACCCAGCAGGCGACCGACCGCAGCCGCCGGATCGGGCAGTCGGCTGCCGCCGCTGCCTTGCTGGCAGCCCTGGCGGTGCTCGGAGGAATTGCCTCGGCTCCGGCGGTGCCGCTGAGCGGGGCCACGGAGGCCGGCGCGGAGGCGTTCACGCCGGCCCGGCTGGCGGCACTGCGGGCCGAGGGACGGCCGGTGTTCGTCAATATGACCGCCGCCTGGTGCGTGACCTGCCTGGTGAACGAGCGTGTCGCTCTCGGCACCGCTGCGGTGCGTCGCACGTTCGCCGATCACCACGTGGCCTACCTGAGGGGCGACTGGACCCGGCAGGACCCGGCGATCACCGATTACCTGCGCGAGAACGGCCGCGAGGGTGTGCCGCTATATGTGTATTACCCGCCGCGCGGCCAGCCGGAGGTGCTGCCGCAGATCCTCACCGAGAACGGCGTGATCAGCCAGTTGGACCGGGGGTGAGCGGGGGATGGGGTGACGGGCAGAGCGCAGCGAAACCCACCGTACCGGCCCGGCTAATCGGCCACCAGCCGGCGCACCACCGCCGCGGCGGCCGGCGTGGACCAGTCGGCCGAGCCTTCCAGCCGTGCCCGTTCCAGTCCCTTGGTGTCGATGATCAGGCTGGTGGGGATGCCGCGCACCTGCCACAGGCGCGCGGCCGCTCCCTTGGGATCCAGCAGGATCGGCAATCCGCTGATCTCGTGCTCCTGATAGAACGCCCGCACCGCATCCGCGCCGCCACGGTCTGACGACAGCGGCAGTACGGCGATGTCGTCGGGTGCCAGGGTAGCCGACAATGCCGCCAGCGACGGCATCTCGGCGACGCATGGCACGCACCACGTCGCCCACAGGTTGATCACCATGCCATGGCCGCGAAACTCCGACAGGTGATGCTCCTTCCCGTCGGCGGAGATGAAAACGACGTCCGGCGCGGCCACCGGCGGATCGGTCGGCTGCAATGCCGCGGCCAGGTCATGCAGTTCCTGCGCGTGCGGTTTGCGCGCCGTCAGGCCGGCGGCTAGGGTCCCGCCGGCCGCGAGCACGGCGCGGCGTGTGATCAATGGCACAGCGGAAGCCCCTCTTTGAGCGAGACACCAGACAACCGGAATGTGGCGGCGAACCCCCAGTGGGGCGGGCGTTTCGCGGCTGGCCCGTCGGTCGTGATGCAGGAGATCAACGCCTCCATCGGCTTCGACCGGAAATTGTGGCGGCAGGATATCCGGGGTTCACTCGCACACGCCGCCATGCTGGCAAAGGTCGGGGTCATATCGCCACAAGATGAGCAGGCCATCAGCACCGGTCTAGCGGCGATCGCGCACGAGATCGAGACCGGGCGGTTCCCGTTCGACGCGGCGCTCGAAGACATCCACATGAACATCGAGGCGCGGCTCACCGAACGGATCGGCGAGGCCGGCCGGAGGCTGCACACGGCGCGCAGCCGCAACGACCAGGTCGCAGTGGATTTTCGCCTGTGGGTGCGCGACGCCATTGACGGGCTGGGCGCGCAGCTCACCGACGTGATGCGCGCCCTGGCCGATCGTGCGGCGACCCACGCGGCCGACCCGATGCCTGGCTTCACCCATCTGCAGACCGCCCAGCCGGTGACCTTCGGCCATCACCTGCTGGCCTACGTGGAAATGCTCGATCGCGACCGCAGCCGGCTCGCCGACTGCCGGCGGCGGCTCAACGAGTGCCCGCTGGGCAGTGCGGCGCTGGCCGGCACCTCGTTTCCCATCGACCGCGCGGCGACGGCACGGGATCTGGGTTTCGACCGCCCCACCGCCAATTCGTTGGACGCCGTGTCGGACCGCGACTTTGCCCTCGAGTTCCTGGCGGCCGCGGCGATCTCGGCGATGCACCTGTCGCGCTTCGCCGAGGAAATCGTCATCTGGTGTTCGGCGCCCTGGCGGTTCATCCGGCTGTCGGATGCGTTCACCACCGGCAGTTCGATCATGCCGCAGAAGCGCAATCCGGACGCCGCCGAACTGGTGCGGGCGAAGACCGGGAGGATCACCGGCGCGCTGGTCGCGCTGCTGACGGTGATGAAGGGCCTGCCGCTCGCCTATGCCAAGGACATGCAGGAGGACAAGGAGCCGGTGTTCGATGCGGCTGAGGGCTGGGCGCTGTCGCTGGCGGCGATTGCCGGCATGGTGCGGGACATGGCGCCGAACCTGGAGCGCATGCGGGAGCTTGCAGGCTCCGGCTACGCCACGGCGACCGATCTGGCCGACTGGCTGGTGCGCATGCTCAGGCTGCCGTTCCGCGACGCGCATCACGTGACCGGCCGGCTGGTCGCCCTGGCGGAAGCCAGGGGCGTGGACCTGGCCGGATTGACGCTCGCCGAGATGCAGGGCGTGGAGCCGCGCATCACTGCCGAAGTGTTCTCCGTGCTGACGGTCGAGGCGTCCGTGGCGTCGCGCACCAGCCATGGCGGCACGGCTCCGGCGAATGTCGCGCGCGAGGCGGCACGCTGGCAGGCAATGCTGGCATGAGGTGCGTGGCGCTGCTGGTGGCGGTGTCGTGCCTGCTGGCGATTGCCGGCTGCGGCAAGAAGGGTCCGCCGACCCCTCCAGGACCGCCCAGCGAAATCACCTGGCCACGGGTCTATCCCACCCACTGACGGTCGGCGGGCACATTGGCCAATTGTCTTATGACATAAGCGAAATTGGTTAATTATCCCTTGATGTTCAGCAACGAGTAGGGTTAACATTGCATTAACGACTTAGAATTTTTGGATTTATCGAGCAAATGACCGTATCCCTTGTCGGCCGCTCTCTGTTCGGACTGGCGATTGCCATTGGCGCCGGGGCCATGATGGCCACCTCGGCCCAGGCGAGCTTGATCTACCCGACCAG
>DATAPW010000164.1:0-38969 GCA_036265005.1 Acetobacteraceae bacterium | reverse complement strand
GGCAACGTCCCGTCAGGCCGCGCCCCAGCGCGGTGAACAGCGATGGAACCGGCCAGGGCGGTGGCCGCGGAGTCCTGTCGGGTTGCCAGCGAACCGGGGCCATGGGTGGAATTCCTTGCCGGGAGTGGAGGCGCCACCGATCATATCGGACTTCTTGATCGTGCCCGCCAGAGGACCGAGACTGTCCGCATGGCACGTATTCTGGTGGTGAACCCAAATTCGTCGGTTGCCTGCTCCGCCGGCATATCGGCCGCGTTGGCGCCGTTCCGCCTGCCTGGGGCACCCGATTTCGTGGTGGTGACGCTGGCCGAGGGACCGCCGGCGATCTACGACTGGCGCGACTGGCACGGCGTGGTGGAACCGCTCTGCCGCCTGGTCGAGCGCGAGGCAGCCGATGCCTACGTGATCGCCTGCGCCTCCGATCCCGGCATCGAGGCGGTGCGCGCGACGACGCGGCGCCCGGTGTTCGGCGTATTCCGCTCCGCGGTGGCAGTCGCGGTGGCGCGCGCCGAACGGTTCGGCGTGATCGCGATCGTCGACGCGTCGAAGGCGCGCCACCTCGCCGCGCTGCGGACGATGGGCCTGGAGAGCCGGCTTGCCGCCGAAGTTTCGCTGAACGTGACGATGGAGACGCTGCTGCAGCCCGACGCGGCGCGCGCCCGGCTGATCGCCGCCGCGCGCGAGTGCGTTGCCGCCGGTGCCGGCAGTGTCATCCTCGGCTGCACCGGCATGGCGCACCATCGCGCGGCGGTGGAGGACGCCGCCGGCGTGCCGGTGATCGAGCCCTGCCAGGCTGCCGCCGGAGTGGCGATGACGACGCTTCAGCCTGCGACGGTCAGTTCGCCTGTCTCGGAGCGTGCCGCGGTCTGACGCGCCGCCGCCGCGTCATCACGCCTTGATATTGATCTGCTTGAACGATGTCTGGGTATCCTTGCCGGCCTCGGCCGGAGCCTCGGGCTTGTTGTTGTCATGCTCGGGCGCCCGATCGACGTGCCTTGCAGCCTGTCGCGCAGCCTGGCTGACCTCGGTAGCCCAGTTGCTACCACCGCCTGTGACAGCGCTGATCGAACTCATAGCGGATGCTCCTCGGATTGGTGTCGCGCCGTTTTGCCGCTATCTGGCCGCGACAGAGTCGCCGGCCCCGGCATCCTGCATCCGCAGGCGTTACCATCCGGCTAACGCCGGCGCCGAGAATGCTTGCAGTGCCGCGACCACGACACCGCCCTATCTCAGCACCGCTTCACGCGCTGACGTTGAGCTTGTGCACCTCGGGCTCCGAGATATCCATATCGGCCATCTTCGCTGTCCGCACGCGGCGCGGCCGCGGCTCCTTGCCGTCGCCGCGCTTCTGCTTTTCATGCGGTTCCGGTGGCAGTCGGACCACCGCGGCACTGGCGACGGCGCGGACTTCGCTCATCGTGAGGCCCTTTCAAGCGCACTCACGGCGAATGCTGCCGCGTGCGAGTTAGCACGCGGTTAATGCCATCACTCCGCCGCTGGCTTCACCCATTCGGCCGGCGCCACCGAACCCACCTGGTCGATGATCCGCGTGTACGCCTCCGGCCGCCGATGCTTCTCGAACGCGAAAATCGTCGTGCGGCCCAGCGTGCACATCTCCAGATCGCAGTCGGCGGTGATCAGTTCGTCGTCCCAGCTGGTTGCCATCGCGGTGATCTCGCCCTGCGGGTTGACGATGATCGAGTGGCCGAACAATTCGCAGCCATCCTCGGTGCCGGCCTTCGCCGTCGCCACCGCGAAACAGGCATTCTGGTAGCAGCCCGCCTGAATCGACAGGTGCGAGTGGAACACGCGCAGATGGTGCGCCTCGAAACCACCCGCCTCCATGTTCAGGCTCGGGGTGTTGTAACCCAGCAGCACCAGTTCGACGCTCTGCAGCCCGAGTACGCGCCACGCCTCGGGCCAGCGCCGGTCGTTGCAGATCAGCATGCCCATGTTGATGCCGGACAGTTCGCCCATCGGCGCGCGGATCACCGGAAAGCCGAGATTGCCGACCTCGAAGTAGCGCTTCTCCAGATGCTGCACCTTGCGTCGCGGATCGTACTCGGCGTGCCCCGGCAGGTGCACTTTGCGGTATTTCAGCAGCACGTCGCCGTCCGGATTGACCAGGATCGACGTGTTGAACCGCCGCCTGCGCACCACGCCACTGTCGTCCGGTTCCTCGGCGATTTCCGCATAGCCGAGGTGGAAGCCGATCCCGAACCGACGCGCAGCGGCGAACAGCGGCGCCGTCTCGTTCGACGGCATCGCCGTTTCGAACCAGTTGTCCGCCTCGGCAATGTCCGCATGGTAGTGGCGCGGAAAGAACGTGGTCAGCGCCAGTTCGGGAAACACCACCAGTTCCACGCCGCGACGATGTGCGCGCTCCATCAGCCGGACCATGCGCTCGACAGCGACCGAGCGCGGCTCGGCCTGCTGGATCGGTCCCAATTGCGCCGCCGCGACGGTGATGCTTCGGGTCATCGCAAGATCTCCAGATTCAACGCCGCAGCTTCACGGCGCCAACCACCCGCCGTCAACCGAGGGGGCGCGCCAGCAATTCGAGCAAGGCCTTGGCAGCGGGACTCAGGTAGGCCGCGCGCCGGTGGATCGCGGTGATCGGGATTGTCGTGCGCATCGCCGGAACATCGAGTGCCACCAGCAAGCCCTGGCGCAGTTCATCCCGCACGCTGGTTTCCGGCACCAACGCCAAGCCGAAGCCGGCCTGGGCGAGGCGCTTCTGTGCGGTCAGGCTGTCGATCAATGTGACATCGGCATTGTGCAGACCGGCGCGAGTCAGCTGACGGGCCAGGACATGGCCGGATGAATCGCGATCGCCGCGCACCGGCGGAAAGCCGATCCAGCGCTCGTTGGCCAGAAGCTGTGCGTCACGCACGCGACGCCTGGCGAGTTGGTGTCCCGGCGCCGCCACCACCAGCATTGCTTCGCTGCCCGCGTCGAACGAGACAATCTCGGTGCGGTCGCTCGTGAAGTAGCGCAAGCCCAACATCGCCTCGCCACGCCGGACCAGATCGGTCACTTCGCTGCTCGACGCGGTCCGCAGTTCGAGGCGCACCTGCCGCGCGCGACGCGCGAACCTGCGCAGCACAGTCACGATGTGGGTGTCCGCCAGCGTGCCGACCAGCGCGAGCGACACCGTGCCTTGCAGTCCGCTTTGCAATCCGCGCACCGCTTCGCGGCCATCCTTGAGTGCCGCGAGTGCTGCCTCCGCGTGCGGCAGAAAGACGCGGCCGGCCTCGGTCAGCCGCGGGTTGCCGCGAATCCGCTCGAACACCGGTGCCCCAAGCTCGTGCTCGAGCAGGCCGAGACGACGGCTGATCGCCGGCTGTGTGCGATGCAATCGCCGACCGGCGCGGGTGAAGCCGCCGAGTTCAGCGATGGCGACGAAGGTCTTGATCTCGTCAATGTTCATCGATCAGGATTCCTGATGCGGATGCCAAGTACTATGCATTTGACTATGCATCAGACCAGCGCAAATTGCCCGCGGACACCAGCAAGGAGATCGGCCAATGCGCAGTCAGACCGACAAGGCCATCGCGTTCCGTGCCCTGCATGAGCGGCCGGGCGCCTTCATCATTCCCAATCCATGGGATGCCGGGACCGCCAAGTTGCTGGCGGCGCTGGGGTTCGAAGCGCTGGCAACCACCAGCCTTGGCCTCGCGAATATGCTCGGCCGCGCCGACAGCATCGTGACGCGGGCCGAGGTGATCGAGAACTGCCGCATCATCGCCACGGCAACCGACCTGCCGGTGAATGCCGACCTGGAGAACTGCTTCGCGCACGCGCCGGAGGAGGCCGCGGAAACCATCCGCCTCGCGGCAGAGGCCGGGGCGGTCGGCGGCTCGATCGAGGACTACTCCGGCGATCGCGCGAACCCGATCTATGATTTCGACCTCGCGGTGGCGCGGGTGGGCGCAGCGGCCAAGGTCGCTCGCGCATTGCCCACGCCGTTCATGCTCACAGCGCGGGCGGAGAACCTGCTGCATGGGCCGCACGACCTGGCGGAAAGCATTCGGCGACTGCAGGCGTACGAGGCAGCCGGAGCAGACGTGCTTTATGCGCCGGGACTTCGCAACCTGGCCGAACTGCGCGAGGTGGTGAGCGGGATAAAGCGGCCGTTCAACGTGGTGACCGGGTGGCTCGATCCCGCCATCACGGCAGCGCAATTGGCGGAAGCCGGGGCCAGGCGGATCAGCGTGGGCGGCGCGCTATCGCGTCTCGCATTGGCAGCCTTCGTCGCCGGCGGACGAGCGATGCGGGAGCAGGGTTCATTCGCCTGGATGCGGGAGATGATGCCGACCGCAGAGGGACGTCGGATGTTCGCTGAGGGAGAACGAGGGTGATGCTCCGGTTGGTCACTGCATTCGCTCCCATATCAGCAAGGGTTGGATACTCACGCTTACTTCATGGCCCTGGCGATCCGCCGTCAATCGGCTGACATAGTGCACTGTACCCGGCACGTCGGTGCCCGGCGTCAGGTCACGCGGATCGATCCCGCCGAGGCTCGCCTCGCACACGAAGCGGAACGCCACATAGCCGCCGGCGAGCGTCTGGATTGCCTCGATTGTCACACTCGGCGGCAGTTTGAAGCGGCCGGTCAGGCTGCGGCGCACCAGCGCGAGGGTCTCAGGATCCGAGCAGTTCGGCGGCACGATATGCGTGCGAAGCCAGACCACGCAGCCGGTCGAGAAGGCAAGGACGAAGAACGCGGCAAGCGCCAGTGCTAGTCGCAGCAGCGGGCGCTTGCGAGGCCGATACAGTGTACTCAGGGCGTCTGTCGCCGTTGGAACCGTCCTGTGCCGGGCTTCGCCAGCACTGTTTCGCCATCCCAGATCAGTGTGCCTCGCAGAAACGTCGCCGCCACCCGCGCACGCATCCTGCGCCCATGATAGGGCGACCAGCGCATCTCCGGCCGATCCCGGATGCTGGCCTCATCGAACACGAAGTCACCGCGTTCCAGCACGCACAGATCGGCATCGGAACCCAACCGGATGGCGCCCTTCTTCGGCCAGAGCCCATGCATCTTCGCACTCCGCTCGGCGCAATAGATCGCCAGCAGCGTCGGCGACAGACCGCGTTCCTCGAGCAGGGAGAACATCAACGGGGCGAAACTCTGCAGGCCGGTCAGTCCCGCACCGTTGGCGAAGATGTCCGGCAGCGTCTTGCGCTCGATCGGCCAGGGTGCGTGGTCGGTGGATACATAGGCGATCCTGTCGGCCAGCAGGCAGCGCCACATCCGCTCCACCTCGTCGGCGGTGCGGAATGGGGGGTTACACTTGCCTCGGCCGCCCAGCCGGATGATGTCGTCTTCGGTCATGCACAGATATTGGATGCATGCCTCGCCCGTGGTCTTCGCACCCATGTTGCGGAATGTCTCGGCGATGTCGAAATCACGCGCCAGCGACGAATGCGCGATGTGCACATGGGCGCCGGTCTCCAGCGCCATCTCGAAGATCTCCAGGTCCGCCATGGTCTCGGCCAGCGGCGGACGCGTGCGGCAATGCATGATCGCCTCGGTCCGGCCTGCCGCGCGCGCCTGTGCGGTCAGCATTTCGACCAGTTCCTGATCCTCGTTGTGGATCGCCACCGGCAGTCCCGTCCTGGCGATTTCCCGAAATGCCGCCAGCATCGTCGGATGATCGATGCGCGGAAACCGCACGGCGTCGTATTCGTAGGTGGACAGCTTGAACGCCGAGATGCCGGCAGCCGCCAGGCCAGGAATGGCATCGATGCCGCCGGTCTTGGTGATGGTGCCGTACAGCGCCATGTCCACATGCGCGGTGCGATCCACCCAGCCGATCTTGTCGGCCAGCAGCGCAGCGTCGGTCACCGGACGCGGCACGTCGTACGGCATGTCGCAGCAGGTCGTGACGCCGCCGGCGGCCGCACTCATCGTCGCGGTTTCGATGCCGGGCCATCCGGTGGAGGACGAGGTGTGCATGTGTCCGTCGACCAGGCCAGGCAGGATCAGCTTCCCGGTGTGGTCGATCGTCTGCATCGCCGGCGGCGGCGCACCCGCACCGATCGCGGCAATCGTTTCGCCGCGCACCGCCACATAACCCGCGCGGATGATGGCATCGGTGGTGACGACGTCGCCGATGATGACCCGGTCGAATGGCACTGACATGGGCGATACCCTGAAGCTCTGGACGCCCACGCAGCCTACCGTGCCTGCTGCATGGACGCGAGCAGCGCAACTGCTGCCGGCCGCACGCGGGTCTCAGCTTGCACACACTATATATATAGGAGTGAAGCGCGGAGGCCGATCGGCTTGCCGTCGTCGGTGCGCGACCTTAGGAAGGATCGCGAGAACACTCGACAGTGCGAGCCCGCACCTCGCACTCATCCCGGCTCATCGGAGAAAACGCATGATCGTGCACGACGTAAGGGTGTACCCGTCCAAGGCCAACCTGAAGCGCGAGGACCAGCTCGCCTGGAAGATCGCCGCCGTCGCCGCCGACAAGGTGCCGGTGGAGAAGGACGTTGCGGCGATGATCGTCAACCGCATCATCGACAATGCTGCGGTGGCGATCGCCTCGGCCAACCGCCATGCCATCGTTTCCGCGCGTGACATGGCGCTCGGGCATCCGCGCAAGAATGCCGCCACGGTGTTCGGCGTGGCGTCCTCGAAGACCGTCACCCCGGAATGGGCAGCCTGGGCGAACGGCACCGCGGTGCGTGAACTCGACATGCACGACACCTTCCTGGCCGAAGACTATTCGCATCCGGGCGACAACATCCCGCCGATCCTTGCGGTGGCACAGACGATGGAGAAGTCCGGCCGCGACCTGATCCGCGGCATCGCCACCGGCTACGAGATCCACATCGACCTCGTCCGGGCCATCAGCCTGCACAAGCACAAGATCGACCACATCACGCATCTCGCTCCCGGCCAGGCTGCCGGAATCGGCACGTTGCTGGGCCTGAAGCAGGACGTGATCTACCAGGCGGTGCAGCAGGCGGTGCATGTCAGCGTCACCACGCGGCAGTCCCGCAAGGGCGAAATCAGTTCGTGGAAGGCTTATGCGCCCGCGCATGCCGGCAAGCTCGCGGTCGAGGCGGTGGACCGCGTCATGCGCGGCGAAGGTGCCCCGAGCCCGATCTATGAAGGCGAGGACTCGGTAATTGCCTGGGTGCTCGACGGCCCCGATGCGCACTACCAGGTTCCGCTGCCGGCGCCGGGCGAAGCGAAACGCGCCATCCTCGACAGCTTCACCAAGCAGCACAGCGCCGAGTACCAGTCGCAGGCGCTGATCGACCTGGCGTTCCGCATGCGCGGACAGATCGCCGACCTCGAGAAGATCGAGAAGATCACCATCCACACCAGCCACCACACGCACGCCGTGATCGGCACCGGCGCCAACGACCCGCAGAAGATGGATCCGAAAGCGAGCCGGGAGACGCTCGACCACTCCATCATGTACATCTTCGCGGTCGCCTTGCAGGACGGACGCTGGCACCACGGGGACAGCTACGCGCCGCGCCGCGCCGGCCGCGCCGACACCGTGCGGCTGTGGCAGAAGATCGAAACCCGGGAAGATCCGGTGTGGGAGCGCCGCTACCTCTCCACCGATCCGGCCGAGCAGGCATTCGGCGGACGCGTCGAGATCCTGCTGCGGGACGGCAGCAGCATCGTCGATGAGATGGCGGTGGCCAACGCCCATCCGCTCGGCGCGAAGCCGTTCGGCCGCGACGATTACATCGGCAAGTTCACCACGCTGACCGACGGCATTATCTCCAGCCGCGAAGCGAACCGCTTCCTGGAGGCGGTGCAGGACCTGCCGCGTTTGAAGGCGGGCGAGCTCCACCGGTTGAATGTCGCGATGCCGGCCGGCACGCTCGCCGTCGGCAAACCGGGGATATTCTGACGCCGCTTAGGCCGACAGTGCCCCTGCCCCCTGTCATTGCGAGGAGCGCAGCGACGAAGCAATCTCCATCCAGTTGTGCGTGCCAGGCGGGATGGAGATTGCCTCGTCGCTGACGCCCCTCGCAATGACAGGACCGACCAGAAAAGGAGACACACTCATGAGCGACACCGCAGCGATCCCCAACCGGGCGAAGAAGGGCGTCGGCCTGTCCGGCGTCACCGCCGGCAACACCGCGCTGTGCACCGTCGGGCGCACCGGGAATGACCTGCACTATCGCGGCTACGACATCCTGGACGTCGCAGAGACCTGCGAGTTCGAGGAGATCGCCTACCTGCTGGTGCACGGCACGCTGCCGACACGCGCGGAACTCGCGGGCTACAAGGCACGCCTGCGCGCCTGGCGCGGACTGCCGGCTTCGGTGATGCAGACGCTCGAGGCACTCCCGCCCGCAGCGCATCCGATGGACGTGATGCGCACCGCGGTCTCCGCTCTCGGATGCGTGTTGCCCGAGAAGGAAGACCAGAACCAGCCCGGCGCACGCGACATCATCGACCGGCTGATGGCCTCGCTGGGGTCGGCGCTGCTCTACTGGTTCCACTACGCGCATAACGGCAAGCGGATCGACGTGGAGACCGACGACGACAGCATCGGCGGGCATTTCCTCCACCTGCTGCACGGCAAGCCGCCCAGCGAGGCGTTTGTCCGCGCCATGCACACCTCGCTGATTCTCTACGCCGAGCATGAATTCAACGCCTCGACCTTCACCTGCCGCGTCGTGGCAGGCACCGGCGCGGACATGTATTCCGCGATCACCGCCGGCATCGGTGCGCTGCGCGGACCGAAGCATGGCGGCGCCAACGAGGTCTCATTCGACATCCAGAGCCGCTATGCGACTCCGGATGAGGCGGAAGCCGACATCCGCAGGCGGGTCGCCAACCGTGAGGTGGTCATCGGATTTGGCCACGCGGTCTACACGATCGCCGATCCGAGGAACAAAGTGATCAAGGAGGTGGCGCGTCGGCTGTCGAAGTCCGCAGGCTCGATGAAGCTGTTCGACATCGCCGACCGGATCGAGGCGACCATGGCCGATGCCAAGAAGATGTTCGCCAACCTCGATTGGTTCAGCGCGATCTCGTACCACATGCTCGGCGTGCCGACAGCGATGTTCACTCCGCTGTTCGTGATCGCGCGCACGTCGGGATGGGGCGCGCACGTCATGGAACAGCGCGTCGACAACAAGCTGATTCGCCCTACCGCGAACTACGTCGGCCCCGAAAACGTGCCGTTTGTACCGATCGACAAACGCGGCTGAGCGATTCGAATGTGCTGAACACACCGCCGCGGCAGCGATGTCGCGGCGGTTTTCTGTGGCAACAATGCATCGCATTGCATCGCGTACGCATTTTTTTCATCGAACTTGCGACGAAACGGTTGCTTTTTGTTGACAGCGGCCCTTCAGACGCGGAATAGCGGATTCGGTGTGCGTGCATCCGATTCGCAAAGAGTCAATGCGTTGCACACGACAACAGAAGGACGGTCCATTGACCGCAGCCTCGTCCAGATGAAGCACAGTCGATCGAGCATCGACGTCGGATGTGGAATCGCAGAGGCGACGAAGACGGCAGCGCAGCAGGCAACGTGCGCCAGGTCTGCTCGTCGTGCTTCGGGACGTGCGGCACTGGCAAGCGTGGAAGGCAAAGTCCCACGCAGGATCGCCGGCCCGATGAAGCTGGCCTGCTCGCAAGCCTCGATCGCTGCGGCAGGCCTGGTGCGGAACCGGCTGCATGGGCGGCCGTTGGTCAACCGCGCGTCAAAAACCAACGACACCAGAAGGAGTTCCTACAGGTGAGCAACGACGAAAACACAACCACCGAGCAGCCGCGCGCACAGGCGATGGCGATGCGTGCCGGCGGCAAGAAGAAGGCCGCACCCAAGAAGAAGGCAGGTCGCAAGGCCGCGCCGAAGAAGGCTGCTGCCCGCAAGACCGTTGGCCGCAAGAAGGCAGCGGGCCGCAAGGCCGCACCGAAGAAGGCTGCCCGCAAGGTTGCCAAAAAGGCTGGCGCGAAGAAGGCCGGCGCGAAAAAGGCGGCCGGTCGGAAGAAAGCCGCACCCAAGAAGAAGGCTGCTCGAAAGGCAGGCGGACGCAAGAAGGCTGCGGCAGCAGCTGCTCCGGCAGCGGAATCCATGCCGAATGGCCCTGAGTCGATGAACTGAAGCCACGCCGATCCCGGCCCCATGCGTGGGGCCGGGCCGGACACAGAGAGGGCGCCAACCGGCGCCCTTCTTTTTTGCTCTCCACGTCACGGCCTGCGCAGGCAGGCCTTTCATGCCTTGTGTGCCGGAGCGAGCAAAGGCGTGGATGGCGGGACTTCGTCCGCCATGACGGATTACCCGAACGTCGTCAGCAGGTCGTCCACCTGCCGCGGCGTCAGCAGCCGGGGCGTCGTGCTGCGCAGCAGCAGATAAAGCTTCGCCGCCTCTTCAAGCTCCTCCGCCGCATAGACTGCATCGGTCAGCGTCTTGCCGGATACCACCGGGCCATGATTGGCCAGCAGCACCGCGCGCGCGCCGCGCGCCGCCGCGTGGATCGCCGGTTCCATCGCCGCATCGCCCGGCCGGTAATACTCGACAATTGGCATGCTGCGGCCGACCCGCATGACGAAATACGGTGTCAGCGGCGGAATCGGATTGGCGGCATCGACGTCCGGCAGGCAGGCGACCGCGGTGGCCATGGTCGAGTGCAGATGCACCACGGCGCCAGCGTCCTCGCGCGCGCGATAGACGGCGCGGTGCATGAACACCTCCTTCGATGGCTTGTCGCCGCCGATATGCTGGAAGTCGCCATCCAGGCGCGACAGGCGCGCAGGATCCAGCCGTCCCAGGCTCGAGTTGGTCGGCGTGATCAGATACCCGTCAGCCAGGCGCACGCTGATATTGCCGGCGCTGCCAACGGAAAAGCCCCGCGCGAACAGGCTGGCGGCGAGTTCCACCAGCAGGTCCCGGGTGTCGTTTTCGGTCATGTCAGCACCTCGAATGCCTTGAGGAAGAAGTCGCGGCCACCGAAGTTGCCCGACTTCAGCGACAGAAGCAGCGGTGTCCCGCCGCCTTCGGCGTAGGTCCACGGCACGCCGGGATCGATCTCCGCGCCGATGCGCAGGCTGTGCACGCCGAGACGCGACACCACCGCACCGGCGGTTTCCCCACCGGCGACAACCAGTCGGCGGACGCCACGCGCAATGAGAATCTCGGCGATGTTGGCCAGCGTCTGCTCGACCAGCGTGCCGGCGGCCTCGCGTCCCAGGCGCTGTTGCAACGCCGCCACCTGATCGGGCGGCGCCGATGCCGCGATGACGACGGGCGTGCTGCCGAGTTTGTCCGCCAGCCAGTCCTGTGCCGCCGCGGTCATGCGCGCAGCATCCGGCGTGGCCAACGGATCGAGTTGCAGCACCGGCACACTGTCACGTGCAAAGCCGAGTTGGCCGAGTGTGGCGCGCGAGCAGGACCCTGCAAGCACGGCCGCGTGACCGTCCAGCATCGGCAGCGTTGCCGCATCGCTCTGTTCCGGCAGCTTGCCCGCGCGACGGAAGTTCGCCGGCAGCCCCATCGCCACACCGGAACCGCCGGTGATCAGCGCGTGGTGTTCCGCCGCTTCGCCGATCGACAGCAGATGGGAATCGCTCACCGCATCGACGATGGCGTAGCGGCGCCCCTGCTCCTTCAATGCGGTCATCGCCCGGCGGATCGCCATCGCGCCCTGCTCGACCGTTGCATACGCTACCAGGCCGACGGTCCCGTCGGTCTGCCGCGACAGCACGCGCACCAGGTTGGCGTCGGTCATCGGCGTCAGCGGATGGTGCTCCATGCCGCTCTCGTTCAGCAGCACGCTGCCGACGAACAGGTGGCCCTGGTAGACGCTGCGCGCATTCGCCGGGAACGCCGGACAGGCGAGCGCGAAGCCGCAGCCCAGTGCGGCGACCAGTGCGTCGGCGACCGGGCCGATATTCCCGGCGTCGGTGCTGTCGAAGGTGGAGCAGTACTTGAAGAAGAACTGCTGGCAGCCGGCGTCGCGCAGCCAGCCAAGCGCCGCGAGGCTTTCATCCACCGCCTGGCGCACCGGTGCGGTACGCGACTTCAGCGCGACAACCACGGCATCCGCGTCGGGCGCAGGTTCGCCTGGTCGTGGGACGCCAATGAGCTGCACCGTGCGCATGCCGCCACGGACCAGCATGGAGGCGAGGTCGGTCGCCCCGGTGAAGTCGTCGGCAATCGCACCCAGCAGCATGGCGTTATCCTCCCGGCGGCAATGCCAGTATGTCGCGGTGACCGATGCGGATGGCAAGCCTCGCCCGCATTGCCTGGCGCAGCCGCGTCTCCTGCCAGTCAGCGATAGCCGCGCCATGTGCGGGGTCGGCATCGCGCGCGGCATCGGCCGTGCCGTCGATCAGCGCACGCTGTATGCGCAGCGCGGAACGCGGAATTCGCCAGTCGGTCGGTGCCGACGCGGTCGCGAAACCACGCGCGGCGAATGCCTGCAACGCAGCCGCCGGCGCCGCGGAACCCAGCGCTGGACCGAAGCCCTTGTCACGATGCTGGTCGCGACGGAATGCCGCGCGAACCATGGCATCGCCCGGGTGACGCGGCAGCCAGGCATCGCGGCCGTCCGCGCTCAGGCAGGCGAGGAACGGCACGTGCAGGGTATCGACCAGCCGATCGAGCCACGCCGACGACACCAGGTCGAGCAGCGCGCTGCACAGCACCGCGTCTGCATCGGGCAATGCGACCGCAGCGAGATCGTGCGGCGCCGCCTGCATCCGCCACAATCCATGCGGCGTCGAGACAAGCAGCGTGTCGTCGGACGCCGTCGCAGCGAAGCCGTGTCGCCGCGCCCACGCCGCGGTGCGACCGAACGCCTCGTCGAGCAATGCGGCATCCGCGTCGAGCAGAATCCACTCCTGGCGGCGTCCGATGATCGGCGCCAGGAAACGGAACAGGCTGCCGGTGCCTCCGCCAAGATCGAGCAGGCGCGGGCGATCGGGCAGTCGATCGGCCAGGCGCTGCGCCAGCACGGCGTTGCGCGCAGCGTGATCGAACGGTTCGCGCAGGGTGAGCCAGTCCGCGGCAAAGCGCTCGACGGTCATCGCGCGCGCATCGACCCGCGGACGATAGCGTTCACCCAGCCAGCGCCTGGGCGAATTCGCGTATCTGCGTCTGCCAGTTCGGCAGCGCCTGCCCGACCTGCCAAGCCGCGTCGGCCATGGATCGCCGCAGCACCGTGCCGAAGATCAGCCGGCGCAGCGCCTTGGAAAGATTGACGTGATCGCCGAGTGGACACACCACGCCCGCCTCCGGCGTGACCAGGTTGCCAACCGCGCCGCCTGCGGTGACGGCCACCGGCAGGCCGCGCTTCAGCGCTTCCGCCACAGCCATGCCGTAGCCTTCCCAATGCGTCGCCAGCGCGAACAGGTCAGCGTCGCGCCACAAAGCTGCCAGCTCCGCGTCGGTCGCCTCGCCGGCGAACCGCACGCGCTGCGTAATGCGGAGTTGCTCGGCATTGGTCCTCAGCGAGCTGGCATGCACGGGGTCGCGGTCGGGCGAACCGACGATGGTGAGTTGCCAGTTGAGATCGAACAACCGGGCCAGTGCGCGCAGCAGCACGTCATGGCCCTTGCGCGGCACCAGAGCGCCAACGGAGATGATGCGGCATGTCGGGCCACCCGAACCGGGACTGCGCGGCGCATCGTCGGTACCCGGCACCACGACCTTGATGCGCTCGGCCTGAACGCCGAAGTCTGCGGCGAGCCGTTCGCCGGTGGCCTCGCTGGTGACGATGACGCGCGCGAATTTCGCCAGCAGGCGTTTCTCGATGGCGCGCAGCGCAGCCCTCTCGGCTTCGCTGAAGCCGGTTTCCAAAGCCGTGGGATGGTGGATCAGTGCGACCGCGTTGCGCGCAGCGAGTGCATCATCCAGGCCGGCGAAGGCAGGCAAGGCGAGGCCATCGACGATTGGCCGCGAGTCTTCCGGGATGCTGTCCCACGCCGCGCAGACCGCATCACGGGAAAATTCGTCGGCCAGCGGATGCGAGCCGGTGAGCTCGACCACCTTCACGGTGTGGCCGGCATCGCGCAGGCCGGCGACGATGCGGCGATCATAGGCGTAGCCGCCGGACACGGCATCGAATGGCGCGGGTACGATGAGGCTTATGTGCGTCATTGGCGGCGCCCCCTCCCCAACCTTCTCCCACTTCGCGGGAGAGGGACTATAGGTTCGGAACACGGTGCACCGCCGCCTCTCACGCGAAGCGGGGGAGGGTTGGGGAGGGGAGACTGCATTACAGCGGTCCCTCGAATGCCGCCCACGCGTTCGGGCTTTCGCGCACCAGGATCTTCAGGGCAGCGACAGCGCGGCCGCCGTCGCCCAGCCGACCATCGCTGCAGGCCGCGGCCAACAATCCATGGATGTGGAACGCCACGTGTTCCGTCGTCGTGTTGATGCCCGCGAACGCCGGATTGTCGTCCAGGTTGCTGTAGTCCAGCCCATCGAGCAGGCGCCGCAACTCGGTCTTCGCCAGCCCGATATCCACCAGCAGCTGCAGGTGGTCGAGCTTCGGCGCGCGGAACTCCGCTTCCACAGCGAAGGTCGCACCGTGCAGCTTCTGCGCGGGACCGAATTCGGCGCCGCGGAAACTGTGGGCGATCATGATGTGGTCGCAGACCGTCAGGCTGAACATTCACTCGACCCCATAGGTTATGACGTGACACAGGCCGCCCGGCGCGAGAATGCGCGGCATCGCCTCCGGCATATCGTCGAACCGCGTCGGTCCGTCCAGCAGCGCGTCGTAGGCAGGATCGGCCAGCAGTTCGAGTGCCAGGGCGAGCCTCTCGGCATGGCTACGGCGACCGCGCATCGCCGGTGCGACCGCGCCGACCTGCGTCGCGAGCAGGCGCAGGCGCCGCGCATGGAACGCCTCGCCCAGCGGCACGGACGGCGCGCTGTCGCCGAACCAGCTTGCCTCGACGATGCGCGCCTCGAACGCGGCTCGGTCGAGTGCCAGACGAAGCCCGGCTTCGCTGGCGGATGCGTGCACCACAAGTTCCTGGTTCCGCGGCGCCTGTTCCGGCACGGCGAAGTCGCACCCGAAGCGCCGCACCACTGCCTCGCGCGCCGGATCGATGTCCACCACGGTGACGCGTGCGGCGGGAAACCGTGCCAGCAACGAGGCAGCCAGCAGACCGACAACGCCGGCACCGATCACCAGCATGCGTTCGCCGGCAAGCGGAGCCGCATCCCATACGATGTTCAGCGCCGTTTCCATGTTGGCCGCGAGCACGGCCCGTTGCGTCGGAACTGTGTCGGGCAGTGGAATGCACATTGCAGTGGGCGCGAGGAAAACATCCTGGTGGGGATGCAGGACGAAGACACGAATACCATCGCTGTCGAACCCGACCGCGCTGTAGCCGTACTTCACCGGGAACGGGAACCGGCCGGCCATGAGCGGTGCACGCATCGCCTCGTGCTGGCTTGGCGGTACCCGGCCGGCGAACACCAAGGCCTCGGTGCCGCGCGACACGCCGCTTGCCAGCGCACGCACCAAGGCCTGCCCTGCGCGCGGCTCATCCAGTGTCTCGCTGCGAAGCTCCCCGCGGCCGGATGCGACGACCCAGAACGCCCGCGCCGCCGTCATGCGTGGGGGCTCGGCCTTCCGCGTGACAGCGGGATGTCGACCAGCAGGTCTGCACCGACACGGTGCACCGACCAGTCGAAGCGCAGGCTCTCGGTGAGCGAGGGCGCTTCGGGCAGCGTGAAGGCGGGAATGCCGGAGCCGATCAGCAGCGGCGCGATGGTCACGTGCAACCGGTCGAGCGCACCGGCCGCCAGAAAGCGCGACACGGTGATGCCGCCGCCCTCGACGAAGATCCGTCGCAATCCGCGTTTTGCCAGCGCCGCCAGGACGGCGCCGATGTCGAGCCCTACGCGGGCCCGCGGCAGGCGCAGCACCGGCGCCGTGCCGACACAGTCGTCGCCGGTCGCATCGGTGGCACATAGCAGCAGCGTTGCCGGGCCTTGGCAGAACACGCGGTAGCGTGCGTCCAGTCGCCGATCGGTATCCAGCACGACGCGCACCGGCGATGGTCCCTCAACCTCGCGGGTGGTGAGTTGCGGATCGTCGGCGCGCACGGTACCGGCGCCGATCACCACGGCATCGAACAGCGCGCGCAGCCGGTGGCTATGGACGATGTCCTCCTGCCCGCTGATCCACTGCGATGCTCCGCTGGCTGTAGCGATGCGGCCATCCAGCGACTGTGCGATGCGGCCGAGTACGAAGCTGCCGTCCGCTGCCATCGGCGGATCCAGCAACGGACCGTACAGCGACGACAGGCCGGCGTCGGCCGGTGCACGTTTCAACAGGCGGCGCCACGTTTCCGGTGCCAGGCTGGTCATGCGTTGGCAGTAACACGGCAACGCCCCCACCCCAACCCTCCCCCACCCAGGCGCGGGAGAGCCGGGTGGGACACCGGGTTCCATGCGCCCTCTCCGGCGCTTGCGCGGGCGAGGGTTGGGATGGGGGCCTCAGGCGCGGGCGCAGAGCGCGAACGCAACCGGCCGGTGTCCTCGCATATGCGCCGCGGCGTATCCTTCCGGCGCGGGCGCCGGCGCGGCTGCGCGCGCTATCACGCCGATCACCCTGCCCTGCACCGCAATCGCCCGTTCGAGCAAAGCGCGGTTCTCGTCTGCCAGCGCTTGCAGCCGCCGCACCATGGTGGCGGCGGCGGCGCGCTGCGTTGGAGGGATCGGAACCGCCTGCGCGTCGATGAAGCCGGCGGCGGCGCGCTGCTTGTCCGCCAGCATGCCAACCGCGCGTGGCAGGTCGAGCGCGGCCAGCGCCGCGTTCTCCGCCGCCAGGCTGTCCGCCAGCACGGTGGCCGCTGCGATCAGGTCCCTGGTCATCATTTGCGCTCCTGCGCCTGCAGCATTGCGTTGAATACCGGAGTGGCGAGGCCGATGCCGCCATGCGCCGCCATCTGCCTGCCGATCGCGTCCACCAGCATCGGCCGCCAGGCGGACTCCGCCTCGCCGCCGCCGAACGCCGAATGCGCCATGTCCACCGTGTCGAACATCGGTGCCAGCAACTGGCCGAGGGCCATCGCCTCGAAATCCTTCGCCGCCTGCCAGAGCTTCGCCACCTTCTCCGGTGGCAGGGTGCTGGTTGGCAGCGGCGCGGCCGCCGGCATGACCTGGCCACTCATCACCGCACCACCAGATCGGCCTGCAGCGCGCCGGCCGCCTTGACCATCTGCAGGATGCTGATCAGGTCGCGCGGTCCGACGCCGAGGGCGTTCAGGCTGGCCACCAGGTCGCGCAATGTCACGCTGCCCTGAAGAACACCGAGTTTCTTGTCGTGCTGGTCGTCCACCTGCACCTGGGTACGCGGCACGACCGTGGTGGTGCCGCCGGAGAATGGCGCCGGCTGGCTGACCTCGGGCGTCTCGGTCACCCGGATCGTCAGGTTGCCCTGGGCGATCGCCACCGTGCTGATCCGCACGTTGGCGCCCATGACAATGGTGCCGCTGGACTCCTCGATCACCACGATGGCGGGACTGTCCGGCTCGACCCGCAGGTTTTCCAGCGCCGCCAGTGTATCGATCGGGTCGCGACCGGCGAGATTGAGTGCGACGGTTCGCGGGTCGGTGGCCTTGGCGACCGGCCCCAGAGCCTGGTTGATCGCGACCGCGATGCGCCGTGCGGTGGTCAGGTCCGGATTGCGCAGGCCGAGGCGAAGTCCGTTGGTCTTGTCCAGCTGGAATGCAACCTCGCGCTCCACCGTCGCACCGTTGGCGATCCGGGCCGAGGTGGGCACGCCGCGGGTGACCGAGGTGGCGGCGCCGCGCGCGGCGATGGCGCCAGTGGCCAGCGCGCCCTGGGCGACCGCGTAGACCTCGCCATCCGCAGCCAGCAGCGGGGTGACCAGCAGGACGCCCCCGGTCAGGTTGGTGGCATCGCCGAGAGCCGAGATGGCAATGTCGATCCGGCTGCCGCTGCGGGCGAACGCCGGCAGGTCCGCAGTCACCATCACCGCGGCGAGGTTCTTGGTGGTGAGCTTGGTGACCTGGTCGCGGGTGTTCACGCCGAGCCGTTCCAGCATCCCCACCAGCGATTCCCGGGTGAATATGTTGTTGTCCAGCTTGTCGCCGGTGCCGTTCAGCCCGACCACCAGGCCATAGCCGATGAGTTGGTTCTCGCGGACGCCCTCGACGCTGGCGATGTCCTTGATGCGGATCTGCGCGCCGGCCGGCGCCGACACGGCGAACGAGATCAGCAGAGCCAGCAGGCGGATGATCCAGGTCACGTCAGTTCCTTGGCGGTAGCAGGGTCGTAAGTATTTTGGCTCAGTCTGCTGACAGTAAGGGCAAGTGCCGTGCCAGGGCCGGACCCGCGCAACCAGCCGGGCCAGCGGCGACCGGACCGGGCAGAACCTGCCGACCGGCACGCAAAGCGCGAACAAGGAACCGGGTCCATGACGGCGATCGAAGGCATAGGCGGCCCGAACCCGACCAAAACCACCGGCCGGACGCCACACGCCGCCTCGGCGGCGTTTACCCTGCCGCCGGAGCCCGCTGCCTCCGGCGCAGCCGCGGCGGCCGCCCCGCCGCAGGCGGCCTCGCTCGGCGCCATGCTGACCCTGCAGGAACTCGGCTGCGAGACCGTGGAAGACCGCGAGGCCCGCAAACACGGCCAGGCGATGCTGGCGCTGCTCGCGGCATTGCAGCGCGCGTTGCTGACCGACGGCAGCCAGGAAACGGTGCTGGCGCAGCTGGCCGGGCTGGTCGGCACGGCCCCGCAGGCCACGGATCGCCGGCTGGCCGCCATGGTCGCGGCGATTATGGTGCGGGTCCGGGTGGAGCTGGCACGCCATCAAACCTGATCGGCAGGCAAAATTGTTTCGTGTCAGCTTGTTGAAGCTTCGCCATGCACCCTTGGCGGAGCAATCAGCCATCGCTATAAGCCCGCGCAAGTGCGATCCAGGACGGGCCGGGTGGATACGCGGCTTCCGAAATGTCCGAGGCGGGAGCGCAGCGAGAGGAAAGGCAGGACCGGCGCGCCATGATGGTCACCCTACCCCCGGATTACCGGCCAACCGAGGATGAGGAGTTCATGAACCCCATCCAGGTCGAATATTTCCGCCAAAAGCTGCTGCGCTGGCGGGCAGAGCTGCTGAAGGAAGCCGATGGCACGCTGGCCAGCCTGTCGGAGGGCGGCATCCACGAGGCCGACATAACCGACCGCGCCAGCGTCGAGACCGACCGCGCGCTCGAACTGCGGACGCGGGACCGGGCGCGCAAGCTGATCTCCAAGATCGACCAGGCGCTGATCCGCATCGAGACCGGCACCTATGGCTATTGCGAGGAGACTGACGAACCGATCGGCCTGCGCCGGCTGGAGGCCCGCCCGATCGCCACGCTGTCGATCGAGGCGCAGGAGCGCCACGAACGGATGGAGCGGGTCCACCGCGACGACTGACGTCGGCGCCATTTGCCGTCGCTGCTGCGCTGACAGCTTTGGCTTGCGATGGTTCACGCAACGTTAAGCCACAGCCACTAAAGCCCGCTCTCAGGTCAGGCCCGCATCGGGACTGCGCGCAAGGGCGAAGCCGATGAGTATCCAGCTGAAGCAAGCCGATCGCCTGGCGTCGATGCAGCTGGACCAGGTAGCGCTCGCGACCATGAGGGAGCTCCGCCCGATCGTCGCCGCGCATATCGACGACGCAATCGAGGCGGCGTTCTCCCACATCCTGAGTTTCCCCGAAGTCCAGAAGGTCTATGCGGCCGTCAACATGGCGGAGGCCAAGCGCTCGCAACGGCAGCACTGGCTGGATGACGTATTTGCGATGACTTTCTCGGAAGCTCAGCTCTCCCACTCGATCGAAATGGGTGAGCGGCGCCAGCGCAGCGGATTGCCGCTACGCTGGTATTTCGTGTTCTGGGGGATCATCCTCGCCAAACTGACTGAGAGGGTGACGCTGGCTTATCGCAGGCGCCCCGACCGGCTGGCTCCCATCCTGTCCGCGCTCAGCAGGACAGTGCTGTTCGACCTGGAGATTTTTACCGCGGTCTACGTCGCCGCGGCCGAAGGCGCGGTCGCCACCCAGCTCAACGCGCAGGCCGACAGCTTCGAGCGCGAGGTCTCCGATCTGGTGAAGACTGTCTCGGGCTCGGTGACACGACTTCAGGGCACCGCCCGGACCATGTCATTGGTTGCGGGGCAAACCGTAGAGCAGGCCCACGCCGCGCTGGAGGCCGGCGAACAGGCTGGCGGTCAGGCCCAGGCGGTGATCGCCGCGACCGAAGCGTTGACATCATCGGTTCATGACATCGGCGATCAGGTCGCACGGTCCACCGAAATTGCCGGAAAAGCTGTGGAGGAAGCCGAGAGGACGAATGCCCTGGTGCAGGGCCTGGCCGAGGCGGGAAGCCGCATTGGCGATGTGGTCCGGCTGATCAAGAGCATCGCCAGCCAGACCAACCTGCTTGCGCTGAACGCCACGATCGAGGCCGCACGCGCCGGCGAGGCAGGCAAGGGATTCGCGGTGGTGGCAGGCGAGGTGAAGAACCTCGCCAACCAGACCGCCAAGGCCACCGACGAGATCGCCGGGCAAATCGCTGCCGTGCAGCGGGCCACCGAGGATGCTGTGGCCGCCATCCACGGCATCGGCGCAATCATCGGCCAGATTAGCGAAATAGCCGGGACGATCGTTGCCTCGGTGGGCCAGCAAAGCTCGGCCACGCTGGAAATCACCCAGCGCGTCCAGGAGGTGGCGCGCAGCAGCGATGTTGCCAGCAGCAGCATTGCCGCGGTCACCGGTTCGGCGGCGCAGACCGGCACGGCCGCCCAGGCGGTGGTCGGTGAAATGGATGAGCTGACGCACCAATCCGATCGGCTGAGTACGCAGGTCGAGCAGTTCCTGGAGCGTATCCGGCGCGCGGCCTGAACCTTGCCGCACATGGCTGGATTGATCCAGCCCGAGGCGCCATCAGCTTCCTAGCCCTCCGCTCCACCTGTATGCTCCGGCCCGGCCCGACATCGGGTCACGCATGGAGGAAACGCATGATCCGCCGCCGCCGCCTGCTTCAGGCATCCGCGAGCCTGCTCGCCGCACCCGCCATCATCGAACGCGCGAACGCGCAGTCGGCGTTCGACTGGAAGCAGTTCAAGGGCCAGAGCATCGAGGTGAACTACCAGCTCTCGCCGCGTGGCGACGTCGCCAAGGCGCACCTGAAGGAGTTCTTGGAACTCACCGGCATCGATGTCGGCTTCGAGCAGATCCCCGAGCAGCAGCAGCGCCCCAAGGTGGCGATGGAGATGGCAACCGGCCATCCCAGCTTCGACGTGGTCAATGTCGGCATGCACGTGCAGAAGCGGCTGATCGAGCGCGCCAAGTGGATGGAGGACCTGCGCCCCTACATCGCCGACGCGTCGCTGACCGCGCCCGATTTCAACCAGGCGGATTTCAGCAAGCCATCGATGGAGGTCGCCACAGGCGCCGACGGCAAGCTGAACGTTCTGCCGCTGAACCAGGACCTGTTCATCCTCTACTGGAACAAGGAGCTGTTCGCGCAGAAGGGATTGAATGCTGCGCCGAAGACGCTGGACGAGACGATGACGATGGCGCACCAGCTCACCGACGCGTCCAAGGGGATCTATGGCTTTGTCGGCCGCGGCCTGAAGAACGCCAACATGACGTTCTGGGACGATATCCTGCTGAAATGGGACCAGGAGACCGTCAGCGCCGACGGCAAGAAGCTGCTGACCGACACGCCGGCGGCGATCGAGGCAGCGGCGTGGTACCAGAAGATCATGCGCGAATGTGCGCCGCCCGGGGTGATCGGCTTCAACTGGAACGAATGCCAGACCACGTTCATGCAGGGCCGGGCCGCGATGTGGTGGGACGGCATCGGTTTCTCGGCGCCGCTGATCGACCCGGCGAAGTCGAAAGTCGTCGGCAAGGTGGGTTTCGCGCCTGACCCAGGCGGCAAGGTGCAGAACTGCGCCACCTTCATCGATGGCATCGGCATCCCCGCCACGGCGAAGAACAAAAAGGCGGCCTGGCTGTTCGTGCAGTGGGTCACCGGCAAGAAGATGCTGACCGAGGTGCTGCGCACCGGTTCCGGCACGCCGGCGCGGCTTTCGGTCTATGCCCAGCCCGAGGTGGTCAAGGCGAGCGCATTTCCGCAGGAATGGTTCGACACCACGGAGGCCAGCCTGAAGATGGCGCGGTCGGGATTGCCGGTGATCGTGCCGGTGACCGAGTTCCGCGACACCCTCGGCACGGCGATCACCAACGTGATTGCCGGCAACGATCCCGCGGCGGAGTTGAAGAAGGCGACGGCAGCGTTCCAGCCGGTGCTGGACAAGTCGAACGAGGCGTAGGGGAAGCGCGCCCTCCCCAGCCACCGCGCAGCGGGGGAGGGCTGGGGAAGGCGCGCTTCCCTACCCGAACGCCGGCATCACATCGCGCGCGAACCAGCGAAGCTGGTCCTCGAATTCACCTGGCGACAGCCCCTCGGCCCAGTGGATCATGTAATCCTCCAGGCCGGGATACTTTGCCTCGATCGACTTGATGCCGTCGATCACCTGGCCCGGCGTGCCGCAGAACCACGCCTTCTGCGCCACGCCGTCACGGAGTGACGGGATCTTTGCCGGCGCGCCCGGCGTGCCCCAGGTGCGCCCCTGCTCGTCCGCGTAGCGCACGAAGCCGAACGGCGCGAACCACTTGTAGCGTTCGTCGTGCGCCGGCTCGACCTTGCGGATCGCCTCCTCCTGGCTGCCGGCGAGATACAGTCCGGTGCCCCAGATCATGTCCTGGCCCAGTGGCTTCTGCTGGCCATGCTTCGCGCAGGCGTCCTGGTAGGCGCGCACCACGTCATCGAGGATCTTCTCGCCGTTCAGCGTGACCATCGCCTTGAGGCCGTATTTGGCGATCATGTCGATGGTCTTGCCCGAGGCGACCGGCATCCAGACCTCCACCGGCAGGTGCTTCGGCCGCGGCACCATGGTGATGTCCTTGAGCTGGTAGCCGCGATACTCCACCTCGGGCGGCGCCTCGAAATACTTGCCCTTGAAGTGGAACCGCTCCTGGTTGAAGCAGGTCAGCAGAAGCTGCAACTGCTCCTCGAAGTATTCGCGATTCTTGTCGGCGTCGATCAGCGGCGCGCCGAAGCTTTCCACCTCGCGCGTATGGTAGCCGCGGCCGACACCCATGATGACACGGCCGTCGGTGACGATGTCCGCCATGGCGTAGTCCTCCGCCAGGCGGATCGGATGCCACATCGGCAGCACGTTGAACGCGCAGCCGAATTTGAGGCGTCTGGTCTGGGTTGCGAGCCACAGTCCGAGCTGCACCAGGTTCGGCAGGCACTCGTAGCCTTCGTGCTGGAAGTGGTGCTCCGCGGTCCACAGCGCGTAGTAGCCGAGGTCATCCATCACGCGCGCCATGTCGCGTGTGGTGAAGAACACCTCGCTGAGGCGTTCGTTGGAATAGCGCCGATCGTTGGCCGGGGTGCCCTGTAGGCCGACATTGTCCAGGTCGATCTGGCCGACGTAGAGGACGTGGAAGCGTTTGATCATGGACGTGTGACCCTGTTGTCGCGCTCTGGCGAATTGCTGCTCTTACAAGCTCTCACCTGACTATGCAGATTGCGGACTGGCCTGCCAACCCGACCGGGCGATGATGTCCCGGCGCAACGGGCAGCGGAACGTTCCCAAAGGAGCATCAAACGCAGATTCACGCGGCAGCGCGGATTCACGCAGATACGCATTGCGGCGGCTGTGGTCCGACCGGCATTGTTCGGGGCAGCGCCGCAGCCAATTCCATCTGCGTGTTCCGCGTGGATCTGCACTTGTCTGCGTTGAATTGCTTCTCGCACCAGCGCAGCCGCCCAGTAAGTCTCACAGCGCAGGGCGAAAAAAGCGCAGCGCATTCCGCCACCTTGCCGGCGGAATGCGCTCCGCTTTTCCGCGCTACGATGGTGTCACCCGGCCTTACAGCCCGGCAGCCAGCGCCGCGAGCTGGTCGGCGCAGCGGCCCCAACCCTCGTGGAATCCCATCTTCTCGTGCGCCTCGCGGTCCTCCACCGTCCAGTGCCGCACGCGCGCCGTGTACCGCGTCTTGCCGCCCAGATCCTCGAACGTCAGGATCACCGTCATGAACGGCTTTCCCGACGGTTCCCACGCCGCTGTATAGGCGTCGGTGAATACCAGGCGCTCGTTAGGCACCACCTCGAGATACACCCCGGCGCACGGCACCTCGTTGCCGTCCGGCCCGCGCATCAACACCCGGTTGGCGCCGCCCGGCCGCACGTCGAGTTCCGCCTCCGGCGTGGTCCAGGGCTGCGGCGCGAACCACTGCTTCAGCAGCGCCGGCTCCGTCCAAGCCCGATACAGCTTGTCGCGCGGCACATCGATCACGCGCGTCAGCACCAGTTCACGATTCTCGTTGCTCATGTCTCGTCCCCTGCAATATCTGCGTCAATGCTTCGGCTGGTTCATTGCCCACAGCACGCCGAACGGATCGCGGAGCTGACCGTACAGGTCGCCCCAGAACATCTCCGCCACCGGCATCACCGCTTCGGCGCCGGCGTCGATCGCGTGCTGCCACCAGGCGTCGATGTCGTCCACCTGCAGCGTCAGGTTGAAGCCCTGCGACTTCACCAGCTCACAGCCATATTCCGGAAACGGATCGCCCAGCATCACCGAGCTGCCGTTGATGTACAGATGCACATGCATGGTACGGCCCTTGTCATCCACTGGATGCGCCGCGACGATTTCCGCACCGAACGCCCGCTGGTAGAACTCGGCTGCCTTCATGGCCCCATCCACCTGAAGATAGGCGACGACGCCACCCTTCACGACAGAGGCCGAGGTCCGCTGGCTTTCACTGGTTGCTGACATAATCGGTGTCCTTTCCCGGTTGGTTTGGTCTCGCCCCAAGGACGCGCCCGCACACCGCCCGCCGACACCGGCCGGCAAAATTTTTCAGCGCGTCTGCTGCATGCCCTCGCCCATCAGGCGATCCAGGTGGCGACGGATATGCGCTGCTTCGGCCGGCGTATTGGCCAGCGCGATCGCCCGATCGAACGCCGTCCGGGCTTCCTCCTTGCGGTCCAACTGCAAGAGGAACGCGCCGCGCGCACCGAAGAAATGGAAGTAGCCCGACAGGCGGGATTCCAGTGGTTCGATCATCGCCAGTGCTGCCGCCGGTCCGCGCACCTTGCCCACCGCCACCGCGCGATTGAGTGTCACCACGGGCGACGGCTGCAGACGCTCCAGCGCGGCATACAGTGCGTCGATCTGCGCCCAGTCGGTATCGGCGGCACGCGCCGCGCGCACATGCAGCGCGGCGATGGCTGCCTGGATCTGGTAGGGCCCGGGCTGACGGCTGCGCATCGCCTTGTCGATCAGCGCCAGGCCTTCGGCAATCAGCTTGCCGTCCCACAGGCTGCGCTCCTGGTCCTCCAGCAGCACGATCTCGCCCGTCGCATCGAATCGCGCCGGCGTCCGCGAATGCTGCAGCAGCATCAACGCCAGCAGCCCCATGATCTCCGGCTCGGTCTGGAACAGCCGCAACAGCAGGCGCGCCAGTCGGATCGCTTCACCGCACAGGTCCGCGCGCGCCGAACCGTCGGCGGCGGAATAACCCTCGTTGAACACCAGGTAGGTCATGGCCGCGACAACGGCGAACCTCTCGGCGCGCTCCACCGCGCTGGGCGGATCGAACGGCACGTTGCTGTCGGCGATACGCGCCTTGGCACGCGTGATGCGCTGCTCCATCGCCGCATCGCTCACCAGGAAAGCCCGCGCGATCTGGCCGACCGTCAGTCCGGACACGATGCGGAGTGCCAGCGCGATCTGCTGCGTGGTCGGCAGGTCGGGATGGCAGCACATGAACAGCAGGCGCAGGACATCGTCACGGTAATGCGCGCTGTCGAGTTGCTCCGCCAGCATCGCCTCGGCATCGTCGGTGTCGGACAATGCCTCCTCCGGCGGCAGCGGATCCTGCCTGCCAAGCCGGCGCACGCCATCCAACGCCGCATTGCGGCCGACCAGGATCAGCCAGGCCTTCGGATCACGCGGCGGTCCGTTGCGCGGCCAGGTTCTCAGCGCGCGCAGGCAGGCATCCTGGAATGCCTCCTCTGCGGTACCCAGGTCGCGGAAATAGCGCAGCAGCGCGGCGATCGCCTGGGGCCGGGCAGCGACCAGAGCTGCATTGATCCAGGCAAGCTCGGTCATGCGCCGCCACCGCTCCGCCTGTCCGGGTGATACAGCGCGACCGGCCGGATTTCGTAGGACCCGCCCGGGTTGGCCGCTGCGAGTTCACGCGCCACGTCGAGCGCCTCTTCGAGATTGGCGACATCCACGACGTAAAACCCCAGCAACTGCTCCTTGGTCTCGGCGAACGGGCCGTCGATCACCAACGGCGGGTCCTGCGTCTTGCGCAAGGTCGTGGCCGAGGTGGTGGGCAGCAGGCGCAGCGACGGCCCCATCTTCCCCGCCTTGGTCAGCCGGTCATGGACCACGCCAAGCCTGGCCATCACGGCCTGGTCTTCCCGCTGGCTCCAGGACCAGACGACGTCTTCATCGTTGTAGCAGAGGATGGCGTACTGCATGTGGTTCGGCTCCCGCTGTGACCGGAGGACGAAGCAGGATGCCCGCAGCCGACAGAACGGCGCAAAAATTCCGCGCTGCGGTCCTACACGTGATCCAACACCCGTCGGATGCACTTGGCCAGGTCGCCACGCCGGTACGGCTTCAGCAGCAGCGGCACATCGGGGCGGTCGGTTCCCGGCCGATAGACATTGGCGTAGCCCGACGTGACCAGGGCCTTGAGCCCGTCCCTCACGTCACGCGCCTGATTGATCAGGTCGAAGCCGTTCATCCCGCCCGGCATCACGACGTCGCTGAACAGCAGGTCGATGCGCGGCTCATGGCGGATGATGTCCATGGCCGACGGGCCATCCGATGCGGTCAGCACCCGGTAGCCGAGAGCGGTGATCGTAGAGACTGCGAGTTCCAGCACCTGGGGATTGTCCTCCACCACCAGGACCGTCTCGTTCCCTGTCGGGGGCAGCTTCGCGGCATCGTCGCGGATCTCGGTGATCGGCTTGACCTGGTCGCAGCGCGGCAGGTACAGGCGGAACGTGGTGCCGACACCCACCTTGGTATCGACCGCAACATGGCCGCCCGACTGCTTGATGAAGCCATAGACCTGGCTGAGGCCAAGGCCGGTCCCCTTGCCGACATCCTTTGTGGTGAAAAACGGCTCGAATGCATGCTCGGCAACGTCCGGATCCATGCCGGTGCCGGTGTCGCTGATGCGGACCAGCACGTACGGCCCCTCGGTCAACTCGGCCGTCCGGCGCGCCTCCGCGGCATCGACCATCACGTTGCTGGTGGCAATCTCCAGGCTGCCGCCCGATTGCATGGCGTCGCGCGCATTGACGACAAGGTTCAGCAGCGCCGCCTCGAACTGCGCCGCGTCGATCCGGCACGACCACAGGTTCGCCTGGAACGAAAGCTGCAGCGCAATCGTTTCGCCCAGCGCGCGGCGCAGGAACGGCTCGCACCCGACGATGACCTCGTCCAGCGTGACGATATCGAGCTGCAGCGTGCTCCGCCGCGCAAATGCCAGAAGCTGCTGCGTCAGTTTGGTCGCCCGTTCGGTGGCCGTCTCGGACGCCTTCAGCAGGCGCATGATCCGCGCACGCGGGATCTCACCGTCGCCTTCGAATGCCGCGCGGATCACCTCCATGCTGCCGACGATCACCGCCAGCAGATTATTGAAGTCGTGCGCGATGCCGCCGGTCAACTGACCGACCGCCTCGAGCTTCTGGGTGTGCCACAGCACTTCCTCCGCCTTGCGGCGTTCCGCGCTTTCGACCTCGAGCTGCCGGTTGGCCTCGGTGAGTTCGCGGGTGCGCTCGGCGACGGCGGTTTCCAAATTCTCGTTCATCCGGCGCAGCGCCTGCTCGGCCCCGCGCATGCGCAGCAGCGCCTTTACCGTGGCCAGCAGTTCCTCCGGTTCGATCGGCTCCACCAGGAACGCATCGGCGCCGCCCTCCAGCGCCAGCGCGCGATCATGCGGGCTGGTGATCGCCGCCGATGTCTGCAGCACGGCAACGACAGGGAATGCCGCCTTGATCTGTCGGCAGACGTCGACACCCTGGATGTCCGGCAGGCGCATATCCAGCAGGACCAGGTCCGGCGATGCGATTGTGCAATGCTCGATCGCCGCCTGCCCGGTCGCCGCTCCGGTAACCTCGTAGCCGTACTTCCGCAGAATGTGCGATTTCAGATAACGGCTGCCTTCGTCGTCATCGACCACAAGAATGCACGTCCGGGCGCCGCTCATTCCGTCAGCATCTGATCGGCACGATGCAGGACCCCTTCGATCGCATCGATCAGCGTGCCGGCCGACAGATCCGACTTGGACAGAATTCTGGAAGCACGGTACAGCAATGAGCGCTCTTCCGCATTGAGGATCGCAGAGGTCAATACGATCACTGGAATATTGGCAATGCGCGCATCGCCCATATTCGCATCATCGTGAACGTGCTCAAGAAATTGGTAGCCGTTCATTCGCGGCATGTTGACGTCCAGCAGGATCACGTCCGGTCGATCTTGCTGCAGGCGCTCGAGGCCCTCCTGGCCGTCGCCGGCGACCTCGAGGTTGTAACGTCCGCGCGGCAGCAATTGCCGCACCAGATAGCGCGTCACCTCCTCGTCATCCACCAGCAGGATCTTGGTGATCGTCCGTCGACCGGTCAGACGATCGAGCAGTTCGATCAGCGCCTCTCCGTCCAACGGCTTGGCGATGTAATCGTCGGCGCCCAGGTGGAGCGCCTTGCGTGCCTCGCCGGTGGAGGACATCACCACCAGGGGAATGTCGGCAAACGCATCCTGCTGGCGGATCTGCAAGAGCAGACGCCAGCTTTCGTCGCCCGCCAGGACCACGTCGAGCAGGATCACCGCCGGATGCGCCTGCTCCAGGATCTGCTGTGCCTGCCGTACCGAGCGCGTCCAGATGGCCTGGTAGCTGGTATCCGTCAGGATGCGCCGCAGCGCGAATGCGTCGGCGGGATCGTCCTCCACCACCAGCATCGGAACCTTGCCAGGCTCCAGGCTCCAGGGTTCCTCGGCGGTCTCCTCCGGCTCCGCCACCAGCGGATACAATCGTGGCAGCGTGACGCTGAAGGTCGAACCCTCCCCTGGCGTGCTTTCCACCGTGATCTTGCCGCCAAGCAACTCCGCCAGCTTCCTGGACAATGGCAGTCCCAGCCCGGTGCCCTTCACCCGCGCCTGCAAGCTGTGCGCGACCTGGCCGAATTCCTGGAAGATCAGCTCGATGTCGGAGCGTGCAATGCCGATGCCGGTATCGCGCACATGGAAGCTGATCGTGTCGGCCTCCGCGTCCGCCGTGGCCCATACCCGCACCTCGCCGCGTTCTGTGAACTTCAGCGCGTTGGAGATGAAGTTGCGCAGGATCTGCGAGACCTTGCCTTCATCGGTATCGAGCGGCGGCAGGTCCGCGGCATCCTCGAACAGCAACGCGACGGCATCGCCGACCAGCAGCGGCCGCAACATGCCGCGCAGCGCACCGAACATCGACGCCACGGTGAACTCGGTCGCCACGACCACGGTCTTGCCGGCCTCGACCTTGGCCAGGTCGAGCAGGTCATCCACCAGCTCGGTCAGGTTCTGCGCCGCACGGCGGATGAACCGGACCTGCGTCTCCTGCTCGCCGGTCAGATCGCCGTCGCTGCGGTCCAGCAGCAGCCGCGACAGCGCCAGGATCGAATTGAGCGGCGTACGGAACTCGTGGCTCATGTGCGACAGGAACTTGGATTTCAGTTCGTCCGCACGCCGCAGATGGTCCGCGCGCTCATCCAGCTCGGCGTACAGCGCGACCACGCCGCGATTGGTATCCTGAAGTTCCTGGTTGAGTCGTTCGAGATCCTCCTGGCGCGCCTTCAACTGGTCCATCTGGAGCAGGATCTGTTGGTTTTGCTGGCGAATTTCCTCCATCGCGTCCGGCGGACCGTCCGTCGCCAATGCTCCGGCGATCGCTTTCAGTCCCGCAGTCGTGACCAGTGGCGCGCGCCGCGGCAGGTCCTTGCCCAGCCGGACCGTGGTGCCCGCACCCGGCTTCGTCTCGACATGGAATTCGTCCATCAGGCGCTGCGCGCCCAGCAGGCCGATGCCCATGCCGGTGGCCGACTTGTGCACGCCGGCGAGGATCGCCGGCAGATTGGCGATCCCTGGCCCCTTGTCGCGCACGGTCACCAGGAAACGCTGCGGCGGCTTGCCGGTCGTCAGGCTGAATTCGACCTGACCGCCGCCGGCATATTCAAATGCGTTGCGCGCGATCTCGGAAACCGCGGTGGTGATCCTGGCCTGGTCCTGCGCCTCGAAGCCGACGAGTTCCGCCAGCCGCCGGGTCCGCTTGCGAACCAGCACGATGTCCGTTTCGGCTGCAATCACGATCAGCAGCAGGCGCGGGTTCATGCCGAACCTCTACAGCAGCGGCCGCACTGCGACCACCGAGGCATCATCGCGCGCGCGCCGGTGGTCGCGCAACAGCACGCCGGCGATCAGGCTGGGATGCTGGCTGGCAAGTCCCGGATAGAGGGCGAGATCCCAGCGGCTGGTCAGCCCGTCCGAATGCAGGATCAGCAGTGGATTGCTGGCGAAATTATAGGTGAACTCGCGGATGCGCGGCGCCACGTGGCCGGCGGTGCCGTTATGCGACACCATATGCTTGGACGCCTCGGCGGTGACCAGCGTGCCGCAGATATTGCCGACCCCGACATATCGCACCATCCGCGCCGCCTCGTCGATCCGCGCCACGGCGACCGCGGCGCCGCGCGTCGGCATCAGCACGCGATGGATCCGCTCAACCACGTCCTCGCACGGTTCATCCGCGTGCTGCAGGAATGTCCGCACCGCGAGGTCTGCCGCCCGCGCCGCCTCGACGCCGTGGCCGGCGCCATCCGCCACCAGGACGGTGCGGCCCTGCGCGGTTTCGCTGAATGCCCAGTTGTCGCCGCAGACCTGCTCGCCGGGATACGGCGCGACCGCGGACCCCAGCAGCGTTCGCGGTGAACGCGACGCTGAATGCTGCGCGAACCGCACCATGATCGCGCTGCCGAGGCCGGGACGCGAATAGATCCGCACGTCGTCCGCCAGGCGGGCGATGGCGCCGAGGCCGTTGCCCGGGCTGCCCGCCGTCGAGTAGCCATCGTCCATGCAGCGGCCGACATCGGCCATCCCGCTGCCGCGATCCAGCGCCAGCAATTCCAGTCCGACACCTTCGCCGTCGTCGTGATGCGTCGCCAGGATCTGCCCGCTGCCGGCATGCTTCAGCAGGTTGGTGGCGAGTTCGGTGACGACGATGGCGATCTCGGCGACGCGCGGTTCGGCCACACCGTTGGCGCGCGCGAAGCTGCTCACCCGCCGACGCGCTTCGGCTACCTGGCTTGCTTCGGTGACGGCAGTGATCACGTCATTTCCAACGCGCCAGGGTGACCACGGTGCCGCTCCCGGGTGTGGACGTGATGGCAAATTCGTTCGACAGGCGTTTGGCGCCGCTCAGGCCAAGCCCCAGGCCGCCGCCCGTGGTGTATCCGTCGGTCATCGCCTTGGCGATGTCGGCAATGCCGGGGCCCTGGTCGATGAAGGTCAGGCGCACGCCGGTCCGCCGGCCATCGCGCAGCACCTCGATCCGCAGCGTGCCGCCGCCGCCGTAATCCACGGTATTGCGCGCGACCTCGCTCGCCGCTGTCACGATCTTGGTCTGGTCCACCAGGCTGAAGCCGGCGCCGACCGCGCGTGCCCTGACCGCCTGACGCACCCGCACGACATCGTCCGAGTTGCGCAGCGGCATGGTCTCACCCGTCTCGATGAGCATCCGCACTCTCAGATTTGTCGATGATGCTGCGGATCATGGCGAGGCCCTTGTCCACATTCAGCGCGGTCCGCACGCCGGTGAGGGCGAGGCCAAGTTCCACCAGCGTGATCGCCACCGCCGGACGCATGCCGACAACGACGGTGACCGCGTCGAGCACGCGCGACATGGCAGCGATGTTGTTCAGCATGCGGCCGATGAAGGAGTCGACGATTTCCAGGGCAGAGATGTCGATCATCACGCCGCGCGCCCGGTCCGCCACGATGCGCTGCGTCAGGTCATCCTGCAGCGCCATGGCCAGGCGGTCATGCATGTCCACCTGGATCGAAACCAGCAGGCAATCGCCGATCTTGAGGATCGGAATTTCGCTCATACGGGCTACACCCTGCTTTCGACGGGCCTGGCTCGATCGACGATGGCCTTCCCGGTACGGCGTAGCGCCAGGCCGAGTGCGTCGGCCATGGTCGCTTTCGATACCACGTTCAGTTCCAGGCCCAGATGGACGATGGTCTGGGCGATCTGAGGGCGGATGCCGCTGAGAATGCAGTCCGCGCCCATCAGCCGGGCGGCCGAGATCGTCTTGATCAGGTGCTGCGCGACCAGCGTATCGACGGTCGGCACGCCGGTGATGTCGATGATGGCGATTTCCGCCCCCGAGGCGACGATGCGTTCCAGCAGGTTCTCCATCACAATCTGGGTGCGCGCACTGTCGAGCGTGCCGATCAGCGGCAGTGCGAGGATACCGTCCCAAAGCTCCACCACGGGGGTGGACAGTTCGAGCAACTCCTGCTGCTGCCGCCCGATGACCTCTTCGCGGATCCGGGAATAGCTCTCGATGGTGTACAGTCCGAGCGCGTCGAGCAGGTAGGTGACGATCCAGATCTGCCGGGCAAGCTGTTCCGCATTCGTGCCGGTTTCGCCGCGCAGCATGTCGAACAGCGGCTCCTTGAGCGAGAAGACGAACGCCGCCGTCTCGCTTGGGCTGAAGCCCTGGGTCGCACGGGCACGCGAGAAATCGTCCAGCAGCTCGCGCATCGGCGCCCAGTCCGGCCCGCTGATATCATCGAGCCGGCCGCCCGAACCGCCCTTGTGGAGTTGTTGCAGGAATTGCCTGGCCAGGTCGGTGGTGGCCGCATCGGAGCCGGTATCGCGTGACCTGCCATCGCGCTTCTGGGCAGCGAGCCAGGCTGTCAGCAGGGATTGCTGGTGCTTCTCGATCAGCGCCGTTATCGCAGCTTCATTCCTGGGCATGCCAACTCTCACCAAAGTTTCGGGTGGCCTCAACATGATTGAGGCCGGCACAGAGATTACTACAGCCGGTAGGTGACGGAACACGTTACAGAAGTGCGGGCGCGCCGCAACGTGCCGCGCGGGAGTGCTGCGGCACGACACGAACGCACATAAGCTTGCACATCCGGTCGGTTGGCCGTAGATGTTGGCGTCTGTGTGGCGGCGAGAGCACAAGGTCGTGATGGACGGAACCTCGGCAGGGCCAGGTCCCGCGTCTGGCAAAGGCGCAATCCTTCTTGTTGAAGACGATGTGACCTTCGGCGAAGCCGTAGGCCGGATACTCCGCGGCGCCGGCTTCGACGTCACGGTGGCCGCGGATTTCCGCGTCGCGCTCGAGGTTCTGGAGGCAGAACGCCCCATCGATCTGCTGATCTCCGATATCGTCATGCCGAGCAGCGTCAACGGCATTGCCCTGTCGCGCATGGCGCGCCTGCGCCGCCGCGACCTGAAGATCATGTACCTGACCGGCTACAATATTCCCGGCATCGAGAACGAAGCCCTGGGGCCAATCCTGCGTAAGCCGATCGACGATGCCGTGCTGGTCAGCGAAGTCGAACGGATGATGGCAACCGTTTAGGGCTGCCGCGCCGCGCGGAGACCCCATCCTACGGTCGTACGCCGGAGACAACTCTGTAGGACGGGTAGAGCGCAGCGAAACCCATCGCCCAACCGCCTCAGAACGGCATCAGCACATCCAGGATCTGCTGGCCCCACCTGGTATGCTGCACCTCGGTCAGTTCGCCCCGCCCACCATAGGCGATGCGCGCCTCGGCCATGCGGTCGTGCAGCACGGTGTTGTCGCTGGCGATGTCCTGCGGCCGGATCACGCCGGTCACCTGCAACTCGCGCAACTCGCTGTTCACCCGGAACTCCTGCCGCGCGGCCACCACCAGGTTGCCGTTCGGCAGCACCTGCGTCACCACGCCGGCAACCCGCACCGTCACCGTCTCGGTCCGCTGGATCTGCCCGCTGCCGGCGTTGCTGTTGGCGCTGTTCAGCGTCAACAGCTTGGCCGGATCGACAATCGTCTTCGGCATCAGCGTCTCCATGCCGAACAGGTTGGCCGCGCCGGCGTTCTCGGAGCCGCTATGCGTCTGGGTGGTGGCATTCTTCATGTTCGCGGCGTCGTTCATGCTGACCAGGATGGTGACGATGTCGCCGACCTGGGCCGCACGCTGATCCTTGAAGAACGCACGCGAGCCGCTGCGCCACAGCGAATTCGCCTCGTTCGGCGTCGGCTCCTTCGCCGGCATCGGCATGCTGACCGGTCGCCACGTCGGCTCCTTGGTGGGATCCGAGGTCGGCGTCATCGCCGGCGCCCGCCCAACTTCCGACAGCCGCGACAGCGAACCGCAGCCGGCGAGCAGCAGACATACAACAGCAGGCGTCAGTACGCGCAGGTTTCGCTTCATTGCACACTCGCCTGCCGGCTCACCGGCGATGCATTCGGGGTTGCGCGCACCCGGTCGGGCCCGACTACCTCTGCCTCGATCACCATGCGCGAGACCGGATTGAGGATGCGGATGCGCTCGCCGATTGCGCCGGAATCCAGCGCCTGGCCTTGCGCGGTCAGCGTGATGCCGGGACTGTCGAGCATCACCAGCACGCTGGCGCCTTTTTGCACCATCGCGGGCCGCATTAGTTCGCTGACCGCGAGCGGCTGGCCGGCGGCAAGCGGGCGTTTCAATTGCATGCCGACGGCGTCGGCCGGCCGATGCACCACCTCGCCGCGAACCAGCGTTGTGTGCACACGCGCCATATGGACATCCTCGGGACGAACCACGGTGCCGGCGACCAGCCGCATGGTGGCGACCGGCAGTTCCACCGTATCGTCCACCCTGCCGACCAGGCGCATGTTGATCGGCTCCATCGCCTCGCCAGTGATCGACAGCACGGCGCTGAACCGGCCGGCATTGGCGTCGTAGTCCAGGTCGGATACCACCGGCCGCGGTTCGGCTTCGAACGGCACCAGCGGCGGCGTGAATCCTGGCAGATCGATGTCGCAATCCGCCGAAGCGCCGGCCGCGACGAGAGCGCTGCGCACGGCATCCAACGCGTCGTCGCGCCGCAGCGGCCGGCCGGGGCGGTCCAGCACCGCGCGGTCCGCCGACGAGGCCGGCCGCCAGTCGACGCCGAACTGCCGGGCGATCGCGCCAAGCTGTGCCGACTGCACCACGATGCGGCCGCCCGCACCGGGGCCCGGACCCAGCACGCGGTCGGCGTTCGCGCCGGCATCGTCGAACAGGTCGGACAGTTTCACCACCGCCGCGCGCAGCGTGGTCATCGTGCGCAATGTAGCGGCATCGGCGGTCGCAGTGCCGAGGCATAGCGCCAGGACCGCCAGGTTCAACCGATAGCCGAACGAGTACATGGCATCACCGCAGGTTGGTCAGGGTGGACAACATGTCGTCGCTGGCCGTGATCACCTTGCTGTTCATCTCATAGGCACGCTGCGCGGTGATCAGGTTGGTGATCTCGGTGACGACATTGACGTTGGAGGTTTCGATGAAGCCCTGCATCACCTGGCCGAAACCGGGTGAGCCGGGGTTGCCGGTCACCGGCTGGCCGGACGCTGCGGTCTGCAGCAGCAGATTCTCGCCTTGCGCCTCCAATCCGACTTCGTTGGGAAACACCGCGAGCTGCAGCTGACCCACGGTCTGCGGCGCGGTCTGGCCGTTCAGCGTGACCTGCACCTGCCCCGACGCATTGACCGTGATGCCGGTGGCATTCGACGGAATCTGCACCCCCGGCTGCACGATGTAGCCATCGGCGGTGACCATCGTGCCATCGGCTGCCATGCCGAAGGTGCCGTCGCGGGTATAGGCAGTATCGCCCGACGGCAGCGTGACCTGGAAATAGCCGTTGCCCTGGATCGCCATGTCCAGCGTGTTGGAGGTCTGCTGCAGGTTGCCCTGCTGGCTGATCCGGTAGATCGCCGCGGTCCGCACGCCAAGCCCGACCTGCGCGCCGGATGGCACGATGGTGCCGTTGTCCGAGCTGTTGGAACCGACGCGGCGCAGGTTCTGGTAGATCAGGTCCTGGAACTCCGCCCGCCGGCGCTTGAACCCGGTGGTCGTCATGTTGGCGATGTTGTTGGAGATGACTTCGACGTTGGTCTGCTGGGCGAGCATCCCGGTGCCGGCGATATCGAGTGAACGCATTTGTATGGTTTCCTTCTTGCGCGCGCCGGCTACGTGTTCTGCGGCAGCAGCTTGTCGATTGCCGATTGCTGGCGGTCGGACTCGGCCTGGATGAACTGGCTGACGAACTGGAACTGCCGCAGGCCATCCATCATCCGCGTGGTTTCCAGCACCGGCTGCACGTTGGAATCCTCGACCGCGCCCTGCACCAGGGCCGGCGTCGCGATCGCAGCCGTGGGACCGGTGGCTCGGACCAGCGTGTTGCCTTCGCCGGCGATCTGCATGGCGTCCGTCACCCGCACCACGCCGACCTTGCCGAGTTGGCCATTCTCGCTGGAGATCGTGCCGTCACCGGCAATGGTGATCTGTGTGTCGGTGGGCGCAATCTGGATCGGTTTGCCGTTGGTATCCAGCAACGCATTGCCGCTGCTGTCAGCCACGGTCCCGTTGGGCATCAGGCCGAAGCGGCCGTCGCGCGTCAGGCGCGGACCGCGCGGCGTGCCGACGGTGAAATAGCCGTCGCTGGTGATCGCGAGGTCGAACGGATTTCCGGTATGGCTGAGCGTGCCGGATCGCTGGTCGCGCCACGTCGCGCGATCCTGGGTGAAGGCGATGGTGCGGCCGCCTGGCGGCGCCGTGGTGCCGCTCTGCCGGCTGAGCCAGTCGTTGAACAGCATGTGCTCGGTCTTGAACCCCGGCGTGTTGGCGTTGGCGATGTTGTCCGCCGCGACATCCATGGCGCGCTGCTGTGCGACCAGGCGGGAGGTGGCGATGCTGCTGACGATGTCCATCGATGCAATCCGTCGTGCCTGTGCGGATGTGGTCGCAAGGCGTGTGCCATGGCCGCATGGCGGCTGGATGCTGGTTAGCGCGCGGGAATATCCGGCAGCGACCACGCCGCCCGGCGGTTTTTGCCGGGCAGTTCCGGACGCAAGGCTTCCTTAATGCCTGTGTGCCACTCTCCGGCTATCGGGACAGGCCGATACAAAGGAGCAGCCCGTGGCCAAGGCCCCGGCAGCAGCAGAACCGAACAAAGTCGACGAAGCGCCCACGCCGGCCGAACCGACGAAGCCAGGCGGCAGACGCAAGCTGATCCTGCTCGCAGCTCCTGTGGTACTGGTCGGGGTAGGCGCCGGCCTGTGGTTTACCGGCGTCATACCGCACCTGCTCGGACTGAACCGTGCCGAGCCGACTGCGGAAACCGCTCAACCGCAGGCACCGGTCTATGTCGACCTGCCCGAGATGGTCGCCAACCTGAACAGCAATCCTCGCCGCCCCAGCTATGTGAAATTGCAGGCGCGGCTTGAACTGACGAAGCCGGACGATGTGGAGCGGGTGAAGGCGGCAATGCCAAGGCTGCAGGACTTGTTCCAGACCTATTTGCGCGAGATGCGCCCGGAAGAACTGCGTGGTTCCGGCGGTACCTACCGATTGCGCGAGGAACTGCTCGGACGCGCCAACCTCGCAGCCGCGCCGGCGCACATCACCGACGTGCTGTTCACCCAGATGCTGATCCAATGAGCGGCACAGCGGAACCGCCGCCGCAGACCGAAGAAGAACTCGCCGCCGCGTGGGGTGCGGAAACCGAGGCCAGCGAGGCGGCACCCGCAGCGCAGCCGGCCCGCGTGCTCAACCAGGCCGAGATCGACAGCCTTCTCGGCTTCGACGAAGGCCCCGCGGGCGGCGAAAACCGCACCGGCATGCAGAAGATCATCAGCTCCGGCCTGGTGTCCTACGAACGCCTGCCGATGCTGGAGATCGTGTTCGACCGGCTGGTGCGCATCATGTCCACCTCGCTGCGCAACTTCACCTCGGACAATGTCGAGGTCGGCATCGACAACATCCTGTCGCTGCGCTTCGGCGACTACCTGAACTCCATCCCGCTGCCGGCGATGCTGGCGGTGTTCAAGGCAGACGAGTGGGACAATTACGGGCTCATGGTGGTGGATTCCGCCATGATCTATTCGATCGTGGACGTGCTGCTGGGCGGCCGGCGCGGCACCGCGGCGATGCGCATCGAGGGCCGCCCCTACACCACGATCGAACGCACGCTGGTGGAACGGCTGATCCAGGTCGTGCTGGCCGACCTGTCCGCCAGTTTCGATCCGCTGTGCCCGGTGACGTTCCGCTTCGAGCGGTTGGAGGTGAACCCGCGCTTCGCCACCATCAGCCGGCTATCTAACGCCGCGGTGCTGGCCCGGCTGCGGATCGACATGGAGGATCGCGGCGGTCGCATGGAACTGCTGCTACCCTATGCGACGCTGGAACCGGTGCGCGAATTGCTGCTGCAGCAGTTCATGGGCGAGAAATTCGGCCGCGATTCGATCTGGGAAACCCACCTTGCCGAGGAGCTGTGGAACACCGAGGTCGAGCTGGATGTGGTGCTGGACGAGCAGACGATGCGGCTGTCCGACGTCATGGCGCTGCAACCGGGCACCCGCGTCGTGCTGAACACCATGCTCGGCGCACCGGTGCTGGTGCGCTGCGGCGCGGTGGTGTTGTTCGAGGGCCGCGTCGGCCGGCGCAAGAACCGCATCGCGGTCCGCATCGAGCGCGACATACCGAGATTGCAGCAGACCGAGCGATAGACTCCTGTCATTGCGAGCGACCGTCATGAGCGTCAACGGCGCTCGCTGCGACGTTTTGATTGTCGGCTGGTCCGCCACCGTGCTCAAGGCTGGGCCTGTCGGCCCCCCGCCT
>DATAPW010000163.1:0-2023 GCA_036265005.1 Acetobacteraceae bacterium | reverse complement strand
GTATCATGAAGCATGAAACGTGATGGCCGCAGTTTCGACCACCGGACGCTGGAGGCCATACGGCTGCTGGCAGTTGAACGCGTGCGCGATGGGGAGCAGGCGGCCGCGGTCATTGCCTCTTACGGGTTCAGTCGCACGACGATTTACAAATGGCTGGCGGCCGCGGCGGCGCCTGGTGTCGGCGTGAAAGCGCTGCTCTCCCGGCCTGCGACCGGACGGCCACGAAGTCTCTCGCCACGCCAGGAGCAACAAGTTTTTCGTTGGATCAACGGCTGCGATCCGCGCCAATATGGATTGGATTTCGGCTTGTGGACGCGATCGGTGGTGGCCGCTCTCATTGAGCGCAAATTCGACATGCGCCTTGGCGTGACTGCTGTGGGCGAATTGCTGGCCAAACTCGGCTTGACCCCACAAAAACCTTTGCAACGCGCCTACCAGCGTGATCCGGAAGCGATTGAGCGATGGCAGCGCGAGACGTTTCCTGCCATTGCGCGGCAGGCGAAAGCATCCGGTGGCGAGGTGTATTTCTGGGACGAATCCGGTTTCCGCGCCGATGCGGTGCATGGCAAGACGTGGGGCGTGAAGGGACAAACACCTGTTGTCGAGCGTCCTGGCCAGCGGCAATCGATCAGCGCAGCGTCTGCGGTGAATTCCAAACCCGCTTATCAACCAATCGGCCCGCTACTGGTAGACGGTCCGGCGGGTGAGTCGAGAGGAGGTTGCGACTGCGCTGCATAGCGCACCGATCATGCCGTGCATGTTGCGTCGGTGATTTGTGGTCCAGCAGAAGGCGCCGAGGTAGTCGGGCAGATGCTTGGGCAAGAACACCTTGTGGGTGGCCTTCAGCGCGGTGCTGAGATTGGAGATCAGCGTGTTGATGGTGAAGAAAGGCGCGCTGCGCTCGCGTTCCGGCCGCTTGCCGCCGGTGACGGTGGCGACATGGATGCGTCCGCCCTCACCGAACACATGAAAGGCTGGCGTGCCGTCTGTGTGAACTTGTGCCCCGGGGGTGATGTGGGCGTCTCGGAACGCTGCTGCCTCCGCGTTCGAGAAGCCGCTGACCAGCGCCATTGCGACCGCGCCCATGCGGCCACTCGGATAGCGCTCGGCGGCGGCGATGACGCGGGTCTTGCCGGCGGTGCCGCGGCCCTCGTTGCGTTCGCCGCCGAGATAGACGTCGTCGGCCTCTACAATTGGCGTCCAGCCGCTCTGGGCAGGTGCGCCCAACTGGCAGTGATCTGCCTCTTCGGTCATCGCGTGGCGCAGTCGTTTGTGCAGATACCACGCCGTTGGATAGCTGACGCCCAGCCGGCGGCCGAGTTCGACCGCGGAGATGCACTGCTTGGTGCTGGTCATCAGGTGCATGGCCCGGAACCAGGTCGTCAGCGGCAGCTTGGTGTCGGCCATCACAGTGCCCGAAGTAATCGACCAGCGCATGTCGCACCGCGTGCAGCCGACCCGCCGGTCGTAGACATAGCTCTTCGGATTGCCGCAGCGCGGGCACGGCATGCCTGCGCCCTGGCGCGCCTTCACCCACGCCACCAGACACTGCCCTTCCGTACCGTACAGCCGCTCGAATTCGGCATCCGTCAGCCCCTGCATGATTGCCCGCATCGCTCCGATCCCTTGCTCGTCGAAGGCGATTCTGTGCTCATTCCGACAAACGTACAAGAGGGGGTCGATTGGTTAATAAGCGGGTTTGGCGAAGGCGACGAGGAGGAGGAGGAGGAATCCGGTGACGTCGCGATCGAAGGCGCGCCAGGCGAACGCAACGGTCGGGACGGTCACGACCCAACCCGCGAGGACGATGAGTCGACTGCGCTGCCCGACGACGACGAACCATAGGCCGCCATGATCGCATCAGGAATTCATCGCCGGAGGCGATATTTGCCGTAAGCCCGCATATCCGTCCTATGCGGGTTGGCCACGATGGTTGCTGCTCCGGGCGGCCGGGTTAAGGTCAGTCCCCATCAGCAGCAGACGGATCATGACGACGCTCAGAGAGGGGCGGATGCTTTAGCTT